>JABGPG010000043.1 GCA_018645085.1 Deltaproteobacteria bacterium
CCTGCTGGTGAAGGTAAAACATGTACATCAATTGGACTGGCGCAAGCCTTCGGACAACTCGGAGTCAAGCATGCTCTGGCGTTACGTGAACCCAGCATGGGTCCGACATTTGGTATAAAAGGAGGTGCTGCAGGAGGTGGTTTTTCACAGGTTTTACCTATGGAAGACATCAATATGCACTTCACAGGAGATCTTCATGCAATCGCGGCAGCACATAATTTATTATCTGCTGTTCTTGATAACTCAATGCATTTTGACAATCCGCTAGAAATTGATCCGGAAAAAGTGACATGGAGAAGAACGATAGATTTATGTGACCGTCAATTGCGTAATGGAGAAATTGGACTTGGTTCAAAATTCGATGGCTTTCCGCACAAAACTGGTTTTGACATTGTTGCTGCTTCAGAAGTGATGACAATTATGGCACTGGCCTCTGACATCGAGGATCTGCGTGCACGTCTCGGACGGATTGTTGTTGCTTATAACACTGCCGGGAAACCTGTTTTTGCACGAGAATTAAACTGTATCGGTTCACTCTGCGTTATCTTAAAAGACGCACTGAAACCAAATCTTGTACAAACCTGTGAACACACACCAGTTTTTGTCCATTGCGGACCTTTTGGAAATATCGCTCATGGTTCAAACAGTGTCAGTGCCACTCGTTTAGCGCTAAAATTAGCACCTTATGTTGTAACAGAAGCAGGATTCGCTGCAGACTTAGGTGCAGAAAAATTTGTCAATATCAAATGCAGACAGGCTGGTTTAAAGCCAAACGGTGCAGTTCTGGTTGCAACCGTCCGTGCCTTAAAATTTCACGGTGGTGTTGAAAAAGAAGACTTGAGTACAGAAAATCTTGCAGCCTTAAAGACTGGTTGTGAAAATTTACGAACACATGCAGAAAATGTACAAAAGTACGGTTTGCCTGTGGTGGTTGCAATCAACCGCTTTCCAACTGATACTCCTGCAGAACTGGACATCGTACGTAAATTTTGTGAGGAAATGGGAGTTCCAAGTTCTCTCAGTGAAGTAGTCGCCAGAGGCGGTGAAGGCGGACTTGATCTTGCGACAAAAATTAAGAAAATAGTTGATGAAACTCCTGGTACACCGAACTTTTATTATGAAACTTCGGATCCAATTAAAAGCAAGATTGAAACTATTGCGAGGGAGATTTACAGAGCAGACGGTGTAGATTATACTGAAGAGGCAGAAAATTCAATTAAGGTTTTAGAAGAAAACGGCTTGGCAAACTGGCCGATTTGCATGGCTAAAACACAGGCATCTCTTTCAGATGATCCTAAGAAACGGAATGCTCCGCGGGGCTGGCGTTTACAGGTTCGTGGCGTAAAAGTATCAAATGGTGCAGGGTTCATTGTCGCGCTCACTGGAAAAATGATGCTCATGCCGGGAATGCCCCGTGAATCCGCGGTGCAAAAAATTGATATAGACTCGAATGGACGGATCACAGGACTATCCTGATTCGCTATTATTTATATTTTAACAGCTTTATTAAGCAAGTTTTTCAGTTATAAAAATGAGCGGCAAACAAGACTATACAATCAGCCTCAGCAATATCGTTGTTTATGGATATCACGGTGTACATCCTGAGGAAAAAACTCTGGGCCAGCGCTTTGAAATTGATTTGGAATATCGGCTCGCAAACCCTCCTTTTCCGTGGAAAGATGAGGAACGCGCCACAGTTTCGTATGTGAATGCGCACAAAATTGTGAGCAGAGTTTGTGCGGAAAAGAGTTTTAATTTGATTGAAACTCTTGGTAACAGGATTATCGAAGAAATGCGCTCACGCTTTTCGATCGACCTTATCATTGTACGAATCCGTAAACCTTCGGTGCCTATTCAGGGCATCTTGGATCATGTTGAAGTGGAAGTAGTCTGGCAGGCATAAGCTGAATAACATTTAAAAATCATAAATTGTGAAAGACATTTACGAATTCCTTGAGACTAACAAAGTTGAGTACGAACGTCACGATCATGAAGCAGTTTTTACAGTTGAGGAGTCAAAACAACTTTCTCCGGAACTGGACGGTGCTTCTACAAAAAATTTATTTCTGCGTGACAAAAAGGGATCAAGGCATTTTTTAGTCACAGTTCAGGAAGATAAACAAGTGGATTTGAAAGCACTTTCCGGTAAATTAGATTGCTCGCGTTTGAGTTTTGCTTCTCCGGAACGGCTCAAGACTCATCTGGGTATTGAACCTGGTTCAGTAAGTTTACTGGCATTAGCCAATGATCATGAGAATAATGTTGAAGCCTTTATAGATCAGGACATTTGGCAGGCGGAGGCAATTCTTTGCCACCCTCTCGTGAATACGAGTACATTGGTGATTCCGCGTGAAGACATGGGGCAGTTTCTTGAAAAAACTGGACATGGGGTAAAATTGATTGAGCTTTAATCAATCATTATTTAAATCAACACTAAAATAATATTAGCAAGATGAACAGAAAAGCAGATGCCATTATCATTGGAGCAGGAGTAATCGGTTCCGCTGTCGCGTTTGAATTGGCAAAACGCGGTTACAAAACACTCAATATCGACAAATTACCAACTTCCGGATATGGTTCTACCAGTAATTCATGCGCAATTGTACGTGCTCATTATTCAACATGGGACGGTGTAGCCATGGCTTATGAAGGATTTCATTATTGGGACAACTGGGCGGATTATCTCGGTGTTGATGATGAACGTGGATTGATCAAATACATGAAAACCGGTTCAATTATGTTCAAACTTCAGGGCGAGGATCACAGCAAAAAATGTTTGAGTTTTTTTGAAGAAATCGGTGTGGAGCATGAGATTTGGGATCTGGACAAATTAAAGGAAAAGATGCCCATTTATTCCCATGATCAATATGACGGAACAACACGTCCGGATGAGGATGATAATTTTTTTGACAAAACAGGCAAGAAAATCGAAGGTGCTGTTTATACACCAGGCTCCGGATACGTCAGTGATCCGCAACTTAGTTCGCACAATCTGCAAGTTGCCACTGAAGCCAAGGGTGGAGAATTTTTGTTCAACAGCGAAATTACTGAAATCCGGCAGGAAAACGGAAAAGTTCTTGGAGTGACTTTAAGTACTGGTGAGCAAATTGACTCACCGGTGGTTGTGAATGTCGCAGGTCCGCATTCTTTTGTGATCAACAGGATGGCTGGTGTTGAGGAAGAAATGAACATCAAAACCAATGCCTTGCGTCACGAGGTGCATCATGTTCCTTCACCGGACGGATTTAATTTTGAAGAAAAAGGATGTCATACATCAGACGGTGACAACTTCATCTATTTTCGACCGGAAACAGGTAATACCATTCTGATCGGCAGTGAGGATCCTAAATGCGATCCGCTGGAATGGGTAGCTGATCCGGATGATTACAACAATCAAATTACTGAATCACAATGGAAAGCACAGGTTTACCGTTGTGCTAGACGTATTCCGGATTTAAAAATTCCTTCACGTACAAGTGGAGTTGTTGATCTGTATGATGTTTCTGACGACTGGATTCCAATTTATGACAAGTCTGTACTTGGAGGGTTTTACATGGCAATTGGTTCCAGCGGTAATCAGTTTAAAAATGCTCCTGTCGCCGGACATTGTATGGCGGAGTTGATCGATGCTTGCGAAAAAGGCCATGATCA
>JABGPG010000250.1 GCA_018645085.1 Deltaproteobacteria bacterium
TATGATTTTCTGGCGCTGCCGGTGAGTCAGGTTCCGCCTTTTCCGATTGAGCAGGAATTTGTTTCAGAAATTAACGGTGTGCAGATGGAAACCTACCTGGACTGGATGCGCTCTTGTTATTTCATTTCAGTCACTGGACAACCTGCGATTTCGGTGCCTTGCGGATTTACAGAAGATGGACTTCCGGTTGGTTTACAGTTAGTTGGAAAACCGCAGGACGATTTGGGAGTTTTGCAGTTGGCTTATGCTTTTGAAAAAGCGAGCGGATTTTATCAGCAAATTCCGAAAGTAGCATTATAAAATAAAATTTGACACTTGTCATAAATATTACTATGCTCCTACGATCTTATGGAAGAGATTCGATGAGGAGTGGAACCGAATGTTTCGGCATTCCACGAATGTTAACCTTATAAAGGAGATGAAATATGCAAAGCATATTGAAGTGGCTGGCAGTTAGCGCGCTGGCTTTGACCATGAGCGTACCCGTTTGGGCAGAACAAACTTTTGTAACCATCGGAACAGGTGGAGTTACCGGAGTTTATTATCCAACCGGAGGTGCGATTTGCCGCCTGGTCAACAAGAAACGGAAAGAACACGGGATCCGCTGTTCGACGGAAAGTACCGGAGGTTCCGTTTACAATATCAACACAATCCGTGCTGGTGAATTGGATATGGGCGTGGCGCAGTCAGACTGGCAGTACCACTCATATAACGGAACGAGCAAGTTCAAGGATCAGGGTCCTTTCAAAGGACTGCGGGCGATTTTTTCCGTGCATGCGGAGCCTGTGACCATTCTTGCGCGTCGTGATTCAGGCATAAATCACATCAACGATCTCAAAGGAAAGCGCCTGAATATCGGCAATCCCGGATCAGGAACACGTGCAACCTGGGAAGTTATTGAAGAAGCGTTGGGTTGGAGCAGAAGTGATTTGAAACTAGCTGCGGAACTGCGTTCTTCGGAAACAGGTCAAGCGCTTTGCGACAACAAGATTGACGCATATTTCTGGCTTGTCGGTCATCCTTCCGGATTGACCAAGGAAACTGTTTCTTCCTGTGACGCGGTTATTGTCGAAGCGTCCGGTGCTGGAATCGCACAGTTGGTTAAGGATAATCCATTCTATCGCTGGGCAAATATTCCAGGTGGAATGTATTCAGGAAATCCGGCTGACATCAAAACTTTCGGAGTGGGCGCGACTTTTGTGACCTCCACACGAACACCTGCAAACGTGATTTATAACGTAGTCAAAGGTGTGTTCGATAATTTTGATCAGTTCAAAAAACTGCACCCGGCTTTTCGTAATCTGAATGAAAAAGAAATGATTTCAGATTCTCTTTCTGCACCATTACATGCAGGAGCAGTGCGTTATTATAAAGAACGCGGCTGGATGTAATTTTCTCTAAAAGGCATTGTCCGGAAAGCGCTTATCGTTTTCCGGCTGTGCTTTTTCTTCCTTCATTCCCCATTTGAACTATTCCTTCAGGACTTTTTCTTCATGAATTCAACAATTACGGACTCGGAGAAAAAAGCAACAGTTTCCGAAACACAAGATTTACAGGAAAAACTTGAAGAAATGGTGGCAACGGTTGATACCGGTGCGCGTAATTTACGAGCATGGTCCGGTTGGATTTTGGCTTCTGTTTCCTTAGTCTGGTCGCTGTTTCAGCTTTGGATCGCTTCCCCTTTTCCGTACATGCTGGCGGATATAATTCCTCTTTTAAACAGTACCCACAATCGTTCGGCACATTTGGCGTTTGCGATCTTTTTGGCCTTTGTGGCCTTTCCTGCACTTAAGCGTTCACCACGAACGAAGGTTCCGGTTCAGGACTGGATTTTTGCTTTGGCCGGAGTCTCTTGTGCACTTTACATTGCAATATTTTCAAATGAATTAGCGGATCGTCCGGGATTGCCGATTACGCGGGATTTGGTATTTTCTGGACTTGGTTTGGTGTTTTTACTGGAAGCAACGCGGCGGGCACTAGGTTTACCGATGATGTGCGTGGCGTCGTTATTTTTGAGTTATGTGTTTTTTGGAGAATACGCACCTGATATTATCGCCTGGAAAGGTGCTTCATTTCAAAAAACGATGTCGCATATGTGGTTGTCCCAGGAAGGAGTCTTCGGCATTGGACTGGGGGTTTCAACAGGTTTCATCTATTTGTTTGTACTGTTTGGCGCACTGTTGGAAAAAGCTGGTGCCGGAAATTATTTTACGCAAGTGGCCTTCGCACTACTCGGACATTACCGTGGCGGACCTGCAAAAGCCGCAGTGGTCTCATCCGGAATGAACGGGATGATTTCCGGTTCATCGATTGCGAATGTGGTGATCACCGGAACCTTCACGATTCCGCTGATGAAAAAAGTCGGCTTTACTCCTGAAAAAGCAGGTGCCGTAGAAGTCGCCGCTTCGACAAACGGACAATTGATGCCGCCGATTATGGGAGCCGCGGCTTTTTTGATGATTGAATATGTGGGGATCTCATATCTTGAAGTCGTCAAACATGCCTTTTTACCGGCGGTAATTTCTTATATCGCGCTGGTTTATATCGTTCATTTGGAAGCGATGAAGATGGATTTGAAAGGACTTCCACCGCGTAAAGTGACAACTATTGTACAAAAAATTATCACCTTCCTGATGGTGTTGATCAGCATGATTATACTTTCAGGAATTATCTATTTTGGCTTCGGCTGGATTAAATCAGTAAGCGGTGATGCTTCTCCATGGATTGCGGGCGTGCTGATTCTGCTGGCCTATGTGGCGCTTATTCGCTACTCCACGAACTTTCCGGATTTGGATATTGACGAGCATGATATCGAACTGACCGAACTGCCTGAAACCGGACCGACCGTTAAATCCGGTTTGTATTATTTACTTCCGGTTGTCGTGTTGATCTGGTGTTTGATGGTCGAACGCTTTTCACCGGGACTGGCCGCATTTTGGGCGACCATGATCATGTTGTTCATCTTGATGACTCAACGTCCGCTGAAAGTTTATTTCCGCAAAAGCGGTGATCTGGAAAAGGAATTTTTCAATGGATTACGGAATATGCTAGACGGGCTGATTTTTGGTGCGAGGAACATGATTGGGATCGGTGTTGCTACGGCAACGGCGGGAATAATTGTCGGTTCTGTAACTCTCACAGGAATTGGCCTAGTGATGACCGAATTCGTTGAGTTTATTTCCGGCGGTAATTTGATGCTGATGCTGCTCTTTACGGCGTTTATCTGCCTCATTCTCGGAATGGGTTTGCCGACAACAGCAAATTACATCGTTGTATCCACCTTGATGGCGCCGGTGATTGTTACTCTTGGCGCGCAAAATGGTTTGATTGTACCGCTGATCGCGGTTCACATGTTTGTCTTTTATTTTGGAATATTAGCGGATGATACACCGCCGGTTGGTCTGGCTGCTTTTGCGGCTTCCGCGATTGCGCAAAGTGATCCGATAAAAACTGGTTTGCAGGGTTTTGCCTATGATATCCGGACGGCGATTCTGCCTTTCCTTTTTATTTTTAATACGGAACTTTTGCTGATTGATATTGAAAGCTGGTGGCATCTACTGCTCACTATTTTCAGCGCGGTGACGGCCATGCTGTTGTTTGCGGCAGCGACGCAGGGTTATTTTTTCGT
>JABGPG010000149.1 GCA_018645085.1 Deltaproteobacteria bacterium
TTTCTTCCGGAGTTTTCGGCAGTTGCGGATGTTTTCCGGCTGCGTCTCCTGATCCTGTAACCGCACAGGTTATAATAACATCGTAATTCATTTTCTTCTTTGTTTGTTATTTCAATTTTCGCCAAAGATGACTCAGAATAACAGAGTTTTGTCTTAAGAATTTTTTCTCTGTGTCCTCTGTGGCTCTGTGGTCCGATTAATTTTTTGTCACCTTTACAAGTGTGATTTTAAATTCCGGATGCCCTTTCCTCCATAATCCGGAACGTCTAAATTTTGATGTCCCTGCCATATTTTTTCAAGTTTTTCGTAGAGTTTTTTCCCAAATGGACAAGCCTTGCCAGCTTCTGTATCAACATGCAACAGCATGTGTTCGCCAGTCGCCAGTATATCTCCGGAAGAAGCATTACTCATTGTATGAACAATCCGGAGACGTTTTTCATCAAAACCAAGCAGTTGTGTTTCCACAGTTAGCGGTTCGCCGCCCGCGACTTCAAGCAGATGACGGATGTGAGTTTCAACAGTGTAGACCGAAAATCCCTGCGACCGGTATGCTTCGTCCATACCAACAAAGTTGAGCAACGCATCAGTGGCATCTCCAAAAACTTGGAGATAACGGCTTTCTGTCATGTGCCCGTTATAATCCAGCCACTCAGGTAACACTTCAGCATCAAACAAAGATAAAGCTTTTGAAAAGTCCGGATCACTCGAAACAACTCCGGAATGAGCTTTTTGGTAGAGACGTTCTTCATATTCTTTGAGAAGCGCTCCGGCACCCCAATCATGGAGTTTGAGGCCCTGCATGATGGCTACCAGATTATCATCACGGATGCGTTCCAATTCACGGATGGAATGTTTTCCGGATTGAGCGTCAGATTGCGAAACTATTTTCTCAATCAATTCCTCATTCAATTCCGGAACATCCATGAGTTTTGTCCAGGGTAAACTTAAAGTCGGACCGAATTGTGAAATAAAGTGACGCATACCAGCTTCACCACCAGCCACGCGATAAGTTTCAAACAAACCCATTTGTGCCCAGCGCAGACCAAAACCAAAACGAATCGCGTCATCCAGTTCTTCGGTGCTCGCCACATCATCACGAATCAACCAAAGCCCCTCACGCCAGACTGCTTCCAGTAAACGGTCGGCAATGAACGCATCAATTTCTTTGCGTAAAATCAAAGGTTTCATCCCGACTTCACGATAAAATTCCGCAGCGTTTTGTTTGGCTTCTTGAGAAGTTTTACCGCCTCCGCAAATTTCAACAAGAGGTAAAAGATAAACTGGATTAAAAGGATGTCCAACCATGAAGCGTTCTGGATGCTTCATTTCGGCTTGCAGTGAGGAAGGTTTTAAACCTGAAGTTGAGGAACAGATCAGTGCTGATTCAGGCGCATATTGGTCGATCTGGTTGATAATGGAACGCTTCAGTTCGAGACGTTCAGGTGCGCTTTCCTGAACAAATTCCACATCTTGAACCGCCTTTTCAAGCGAATCCAAAAAAACGAGCTTGCCCGGTTTTAGGAGCGGAGCCATCGTTAGTTTAGCATACGCCCGTTTGGCGTTGGACAGCATTTCGTGCAGAGTTCGCTCCGTGGTTTCAGACGGATCAAAGACATTAACGTCAATACCATTTAACAAGAAACGTGCGGCCCATCCACCGCCGATTACACCACCTCCTATTAGTGCTACTTTTTTTATAGGCTTAGTCATTGATTAAATTAATTTTCATAGCTGATACAGTCATAAAGCAGACTCAAACAGTCTCTCCGCAGGAAGCGATGAATCTTCTACAAACGACCAAGATAATATCTTTAAGATTTCTGCTAAATGCTGTAAGTTTTTTCCCGTGACTGTATAAAATGAGGTAGTGCGACACCAAGCATTACCAGCACAGCACCGCTTGACTTGAGCATGGTGATTTCTTCTCCCAGAAAAATTGCCGCAAATAAAAATCCGAACGGAATGATCAAGACCAGTAATAAACTCGCCATGCCGACCGGAATGTGACGCATTGCCTGGTTGTAAAGAAAAAATGGAATTGCCAACGAAAATACCAAGTAAACCATTGTCATCATTGTGCCTGATGATGCCTGTAGCGGACGATCAAGATCACCGAAGATCAGCAAATAAAGCAGTAAAACTGCTGATGCCGATACCATCTGACTTGAAGTAACCAAAATCGTTGGAATTTCAGAACTCATTATCTTACGTGTTAGTAGCTGACTTACCGCCATCAAACAAAAAACTGTCAGCAATAAAGCATTTCCCCAGAGACTCTCTGACCCATTAAACTCTTCTCCTATGAAAAATAACGCAAGCCCAAAAACAGCAAGCAATCCACCTTTCCAGACTGATGACTGGAAAGCTTCCTTCAACACCATCCTTCCGAGAATCGACTGAGAGAAAGGCATCAAGGCCATTATTAAGACTGTGTTGGAGGCACTCAGTACAGTCAGCGAAGTAACAAAAAGCAGGGAGGTCAATCCCGGATCAAGTATTCCCAGCACAAACGGACGCCAGCCAATCTCCTTTGGTCTGAAGCGGTAGCCTGCAAATAGCGCTACAGCCACCAGGATTAGTGTTGCAAAAATGGAACGCATAAATACCAGCTGTGGCACAGCGATATCCACCAGCGCAACTTTATTGGCAACAGGATTCAGAGACCATAAAAAACAGGCTATGAGGATGAATGTGTAAGCACGAACTATCATGATAATTCTCTGTGAAAGTATGTAAATTAATTGCTTTTACATGATAACTATAAATTATCTGTACTAATCTAAATAACAATAAAACTAATCAATCGAAAAAAATATCACTTTTCTCTTGATACCCTTAAGTAATTGTTTTACAAGTGATGAACGTTAATTACAATTGATCTTTTTTAATGATTTAGATTAGGAATATTTATGGATAATTTTAATGGATTCCCATCACTTAATTTTCTTCACACTTTTGAGTCCGTTGCACGTCACTTGAGTTTTACCAATGCGGCAAAAGAACTCTTTGTAACACAGGCCGCGGTGAGTCATCAGATTAAAGCTTTGGAAGACTATTTAGGTGTGAAACTTTTTCATCGTGAAAAGCGCAAAGTATTTCTTTCAGAGGAGGGTCAAAAATTATTACCATCTGTGGTAAGCGGATTACAAGGCATTGCAGACAGTCTGGAGAATATCCGCAATTACGATGCAGAAGATACGATCGTGGTCGGAGTTGGTTCATCTTTTTCCGCCAACTGGCTTGTGCACCGTTTAGGGGCGTTTTACCAGAAGTATCCGGAAGTCAATCTTCATCTTAAAATTTCTAACAATGATCCGGATTTTAGTGCAGATGGAACTGATATGGCAGTTGTCTGGGGCAAAGGAGACTGGCAGGGATTGCTGTACGAAAAATTAATGGTAGTGGAATTCACACCGGTTTGCAGTCCTGATTTATTAAAGAAAACACATCCGCTGAAAACCCCGGAGGATTTAATTCACTATCCACTACTCGATGATCCGGATTACGACATCTGGCAGGAATGGTTGGAAGAAGCGGGCATACCAGAGCGTAAATATAAACGCCGCACAGTCATCCGCGATTCCAATGTGCTCATTCACTCAACTTTGGAGGGCCATGGAATTT
>JABGPG010000064.1 GCA_018645085.1 Deltaproteobacteria bacterium
GTATATAATTGCACTCCCTGCGGCATCTGCGCCAATTCGTATGCACCAAAAAAACCTATCAGCGGAAAATCTCCAAGTGTTTCCCGAATTAACTGCGTATCCACATTTGGCCGTCCATAAAGCGCTTCACCACGGGAGGCACAGTTGAAATACATTCCAAAAGTCGGACTGCCGGAGTTTTGATTTTTTAAACGCAGGAGCATTTCCCTTAAATCATCTTCTGCGCTTTTAGGACTACGATAGGCAAAAGAAAGAACCCCGCCCTGATGTACAATTTCTGCTGTAGTGATGCCCTGTGTGGCCATATCAATTCCGGTAACATGACGTGCCAGAGCGCCTTCTCCGTTGAAAACAGGTTGTTCCGGATCAAGTGGGAAACTAAGCAGTAATTGCTGAGTTGCTTCCTCCATATCCTTAAAATCCAACTCTTTTGCAATTTCAGTAAAGACTTCCAAAGCCGGAATTCCATCAAGAGAAAGAATGAGATCGTCTTTCACTTCAGTGACAAACATGGGTTCACCGAGGGTTGCACAAGACTGAGTTACGCCTGCATGAAACTCCGGAACTCCTTCAAAGGCCAGACCTGCTGCACCATTGAGAGTGACAATATCAGGGCCAAATTGAATCGAAGTTTCTTGACTCCCGTCATTACAGGAGCCTGCCCCAAAAACTGCAGTTTTGTTGTCGAGGAAATTAAACATGTTGATGAAGTTGTGAGGCTGATGCTGAAACACATCCGGAAAGAAGAAAAAGAGCGGCTGATCCTTAGCTAAGTCATTGAGAGCTTCACTCAACTGTTGAGTAACTCCGGCGCTGTACTCGAGTTCCTGATATTTTGCTAATGCGAGTGGACGTATACCTGGAGTATAACCCGCCATTAAGACTAATCCTGGACCGTTTGTGATTTCTTCCTCAGTTGAAATCACTCCCATTCCGCTGCAGCCGGTGATGCATTCACATTGTGTTTTTTCCAGGATCAGTTCGTGTAAACGTCCTGCATGAATAAAATGCTCTTCCGTAAAAAAAATCAGCACCCAATTCACTTCCGGTAGCTCTGCCTCTGTGACCGCGGAATTTATTACTTCTGCGATCGCAAGATCCGGATCAGTTTCTTTTGAAAGACCTACTCCTACACGGTTCACAACTACTCACAATTAGCAGGTTAAAAAAACGTGGCATCCGGATTGCTCTGCTAGATAAAACCCAAAGCTATTCAAAACGGATAATTACTGTTAGAATTAAATTTTAGAAAAAAGTCTGACTTAAGCGCAGCAAAATCACAAGATGCCTCAACAGGCGAAACCCTATCCTATGCAAAATCAAAAAAATATTTCATGCTTTAAAAAGAAATATTCAGCACGCGGAATTTTATTTCAGGCAATTTTTTTAACGATAACCTCCCTAGTCATCGTCAGTTGTACCGAAACTGTTTGGCAAAATAGTGGGGACAGCTGCATTCAACTTTCCGAAAAACCACCTTTACGCCGTGTGATAAATTACACAGATCATGACTTGTGTGGTCGAAAACCGTCACCGCGTATTGCGCCAAATCCACAGACACGCGTTCAAACCGAAAAGGACTAAGAACGCTCATCCTTCTTTGATCTTATCATGAAAAATTCGGCAGGCACTAAAGGAGATTATCCTGAAACAGGGCTTGTGGAAAGTGCTTCTCCAATCAGGGAATTTGGATTTGCGCCTGTGATACGTACCGCTAAAAGTTCGCCTGCTTTTGTTTTGCAGTCTTTAATAGACACTGAGTGGTAGCCGCGTGTACGCCCGGTTGCGGTGTTTTCTTTACGGTGATGTTTTCCTTCAATCAACACTTCCTGAAGCGAACCTGTCAAGGCTTCATTTTTTTCGCGAACGATTTTTTCCTGTGTTTCAAGCAGTCTCTTCAGCCGCTCTGATTTAACGTTTTCTGCTAAGTGTTCAGGATATTCAGCCGCACGTGTTCCTGGACGCGCAGAGTATTTAAAGGAGTATATCAAATCGAAACGCACATTACGGACTGCCTCCATGGTCATTTCGAACTCTTCCTCAGTTTCACCGGGAAAACCTACGATCAGATCTGTTGAGAGTGTGGCCTGCGGAAGACGATCACGTAACAGGGCTACTTTTTCATAAAAAGTTTCCATCGTATACCAACGTCTCATTCTGCGTAGAATTCTGTCAGATCCGGACTGCAGCGGTAAGTGCATTTGCTCACAAAGTGAAGGCAAAGTTACAAAGGCATCAGCCAATTCTGCATGGAAATCTTTTGGATGAGGTGAAATAAAACGCAGACGTTCCAGCTTCTCAAGTCCGTCAAGACGCCGTAAAAGTTCCACAAAATCGGTGCCGTTGGCTTTGTATGAATTCACGTTTTGTCCCAGCAGACATATTTCCCTTGTTCCTGCAGCAACGAGCCGCTGAGCTTCTGCGATGATGTGTTCCGGTTCACGGCTGACTTCCACTCCTCGAGTAAAAGGTACTACACAAAAAGAGCAGTGATTATTGCAGCCCTTCGTGATTGCTATTTGTGCTTTAACGCCGAAATTTTTCGCTTGCTGAAATGTATAATCCGGAATAAAGTTGCGTACTTTTTGGCGCGCATGACGTTCAGTCCGCGAAATCTTTTGTCCCTCAGCGACCTTGCTCAGCATCTCTGGTAGTTCAAACAAATTGTCTGTTCCAAAGACAAAATCGACATTCTTTGCCCGTCGTAAAATGGCCTTTCCTTCCTGCTGTGCAACGCAGCCGCCGACGCCTATTTTTAAATCCGGATTTGCCGACTTGAGTTCCCTTAATCGTCCCAACTCACTATAGACTTTGTTTTCAGCTTTCTCACGAATAGAGCAGGTATTAAGAATAATTAAATCCGCCTCGTCCTGGCAATTGGTCTGGCTGTAATTTTCATGCCTCAACACTTCCAGCATTTTATCAGTGTCATATTCATTCATTTGACAACCGAAAGTCTGAATGTGGACTTTCTTCGCAGTCTCCGCGTTTTGGGGATGCTCTTTCGTCATTGGTTGCACTATAAATGGTTATGAAATATGCTAATTATTTAAGCCTGAAAACAACTTATTATCAGTTAGTTGGACAATATTATGTTTTATGCAGAAACAGCTTCCAGCGGAGACATTCCAAGTTCTTCGGCACAGATTACCTGGGCGACACTGCGGATATCTTTCGGAAACTCCACATAATAATCCTGACCGTTTCTTGACCACAATGTTTCCTCCAACTGCATCCCGTGGGCTGTGGGTTTGATAAATTCAAACCACTCACTCTGGTAAAGTACTTCAAAAAGTCCTGCCAGATATTGTTTGCCATTTTCTGAGGAAAAAGCCTTTTTTGGATTTTCCCGCACAGCATCTTTGCTACCGGTGTTAAAGGTCATGCGGAAATCAAATTTACCCCATTGAAAATGAACATACTGGTTTTTTTCACCAGTCTCAGTTTTGAAGATGTGGTAATTTTGATGATCAACCGAATATTGTCTCACGAAGTCTCCTTTTGTGTTTTTGTGAATTCGAAGGCGAAATTATCACCCTTATTTTCTCCTATAAAGCACCTATTTTTCAAGGTAAA
>JABGPG010000042.1 GCA_018645085.1 Deltaproteobacteria bacterium
TTAGCCATTAACGCGGCACCTTCTACAGGAGAATACTTTGGGGTAGGCACTTTTGCGAGGCCGATTTTCTGCATCAGCAAATGACGCAAAAGAGTAGCTGAACTAAGCAATCCTCCTGCAAACATCACTGGAGGATTGGTGAAATCCAAGCGTTTAACTACGCTCAAATACAGTTGGTACAATTGCTCAGCTCCGTCTTCTACAATTCGATGTGCTTCTAGATCACCTGCAGCAGCACACGCCAGCACAAGAGGAGCCATTTCTGAGATGTCCCGATTATTTCTTTCAGGATTATAGGTCCAGCTTATCAACTCATCCGGAGTAGTAATTTTTAAATGTGCGAAAGTTTGCTGATAAAGACTTGTCTCCTCCATGCAGCCATCAGCCACACGGGTTGCGGACTTCAACATTTCCAAGCCAAGCCAATAACCGCTTCCGCCATCATCCAGCAAATAGCCCCAACCTCCGGAATGAGCAGATTCACCGGAGGCATCAATTCCACAGGCAGCACTGCCAGTTCCGGACAGAACTAAAACACCGTATCGTTCCCCATGTGCGCCAATCAGCGCAATTTCATAATCCGGAGCTACTGTTATCTGCGCGTGTGGCAAAGACTGCTTTAAAATAGTACTGAGCCAGTCAGGATTTTGCGCAGCTCCTGCCATGCCTGCACCCACGTAATGCACAGTTGAGGAAGCAATTCCTGCTTCGTCAAGAGTTTTTTGCAGTGTAGACTTCAGCAGTTCTTCTGCTTGTGAAAATCCAAGGACACTGGGATTAGCAGTTTCGGAAAGTTCCAGGAGATAGATACATTTCAGACTTTCACCGTAAATTCCAATCCGCAATGTTGAACCACCGCCGTCAATTCCCAGGCTAAACATTTTATACCCTCAAACTGAAAATTGCTGTAAAGCTCGAACAGTCTTTTGGATGTCTTGCATACGTGTTGATCCAGCTTCACGTTCAATGGCCAAAGCACCTTGATAACCGATGCGGCTTAAGGTTCTCAAAAATTCATTGTTGTCAAAATCACCTTCGCCCCAAGCAACTTCCCTGCCCCATTTTCCAGCAACTGGACTACGCAGCGCATCTTTGATATGTACGTGTTTGACCCATGGCGCCAACGTTTCCAAAGCCTGAACCGGGTCGCCTTTTCCGTACAAAATCATATTCGCCGGATCGAAATTAACTCCTAAGGCCGGATGAGATAGTTCTGCTAAAAAGTCGCGCAAGGTCTCTGCGTCTTCCTGACCGGTTTCCATCAGGATCATCACATTTTTCTCTCCCGCCGCGTCGGCCAAAAACTTGACTCGTTCTCTCAGTTTTGGTTTTGTGTTGTCAATAAAACCAAAATGAAATGTTAAATAATTTAATTTTAGAGAAGCAGTTAACTCAATGGCCCGTAGTATTTTTTGTTTGTTTCTGTCCCAATCCTGATCTGGAACTATTCCTCCTGTTTCTCTAATGGTATCCAGAGTCGAGTAATTCTCCTGAGCAAAACCGATCATTGTCGCAGTCGGCTGCCATTGATGTTCTTCAATTGCATCCAAATAGTCTCTGTTATCTGAAACTAAATCCGGATCGAGGGAAAGGTGAAGATGCGTCATTCCGGTCAAGTCCAACAATTTAGCTAATAATGAAAGGTCATTTTTAAGTGACCAACCGCAAATTCCAATTGGCCATTTTTGGCAAGTGATCATAAATAAATCCTGTAATTAAGAAATTGAAGATTTTTCCATAGTGCGGATTGATTCCTTTTCCGCTTCAATGATTTTAACTGAATCAGCTGATTGTTCCGGTGTAATCACAGATGGTACATTTTTTCCGGAAATGTGTTCAACAAAATGTTTAATTTCAAAAGAATAACCATCACCTTCGGGAATGTCAGGTTTGACCATTTCCCCGTCTTTGGGATAAATCCGGAAAGTTGCTTCTTGTGCGGAGCTATAAATCAAAGTCGCTTCCTCAAGCATTATTTTGAAACTCATTTCAAAACCAAAGCCAGGTGACATGATCCAGCCGCCTTCGGCAGTAATGACGCTTTCATTATCATACAAATATTGTGTGTGACAGTGATCATAATCCTGACTCGGCCCGAGCACGCCTTGACTGAAAACAGCTTTAGGGGTGCCAAAAACGTATTGAACATAATCAGCATCATGAATATGCAAATCCAACATCGCCCCTCCGCTGCGATTTCCATCCAAAAACCAGTTATCCCAACTCCAGGTAGGAGTCAGACTCAACCGTTGAAAAGTAGCTGCCAATACGTTCCCATATTTTTGCGAATCAATAATTTCTTTGGCTTGAACATATTCCGGCCAGAAGCGGATACAATGTCCGACTTGCAGTATTTTTCCAGAATGCTTGGCGGCGGCACTCATTTTCAGGCAATCGGCAGAATTCAAGGCCATAGGCTTTTCACAAAGCACGTGCAGTCCTGCTTCGAGTGCTTCAATACTATGCGTAGCATGCAGGAACGTGGGTGTTGCAATGGAAACCGCATCCAGTTTTTCCTCAGCCAGCATCTTTGACAAATCTGAATAAAGTGAAATATTGCTCAAATCCAGCTTTTCCTCTGCACCGGAAATATTACCCTTGACTCCGGAAGTGTCTTTTAACTGCTTTAGGTCTGCATCACAAATTGCAACGACCTCGATATTTTTGTGGGACTTGTAGCAACGAAAGTGCATTTTGCCCATAAAGCCCAATCCGACTATTCCTATTTTTAACATACTATTAAACTATTTGAGAGTGATTTTATTTATTTGAAGATTTTCTTCATCGCTTCAGCAGTTTTCTCTGGACGACCGGGAACAAAAGGAATCATTTCAGCTGTCACATAACCATCGTAATTGATTTCGGCCAAGGCTTTTTTGATTGCCTCAAAATCTACATCTCCCTCCTGCAAATCTACAAAACCGTCCGCTGTTCCGATAGCGAGTTTAAAATCTTTGATATGTACTCTTTTAATCCGTGAACCAAGAATCCGTATCCATTGATCAGGAAAACCCGTTAACAGAACGTTTCCAACGTCAAAATATGCACCGACGTTTGCGGATTTAAACTTGTCAATAAAATCACGCATTTCCAACGGACTCAGCAAAAACTTGTTCCAGACATTCTCAACTGCAATTGAAACTCCCAGTTTTTCTGCAGTGGGTAATAGTTTTGAAATAGCCTCCGCAGCTCGTTCATAACACACATCATAAGGCACAACTTCCGCTTCCGGTAAAAAGAACACATCCACTGCACCAGGAACATACAAATAGGCGTCTGTTCCCAACCACTGAGTAATCTGCAATGCTTTTTTTGTGAAATCCAGAATCGTTTCGCGAACCTTTACATCACTCGAGGTAGGTGAACTGCCCCAACTTTCTCCACTGGCGACACCGGAAATTTCCAGACCGTTCTTATTCGCCATTGCACAGATAGCCTCACACTCGGCTTGAGTTGTTAAATGGGTCAACACGCCTTGACTTGCAATTCCAAGTTCAATAGCGTCAAAACCAAGTTGGCTGGCTTGTTCCATTGCTTCATGTATAGGCAATG
>JABGPG010000194.1:0-22323 GCA_018645085.1 Deltaproteobacteria bacterium
AGCAAAAGACATCAACCGCATCGTTTTACAAGAAGTTGGGAAGAAGGAGGTCCTGTTAACTTCCACTATTAACAGGGATGTGAGCAAGCTATCAAGAAAGCAGAACAAAGCTCTTGACCATTCAAAGATTGAACCTAAGCTATAGTGTAGAAATTCTACAAAAATACGGAATTAGTCTGGTGCTCCCACCGTGACTCGAACACGGAGCTAGGGTTTAGGAAACCCCTGTTTTATCCAGTTAAACTATGGGAGCAGCCTGAGTTTGCAGTGGAAACAACTAAAGCTGTTCAGGCTTGTGACTGTTTGAAGTTATGTTACTATTAAGCCCTGATTTACAGGTATAAATCAAGACAACATTTTGTATTTTTGATTAAGTTGAAATAGTCTTTACATGGAGTCATTTCGAGCGAAGCGACCACGAAAAGCAATTCAGCAGAAAAATAGTTGTTACAATTTAAAATTTCCATCTTAGTCATTCCAGGCGAAGTACAGCTAAGCTGCTGAATCCGGGGAGACGGCCTAAATATTTTACTCAAAGGATTTGAAATCTGGATCCTAGATCAAGTCAGGGATGACAATAATACATATTTTATTAAGCCATAAATAACTAATAATATGCTAGAAGAACATAAAGCAATTGCAAAAGACATCATCGATCTGGCACAGAAATATGGTGCAGAACAGGTATCAGTCTCACTGGCGAAGTCAACCTCATTTCAGGTGGATGTACGTGAACAGAAAATTGAATCACTTCAGGAATCAGGTTCTTCCGGAATTCATCTTACAGTTTCGAAAAACAAACGGCGCTCAACTGTCTCCTCAAATGATTTTAGAGCAGAGACTCTCGCACCTTTAATTCGTTCTACGCTGGAGGCATTGCCTTATATGGGAGAAGACGAATTTTACAGCCTTCCTGATCCTAAATTACAGGGACGTGCACCTGTAGAGCTGGAATTTCTGGATCCTGATTTTGATAAGTTAAGTTCTGCAGATAAAGTAAAAATTCCGCTTGAGCTGGAAGAGTTGAGTCTTGATGCTGACCAAAAATTAAAAACAGAACAGTCATTTTATTCAGACAGCATTTCCTACATGGTACATGCAGATTCTAATGGATTTTTGGAAGGAGAGACAAAAACTATCTACAGCATGGGAATTTCGATGATTGCAGATGATGTTGAATCAACTTCAAACGGAACCAGTGAATCAACTAATGTAGGACGTAAGCAAACTGATGGTTGGTACAGTGCAGCTCGTTTTCATCAAAATTTAACTCCAGCAAAGGATATTGTAGAAAAAGCCTGTCAGCGAACACTACGAAAATTAGGTGCAGTGAAACCTGCCAGTCAGGAAGTACCAGTTATCTTCAGTTCAGAAATGGCGCAAAGTTTTCTGGGTAAAATCGCCTCTGCACTGATGGGTGAAAATCTGTTTCGCAAACAGTCTTTCCTGCTGAACAAACTTAATGAGTCAATTGCGGATGCAAAAATCAATTTGATTGATAATCCTTTGCTTCCAGGTAAACTTGGAAGCCGTCACTTTGACAGCGAAGGTGTTGAGGCAAAACCGTTGGTTTTGATTGAAAATGGGGTGCTGAAAAATTATATGCTCTCAACATATTCTGCCAACAAGCTGGGCATGGTTTCCAACGGTCACTCAGGCGGAATTTCAAACCTTATCCTTAAACTTGGTGACTATACTGAGGAGGAATTGATTGCAAGTGTCAAAAACGGTTTGTACTTAACCTCAATGTCCGGTCAAGGTGCAAACATCGTAACCGGTGACTTTTCGCGTGGAGCGCAGGGAATATGGATTAGAGACGGTAAATTAGCGGAGCCTGTAAGTGAATTTACAATTGCCGGTACTTTTGCAGAGATGCTGAATAATTTAACAATGATCGGCAGTGAAATAGACGAACGAAGTTCTATTCTAACTCCGGCATTTAAAATAGACAAAATGTCGATCAGCGGAACTTGAGAATCAGGAAGAACGGACTAGATCACGCACAGTTGTGATAGAATGTTCAAGCAGTGTGCTTCTGTACTGATCTCCGGAAATACCCTGCTGGCGTAATTCTCTGGCCGTCAATTTCAGTCCTTCCAGGTATTCTAGCACAGCAAATTCTGAGACATCCTGATTGAGCAGTTTTTCGGTTCCTTCGTACATTGCAACCATCATGGTCTGATGCTGGTCGTCTCCCAGAACTGAGCGTAAAGGAGATGTCCCCTGTTCAAAATTCTGTCGAAGATCACGAATATTCTCAAATGAAAGTTTTTGCACATTTGAGAATGCAGAACTCTTATCATTTCCGGAAACGGAATTTTTCTGCTGAATTGCGGAACTTGTTTGCAGTATATTCATTGTAATGGTTTGAATTATCTTGTGCTGACTTTTATTAGTTTGAGCAAACTGATGCAAACTCCATGAAATTACGGCTTAATTGTTAAAGGTTATTTGTTTAATCCACGAAAAATACTAGTTATTCGTTTCAGTGCTTTAGGTGATTTGGTGCTGACAAGCCCGATTTACCGTGAATTGAAGCGTGTTTATCCGCAAGCAGAAATAACACTGCTGAGCTCTTCCGGAATAGGTTCAGTGTTGGCAAACAACCCTCACATTGATCATTATATAAATCACAGCAGAAAAGAATCAGCCGCAGAGCTGACTGATTTGATACGTAAATTACGTCAGGAAAAGTTTGAACTGATTTATGATGCTCACCGTTCGCTCAGAAGTATATGGATTGTCTGGAATCTTTCAGGTTTTGGGCTGTTTAAAAGTCCGCAAGTCTGGTCCATCAACAAACGCAGTTGGCGTCGTAGTTTGCTGATCCGTTTCAAAATCAATTTCCTCAAGAATTCTCCACCACAGCGTCAGCACCTGCTGCGTCCTCTGCAGAACAGTACTCAACAGGAACTGCAGAATCACACAGAATTATTTCCAGACAAAGATGCTGTTTTAGCTGTAAAGGCATTTATGGAGAAAAACAATCTTCTGCCGAATCGTTTTATTGCAATTGGTGCTTCTGCTTCATATCCGCTCAAGCGCTGGCCGATGCTGAATTTTCATGTGCTTATTTCGGAATTAATTGCGAGGCGCTGGCCTGTTGTGCTGGTGGGTGGGGCAAATGAAAAAGAGACTATTCAACTTGAAAAAGAATTTCCTGGAGAAATCCACAATACGGCAGGTAATTTTACACCGCTGGAATCAGCAGAATTGCTCAAGCACGCAAAGCTAGTCGTGACTAACGATACTTCAGTCAGTCACTTAGCGGAAGCAGTTAGTACGCCTGTAATTGTGCTCTTTGGTTCAACTGTCAGCGAATTTGGTTATGCACCGTTTCTGCAGGAAAGTCAAATAGTGGAAACGAACGAAGTTCTCAGCTGTCGTCCTTGCAGCAGAGACGGACGCGGGAAATGTCAGAATCCGAACTATCTGCGCTGCTTGACTACAATAACTCCGCAAACGGTTATGCAGCTAATTCCGGAGTCAGAGAATAAATATACAGATTTATATGAGGATTAAGGCTGTAGCTTTGGGTGTGGCAGATTCGGCTTTACTAAGCAGCAACTTCAGCAGGGCTGTTACGCTGTGCGAATTTGGAATTCACTTCTTTCAAGTCGAGCCTTCCTGCATCAGCCATATCACGCATAGATACTGTAAATAATTTGCGTGCTTCCCGGATTTCTGCTGAATCCGGTGTTTTTGTTTTGAGTGAAGAAACCAAAGCAGAACGGCTTTTTTCGGGAAAACACATAATTGCTGCTTCTTTTATTTTTGTGGTAGAACCTGAAATCGCGGTAATTACTGAATCAGGCTGTAATTTTCTGACAACTTCCAATAAAATATCTTTAGGTACATCCGGAAGTGATTCAAAAATAAAACAGTGGCTCTCGATATTTTCACTCATTTTAATATCTGAGGTACGCAAACCGTTGATCAATTCTTCTCTGGTTGTGTTGTCTAGGTCACTGAGAACATCTGCGATGAATTTCACTCCGTCAACTCCTACTGTACCTTCATCTGGTACATGTCTCGCTTTTTCAGCAAGATTATAGCCAATCTTTTCAACCAGTTCAAGTGGAAGTTCGTGTAATTTCCCCATTTCCAACGCTACTTTGGTACGTTCATCTTTTGACAACTCACGTAGTAATTCAGCTGCTTCCTCACTTTCCAACCGTACGATAACGAAGGCTTTTATTTTCGCAGGTTCTTCTTTGATCAAAAAACCGATTTGTGAGGTTGTTAACTGATCCATAAAGCCGAATGGATTTGTTTTGTTTTGTTCAGGATCAGTCAATTGTTTGGTGAGTAAAAATTTCTGAACGTCTTTTAAAACAGCATTTGCATCTTCAGGAGACAGCACGGCATCTTCTGCCAGCTTCTCAAGTTCCAAATATGTTTTCTGAGGAATAGTTCCGGCAAAGAGCGTTCTTGATGCACTCATTCCCAAGGTTGAAATAAGCTGGGTCAGCATTTCCATTGATTGTTTGTCACGTGACATCTCATGCACAAGCTCCTGTTTCCAGTCATCACGTCCTACGAGTTGCTTGATGATTTCCTGAACGAGCCGTTCATTTTCATCATTTATCATAGCACCGTTCACCTTATATTCCGGATGTCCGTTTCTTTCAACCAGCTTATCCAGTGGATCAGGAATTGAAACAAAACCCTGCTGAGGTACTACAGGAAGTTGCGGTGTCTGCATATTAGGCGGCATTAGAGCAGGATATCCATTTTGTTCTGGGTGAACTTCTTTGACCTTTTTCAGTTTCCACAGCACCCAGAAAAATAAAAGTATCAGAAAAAGCAGCATTCCGGCGAGTATTTTTTCAATCTCACTCATTCTCAACCAGAAAGGTTCTTCTTCGATCAACTTATCAGCTTCTTCCGCAAGTGGATCTGCTCCCGGTTTTTCCTCACCCTCTTTTGCTTTTTCATCTTCAAGAACAGCTTTTGCCATTGGATCAGGCAAACCATCAGTTTCTGCAGGTCTATCGAGTTGTTCCGGAAAAGGTTCACTTGGCAGGATAGGCACAAAAATCAGCTCATCACCACGTTCATAATCAAGTCCACTGAGAATAGGTACAATTTCGCCGATGTAGGAATTGACTGAAGGTGAAACTTCCTTGTGCATTACCAAATCCACCCTCATCCGGGTAATCTGCCAATATTTCGCACCGCTTGTAATGGAGGGGGAATTCAGTTGTCCAAATCCTGGCAGAGTTTCGTTTGCCATACTAACCGCACGTTCCTCTCCAAACAGTTTTACACGCAGTACATAATCCTTCGGATCAAGGTAATACTTGAGTCCATTGCGGATTGCCTCTTCAATTTCAAATTGACGTATGCTGAGTGACTTTACACGTTCCTGTGCTTGAACAGAAAATACAGGAGCAAGCAAAATAAAGCTTAAACAGAAAACTAAAACAGGCAGAAAATATCCACGGATAATTTTGGAAATTCGCTTATTTGCTTTTGATGTTGTTTTTGTGATCATATTTACCGTGACAAACGCATGAGATATTTTTTCAGACCCTCATTTGTTGGATCAAGTTCAAGAGCATGCTGCCAGTTCTCTAATGCCATTCTATTCCAGCCCAGCCGGTAATAAATGGAACCAAGCATAGCAAAAGCCTGTGAGGAAAAAGGATTTAATTCAATTGCTCTACGGAGCGCGGTGATAGCAGAATCATAATTCTCGCTCATGTAAGCCTTTCTGGCCTGCAGTAAATAGCGTGTAGTTTCAACCCTGGCCTTCATGTCTATGCGCCTTGGTTCTGGATCAGGTTCCAAAATTGCTTCAGGTTTTTCTTCGCCTGCCGCGAGGTTTTCCTGTTCACCTGCTACTCCGGGTTCTTCATCCGTTATTGAAGCGTTATCAGTTTCTGTTTCAGCATCGTCATCGACTTCAGCGTTTTCTGCATCAGCAAGTTCAACTGCAGCATTATCGAGAGTAGTAACAGAAGATTTTGCAGGTGTAGTAAAAGGCACATGTACCATTTTAAGCACATCTCTACCGGTCAGGTTGAGAAACTTTACTCGATCATCCAATGTTTGTCGTAGCACTTCCACATTGAACAGTGAGATAGGAGTATTCACAACTGCAAAAATTGTCGTGTATGGTCTCACCTGATTCACAATGCCAACAATTTTTTTTGTTTGTGTCGGTACCCAGACATTATTTTCGAATCCTGGTAATTTTATTTTTGAGATACTCTTATCACGTTTAGTGACAGGCACCGTTTCCAAGATATAACGAATACTGACAGAAACACCGACATACTCTTTAGGTAATTTTTCACGAAAAACAACATCTAATTGTTTTTCGATATCTCTTTCAACTCTTCTCTGCTCCGGTGGAGGTGGTAGTTTTACATCACCTCTTTTTGATCCGCTTAGTTTTTCAGCAACACTTCCGTCTCCGGAAAGGGCTGATTCTTCTTCGTCCTGTTCTTTTTTTATTTGATTAAAAGGTACAGCAAGCAGTTCTTCCAGAGTCTGTTTTTTTTCTGCTGATTCCTCGGCTTTTTCCGGTGACGGATCTTCCACCTGAGGCTGATCTGAAGTAGCGGGACTCTCCTGAGCGCTTAATTTGTCGATAAACAAAAAGCTCAGCAGACAAATTATCAGCAAAGAATATAGAGAAACTTCTGCACCAGAAACTTTATTTTTTTTCATTACCTACTCCAGATTTTCCAGCATTTGACGTACCTCTTCATCCTTTGGATCTAAACGTTGAACATGCTGCCACATTTCGAGGGCTTCCTCTTTTTCTTCAAGGAGGAAATGTAATGAACCTTTCATTTTCAGGATAAATATTTTGTCAGAACGTTTCACTGCGACTTTCAAACCTTTTGCTGCCCATTCTAAACCGGCAACGTAGTCACCTGTCTGGAATGCTTCAAGGATTTTTGCCCGATAATCTTTAAGCGCACCGCGTTGTTCCGGTGAAAGTGAACTGTCGGATCGTTCCGGAAAATCCTTGCGGATAATTGCTAACGTATCTCCACGTTTCTGATCAAAGTTTATCGCCAGCGGGATTGCTTCTTTCAGAAAAGTGTCAACAGTAGGAAGTACAGTTTCGTCAAGTAGTATATTTATCTCCATTTTGATGTTACTGGCAGACGGTGGTGCGTTTTTAGTTTCTTCGTTGTTTTCAATTAATGAAAATTTAACATTCACCACAAAGTCTGTTTTAGCAACATATTTCAACAATAACTCAGTTAGTTTCCTTCTGACAATCTGTTCTTCATAAGGTGCAATACTGTCTGAGAAAGGTTTTGGGAAAGAAGTTCTTTCTACAGTTACAGTATCTCCACGGTCAACAAGATAAAATTCCTGAGCAGGAATCAGTTTCATTAAAAACTTCTCTTGAGTTTCAGGTAATGTGTTATCCAGCAAAACACTAACCTGCACTGATTTTAAAGCTTCTTTAAGTTCATGGTTACGTTTCGTACTTTCGGCAAGATCTGTATCTTCATCACTTGAATCTGCTTTTGTTACATCAGCCTCAAGCGGCAGGTTTTTGAGTTGAACTTCCTGCAGCAGTTTTTGATCCCAGGTAATTATTACAGAAACGTTAAAACGTTCCGGTGACAGATAACGTGAGAGTAATTGATCAAGATCGAGTTTAAGACTTTGTTCAAATGCAGCAGTTTTCAAACTTAAACGTTTACTGGTTGCATCCTGCAGTGGTACTGCAATGACAAAATTAGGACTGTCAATAGGATGGATTAAGTTTGACTGCAGGTCTCCACGCTGCAGAACAACACGCAGAATCCTTTTGTTACCCTGTGTCTCTTCTATCACAGTAACGGAATTTTTTCCACCATCAGTCCTTTGATTGAAAAGCACTTTTTTCTTCACCGGAAGTTCTGCTACAGGTTCGACTGTTTCTTCCGTCGTTGTACAGCCACTGAGAGCAAACACGAAGAATATGCTTACAACAAAAGTGAGTTTAAAAAACAAACGTATTAAGCTGAAATTATATAATAGTTTCATGATAAGCGTAGATCTTTGAAATACGTAATTAAAAAATTAAAATTTCCAGCCGATGGAAATAATTGATGCTCCGGATGCTGTGGCACTTTCGGAAGTTGTCAGCATTGCCATGTAGTGGTAGTTAAGCGTCAATTGTTCTGCTACAGAAAAACTGAATCCTGTCTTGAAATATGATGGATTATTGAAAGGTGTAACTGTCATCATACCTAAACCTGCAAGAAGAGAAAATGATACCTGCTCTCCTCCAAAGTTAAAAACGTCATAACTTATTGTACCGTCTATCAAAAAACCTGTGACTGATGAATCAATTTTATCTGTCAAGTTGGAGTTGTCATCACTCAACATTGCACCGCCGCCGGTAAAACTCCAGTCATCCGTAAGCCGTACCATTTTTTCTCCACCTAGTACGCGTGCCTGATGTTCAACAGTAACAACGCTGCCTGAAGTTGTGCTGGTGAAGGTAATAGGCACACTCAGCTTGCCGTAAAATGCGTGGATGTATGATCCACTTTTAGGTGGAGTTCCTGTCACTATTTTAGAAAAAACAATTTCTCCACCTTTTGCTTCATATGCATTAAGTGAAATGGAAAGCTGCTCGCCTTCACTGGTAAACACATCAATGTCAAGAAATCCCTCAACACCCAATTCTTTGGCAATCTCTTGGCGATATTTGTCGTCAGCGATGCCGCGGCTTATTTTTAGAAAACTTCCCGAAATGTCGGTACGGATTTGACCGCATGATTCACAGACGCTGACTTTTAACTTAATCAAACTGGTGAGTGTCTGTTGCAAACGTGCAGTTGCGACTTTGCGAAAACTGCTCGGCAAAGCATCTCCATATGAAATACTTGAAATTGCAACTGAACCGATTTTTTTCTGCATACTTTGCACGGATTCCACCAGACTTGGAGTCAGCTGTTCCAATTGTGAAATCTGTCGATCTTTCCAAAAAATCGCTTCCTCTTCTTCTGCTGCAACAGTTGTTAAACTTAAGGCTAAAACAAACTGTACCAAAAGTAATTTACGTGTAAAATTTATCATTTGATAATTGTCAAAAACTTGGTGTGTTTTTTGCTGATTCTCATACAGTGAAATAATATTTAGTCTTAGTAAACTTCTGCAACCTTCCTGCCAAGATCATCAAAGTACAATGTTGAACCGAATAGTTCTTACAGAAAAAGATAAAATTACGACTTTGAAAGTAATTGATGAGTTGAGGCAAGTAGAAATCCAGACTGAAATGCAAGCAATTGTAAAAAGTTTAGCTTCTGCTAACACGCGAAAGGTTACTCTTGATTTGGATAATTTGCAAGTCTTAAGCAAGGATACGCATGAGCTTTTGGGGTTAATTATCAGGCATGTCCGACTACAAAACATTCCCATTTCCATAAGTGGAAGTTCAAAGTTGGATCCCGGAATTCTGCTGGCAATCTCTGAAGGCCGGCCTCAAATTATTGCACCGCAGCAACCGGAAAAAGAAGCTTTTACGATAAAGCCTAAATATTTTTCTCGTTTTTCAACACCGTTCTTTTCCAGCGAGCAAGATAACGTTGTGTTTAAGCGAGTGATTCCCGAAACTGTTAATCCGGAAAAGTATGCCACGGAAAAACCTTTTCTAAATGATAAACCGGAAGATGTTGAGATTGTCCTACCGAAATATGTTTCAGATAAATATTCACCCTGGTTCAGGCTTGGATGGCTGCTGTTTTTATGCTTTACCATAGTATCTTTGATTTTATTGTATTTGCTTTGGCCGGATTATCAGTCAGGAAAAATACTGCAAGTGTTTTTAGCAGACAACAAGACACAAGTAGTGCTTAACGCTGAACCGGAAGAAAATATTAGCGTTCCTGAAACCCCCATGCTTTCCCTGATAGAGGCGGTCAAAAACGGAAATAAGCCTGCTGTAGAGCAATTCCTGCTTTCCGGAACTGACTTGGAATTAAAAGACGAAAATGGTTTTACAGCATTGATGCATGCAGTCAAAACGCAAAATGTTGATTTTGTCAAATTATTGGCAGAACGTGGTGCTGAACTAGACTTGACGGATGAGTTTGCAGACACACCGCTTATTTGGGCTTCATCTATGAAAAATAAGGCAATTGTTAAATTATTGTTGGAGCACGGTGCAGATCCAGATACAGGAGATTTTACACCTCTCATGTGGGCTGCTTTTCATGGCGAGTTAGTAATGTTAAATTTATTTTTGGAATCAAGGGCGAATCTGAACGCTCGTACTCAAGCAGGCTGGACCGCCCTGATGTGGGCTGCAGAAAAAGGGAATACGCAGGCCATGTGGGAATTACTGAGACGTGGTGCCAGAGTAAACATACAGAATAATAAAGGAAAAACGGCTTTGATCTTGGCTGTCCGTAAAGGTAATCTCGGCACAATAGGATTATTGCTCAATAAAGGTGGCGATCCAGCTGTGGTTGATTTTGATAAAAAAACTGCTGTAGATTATGCAAGAGAATTTCAACGTGAGGACGTTCTGCAGTTACTGGAAAAAGAAGTTGGTTTGCAATGATAATTTATTTTCATAAAAACTGGAATTTACTTAGCCGGTAGAGTTTGTAAAAGGGCCAGCAAAAGCTTCACTGCCTGCAGATTATGTCCGCCTCCAGGAATGAGGATGTCTGCGTAGCTTTTACTTGGTTCCACAAATTTTTCGTGCATAGGACGCACAGAAGCAAGATATTGCTTGGTCACGGAATCCACATTACGCCCGCGTTCGCACAAATCACGTTCTAAACGTCGAATGAATCTTAAGTCCGGCGGCACATCGACAAACACTATTAAATTCATCATTTCTCGCAGTTGACTGTCATTCAAAACAAGGATGCCGTCCACAATCAAAATCGGGCACGGTTCCACCTTTGTCGTCTCTGAGGAACGTAAATGTAGAGCAAAATCATAAATTGGAACTTCCACACTTTTTCCGGAAATCAGTTGTTTAATCTGCTCAACCATCAGTTGAGTTTCCAGTGAATCCGGATGATCGAAATTTATTTTGTGACGTTCCTCAATTGTTAATTCAGGACGGTGACGGTAATATGAGTCATGGTGGATAACAGCCATTTTCTGCGGACCTAACTTTTCTTTAAGCTCCTGTACGATGGTAGATTTTCCGGAACCGGAGCCACCGCCGATTCCCATCACGAAAGGTTTTGCTGTTGTCATAGGAAGTAAAACGTCAAATATAAATTTTGTAAAACATACGCAGGGACATAATCATCAGGAAAAGTGCAAACCAGCGTTTGAGTTTGTCTTTATCAAGTTTATGAGCCAGTTTTGCTCCCTGCGGTGCCATGAACATTGTTATTGGGAAAATGAAAAGAAAGCTCATCAAATTAAAATATCCGAAGCTTAATTGAGGAAGATTTGGATTGTACCAACCGCTGAAAATATAACCGATTGCTCCTGGTAGTGAAATCATCAAACCTAAACTTGCTGATGTTCCAACTGCGCTCAGCATAGGCAAACTGTAAGCAGTAAAGTAAGAAGTGAAAAAGACACCTCCGCCGATTCCCATTATTGCTGAAAGCAGACCGATCAGACCTGCTGCACTCCACTGCTTTGAAGCTGCAGGTAATTCTTTAGCAAGTACGAAATGGTTTTTCCGTAATAAATTTAGTGCAATCAACATTGTCAGCGTGGCGAAAACCGCTTTGAGTGTATCTCCACTCAAACTACCACCAAGCCATGAACCAAGCAGCGCGCCGAACATCACCGGAATTGCAAGTTTGCGGAATAAAATAATGTTGCCTGAACCACGTTTGTAATGGGACCAGGCGGAGGTGATTGAGGTGGGTACGATAATCGCCAGTGATGTCCCAACTGCCATGTGTGCGGTGACTTCAGCTGAATAACCCAGTTCATCAAAGGCATAGAGTAAGGCCGGCACTAAAATGATTCCACCGCCGACGCCGAAAAGACCTGCTAACAAACCCGCAAATGCACCTGAAACAAACAGCAAACCCAACAGTGAAATAATTTCAGGATTGTTAAAAATGGATTGCATGTAATGTCGATTTATTTTTTTGCCGGTTTCTTTTTACTTGTTCCTTTTAAATTTGGAAAGCAAATAGGCAGTACATCTTCAAATGTTTTCACAAAATGCGGTTTGATGCCTCTAGTTATTATCTCATCCAAATCCTCAAAATCTTTTTGATTTTCTGCAGGAAAAATTAATTGAGAAATACCGGTACGTCTGGCAGCAATTGTTTTTTCTTTTACTCCACCAATAGGCATAACCAAACCAGTAAGAGTTAACTCTCCAGTCATGGCAATATTAGGAATAATTGCTTCATTTGCAACCAGTGAGTGAAGTGCGCAAGCCATTGTAATACCCGCAGAAGGTCCATCTTTAGGAGTAGCTCCTGCCGGTACGTGCATGTGGACAAAGTTTTCTGCAAAGAATTTTTTAATTCTTGCATCACTACTGCCTTTTGAACGGATATATGTGTAAGCAATTTCAGTTGATTCTATCATCACATCACCAAGTTGGCCTGTCTGCTTGAATCCCGGATTCTTAGCTTCCACAAAAGATGCTTCTATGAACAAAGTTGCTCCGCCGACACTTGTATATGCGAGACCAGTTATGACTCCAACTTTAGGTTTTTTGTAACGTGTTTCTTCTGCGAAAGTCTTGCGTCCCAACATTTCAGGCAGATCATCTTTAGTAATCTTAACATTTTCAATTTCTTCCTCTACAATCTTACGTGCAGATTTTCTCATTATTTTTTTAAGATTGTTTTCCAGACTTCTTACACCTGCTTCTCTGGCATAACCATCAATTATTTCACGTAGAACAACTTTCGGCAGAGAAAACTGTGACTTCTTGAGTCCATGTATTTTAAGTTGTTTTGGTAAAAGATGTTTACGTGCAATTTGCAGTTTCTCTTCCAGGATATAACCTGAAAGCCGGATGACTTCCATCCGGTCGAGCAAGGCAGGTGGGATCGTGTCTGTTTGGTTTGCAGTACAAATAAAAAGTACTTTTGAAAGATCAAAGCGTACATCAAGATAATGATCAAGGAAATCTTTGTTCTGTTCAGGGTCTAATACTTCCAGCAATGCAGATGCAGGGTCTCCTTGAAAACTTGCGCCAATTTTGTCTATTTCATCCAGCATGATTACTGGATTTGCCGTTTTACAGGTTTTCATCGCATTTATAAATTTTCCTGGGAGTGCCCCAATATATGTACGCCGATGCCCTTTTATTTCCGCTTCATCACGCATACCGCCTAGAGAAAAACGGTAAAATTTACGTCCTATTGCTCTGGCAATTGACTGCCCCACAGATGTTTTTCCTGTTCCAGGAGGACCAACCAGCAAAACAATTGATCCTGCGAGATCACCATTTATGATGCCCACAGAGATCAGTTCGAGGATCCGATCTTTGACATCTTTTAAACCATAGTGGTCACGATTTAGAATTCTTGCTGCACGCTGGATATTAAAGACATCTTTACTGTAAATACCCCACGGTAAAATTGTCAGCCAGTCCAGATAAGTTCGAGTAACATGATATTCTGGCGATGAAGGTTCGATTAAACGCATTTTCTCCAATTCTTCTTCAATACGCTCTTTGCCCTCTTCAGTAAGTTTTAGTTTCTTTATGCGTGCTTCATATTTCTCGGTCTCACTTTCTGAACCTTCTTTGGTGATACCTAACTCTTTTTTAATTTCCTTTAGTTGTTCACGCAGAAAAAATTCACGCTGCTGTTGAGACATCCGATCTTCTACACGCTGGGATATTTTTACCTGAAGTTTTGCAACTTCGAGTTCATGCCTCAGCAAATTTAAGGCTTTTTCAATACGTTCCTTGATGCTCATTGTTTCCAATATTTCCTGCAACTCCTTTCCGGATGCAGTTGTCATGGATGCCGCAAAGTCAGCAAGTGTTGCAGGATCTTTGAGGTTAATGCGCCCCATCAACAGACCTAACTCTTCCTTGAACAATGGATTCAGCTGAACCAATTCTTTAATAAAATTGATAATAGAAACGGAAAAGGCTTTTAATTCATACTCAGATTTTTGATCGTCTGTACCCTGTAGATATTCAACTTTTGCTCTGTAGACAGGATCTTCGGCAATTATTTCAAGAATTTCAAAGCGCTCCATGACCTGCACTATTATATGCATCGGATCATTACCATGCTTTGATGCCTGTACTATCCTGCCAACTGCTCCTATATTTGCCAGGTTGTCCGGAACATTTTCTGCTTCAGTCTCGACATTCGGCCCATCAGGTTCATAACTGTAAACCAGACCGACATATTTCAAAGGTCCTTTTAATTCATCCTCTAATACTTTTTCCAGTTTTTCATCAGAAATGATAACCGGCAGCAGCATTTTTGGGAAAAGCGGACGATCATAGAGTGGTACGATGAGCAGTGAATCCGGAAAAACATCTTCACTGATGACGAGTGCTTTTTCTTCAGTGATTGTCTCTAAACTGTCTCCATCTATTTCTATTACTTCCTCTTGAGGATCATCATCGGTTTCTAATTCAGGATCAGGAGATTTACTCATAGTTTTTTTTAATTATTTTTATTTAATTATTGCAGTTTAGGAATAGTATTAATTTTATTTCTGCGGTTTTGGAATTGTTCCACAGTCTGAACACCATTATCCAATATCGGAAGAGGATGGTCTAGCCAGAAATTACTTGAGATGAATTTTTTGGATCTTGCTCAATGAACTAAGAGTAGGTTTATCTATTGGCTTTTATCCGCCAATATAGCGAGGGATGTTAGTGAAAATGCCGGACATGTAGGTCGTTGCCTGTGAGAGGAACCAAGGGAAAAGGAATGCTAAAACAGCCATCATTGCACCCATTTTAGGAATGATAGCCAATGTCTGCTCCTGGATCTGAGTAACCGCTTGGAAAATTGAAACCAGTAAACCCACAACAAGTGCGCCAATCAGCATAGGTGCCGCAAGCAGGGTAGCCATCCGCATGGCTTCAATCATGATTGAGACTACAAGCGCTTCTGTCATAAATTTCTCGTAATTAAAATGATTAAAGAGAGTTAGAAATCTACAAAACTTTTGACCATTGAACCAAGAATCAAGTGCCAGCCGTCAACAAGTACAAAGAGCATCAGTTTAAAAGGTAATGAAATCATCACCGGCGGCATCATCATCATACCCATTGCCATCAGGATTGACGCTACAACCATGTCAATCACCAGAAACGGGACATATAATAAAAATCCGATTTGAAATGCGACTTTAAGTTCACTAATTACAAAAGCAGGAATCATCACCCAGATCGGAATGTCATCGATGTTTTTCGGACGTTCTATTTTAGCAATACGAACAAACAAAGCCAGATCTTTTTCACGGGTAAATTGTCCCATGAATCGTTTGATTGGTAGAGCAGCACGATCCATAAATTCCTGCTGTGATATCGTCTCTTCCAAATAAGGCTCAAGCGCGGCTGAATTGACTTCTTCCCAGACAGGCATCATCACAAACAACGATAGAAACAAGGCCAGTCCAATCACGATTTGGTTAGACGGTGCCTGTGGAGTGCCGATAGCCTGACGCAAAAATGACAATACAATCACAAAGCGTGTGAATGATGTTGTCATGATCAAAATGGCCGGAGCCATTGTCAGGACTGTCAGTAAAAAAACAATCTGTAAAGTGGTAGCTACCTGTTGTGGTGAAGTTGCAGAATCTACAGAAATATTGATTCCCGGAATCGGCGATTGTGCATACAGAGGCATACCAACACAAAAAATAGCCAGCAGGAAAAAACTGCGCAGTATGAAGCTCATGCTGTCACAACTACAAACTGATTGCCAACCGCCAGAGAAACAATTATTGCTGAACTCTGAACTGACTTCCTCTTTTATTTTTAATGCTGAACGAGGCATGTGATTATTTGATGGGCTTTAAGAATTTTAGACGTTCGGATAGTCTATTTGCAAATTCCTGCATCATTTTATTACCATGCAATATTTTTCCAGTTTTGTCTGCTGATTTTGAAAAACGCATTCTGCTTTGAACTTTAGAACCACCATTTTTATTATTTGACTCAGCAAGGCTATTTTTATCGCCAGCATTGGGTTTTAGAAAAACACCTTTTTCCTGTCCTTCCAACTCCATAGACGCAGATAAATCTTCTTCCTTTGTCTCAGTCAGTGTTTCCTCAGAATTAATATTTTTATCTTCCTGCTCTAGAGTTTTTAAAAAATCAGCCTGCATATGATCCATGTTTATTTCATTTGTTTTCTCATCAGTCTTGGCAGAATAGAGAAATTCCTGATCAGTTTCATCATGTAATTCTGCAATCAAGTTTATGGAAGTAGGTGTTACACCGCACGCAAATAAACGGTCGTTCATGTTAAAAACTATTATCTTCTGTTTTGGTCCTACATGGTAGCTTGAGACCTGACGAATCCGGATATTCCCCTGCATTGCAGAAAATCTTCCGCTGAAAAAACGATTATAAATATATGCAATTAAATAAATAAGCAACAGCACGAACAGCAAAGCAAAAACTAGTGTCAGTATAGTCTCAACCCAATCCTGTGCAGGCATTGGGAAAAGTTCTCCAGATTGATCAGAACTTGAATCTACTGTTGCTACTTTGGAAAATGTTGAAGGAAAAGAAGAATCTGCTTTGACTCGTTGACCAATTTCATCCGTCAGTACTTCAGTGTTTGAAAGAGCAGGATTCGTAGATATTTTAGCCGGTAAAATCACCAGCAAATTGTTGCCTGCAGGATTTATTTGCGGGTGACCTAAAACCACCCGTGAGGATTTCGGCAGAATATCTAAATGAACTATATTTGTATTGGGAACTTGAACCGCACGGACTGCTTTAATAAAAGAATCTGCTTTTGGGACTGTCAGTAAAGCTAAGGCGGTATCTATCTGGGCTGAGTCAAGTCGCAGACTCATTGAGCCTGACTCAAAATTTATTAAAGGATTTCCGCTAAATTCTCTATCAAACTCTAATCGAAGCTGTGAGGAATTTTCAAGGGAAATGACTTCAATGCTTTTCAGCGTACGTACTTCGGATGCCGCAACAGGTAAAATCATACCTGCCCATAATACCAGCGAAATTCCTACTTTGAGCCAGGCTGGTCTCACGAAACTCATGCTTTTTTTCCTCAGAGTGCTGCAAAGCGATTATCCGGACTGATGATGTCCGTTATACGTACTGCAAATTTTTCATTGACTACAATTACTTCTCCACGTGCAACCAGTAAATCATTGGCGCGAATATCAAGAGGCTGGCCTACCATGCTATCAAGTTCGATTATTGATTCCTCGTCCAACTCTAACAGATCACTGATCAACATCTGTACTCGTCCTACTTCCACTACGATTGAAAGCTGAACATCAAACAGAAAGTTGATATCGATATCTCCGGCCACAGCAGGAGCCTTTGCTGCTCCTGTTTCATCACTAGCTTTTGCTGTACCGTCGACCTCTTGTCCTTCCTGTTGATCTCCTGCTCCATCACTCTTAACCTCGGAGAGGATCTGGTCTCTGTTTGCTTTAAGTTCACTTTCAACGTCTGACCAATCCAGGTCATCCAGATTTTCGAAAGATTCTTCTTCTTCTGCCATCGATCAATGTTTCCAGGTCAAAGTTTAAAATTTCATCATTCAGGTTACAAGTTTAAAGACAACTCTACAACCAAAATCCCTGTTTATCTGTGCATAACCAGCATTGAGTTCTGCTAACTTGCCTGCAGAGCATGATTTAAACTACTGTCTGTAAAATTCCAGAAAAAGTATTCTACGTACAGGCAGTGTATCTTCCCAGATTGTTTTATTGGGAAAGAGTGAATTCAGACGGTTTTGCAAATCATTTTTAATAACCGCTCGATTTTTTGTATCATCAAATTGCTCAACCGTAATTGAATTAAGATGGGTAATCACCAGATCTTTAACAATGGGCATTCTGGCCAGCATCCATTCTTTGGCAGCTCCATTTTCAAAAGCCAGTTGAATACTGCTTTTAAGAAAATATTTATCTCCTGGCATATTCACTACAAAAGTACCAAGATCCAAATATTGCGGATCCTCCAGTGGAGGAGGGCCTTCTCGGATGACTTTAATTTCCTCAACCTCTTTTTCTTGAGCGTGCAAAGCAGATGCAAAGAAAAACAAACCTGAGATTATCAGTAACAAACCAACCGTATATTTTATAAGACTGCCGGTCCGTTGGTTACTGTTCCGCTTGCTGAATTTTTCCTGTGACTTTACGTCCATCTCTGTCCCTCGTCTGCCTAACAGTTGAGGTAGATCAGGCAGACTAATATACTTTAAATTCCAAGTGACTTTTGACACTCCAGCTTCATGATTCAGCTTATGCATAACAGCTGTCACTGGATTACAAATTCCTCAAACAACACTTTTTTGATAGGTTCAGGATCTTCCCATTCAGGCTTGCTGGGGAAGAGCTGACTGATAGCGCTGATCAGCCTTTGTTTCAGGGCTTCTCTTGCATCAGATTGTTTGACATCCTCTACCGATAATTCCTGCAGCTCTGCCAGCACAAGGTCTTTGACCTCAACCAGCCTGACCGATAGATACGCGGAAGCGCCGGGTTCGCTGAGCATCAGTTGAATGGTTGTTTTTAAAAAACGACGACCGTCTTTAAGGTTTACCACAAAGCTTTCAAGCGGTAGAAAAATCGGTTCTGCCAGCGGTTCCGCAACGTCTGACACCTGTTGTTCCACTTCAGGCAATTCTTCTTCTTCTCCTCCGGACATCAGTAAAAAAACGACTATACCAATAACAAGCAACAACACAACTGCAACGATGATAATGATCATCTTCTTTTTACCGCCGCCGCCGCCGCCTTCTTCATCTGCCATAGCATCTCCTTTTGTAAACTGTGATTATTAATAATTTATTTGGCGAATACCGTACGATAAATAACTTTTAGAAATATATCTTTTTTTGCATTCGCAACAAGCTCTCATTTTTCTACGTGCTTTAACATTTTAACCGGATTTCGCCCAAGCTCGCGGTGATCCCTGATAATAAAGTTCAGGATATCTGCTGCGGGCTACTTTCAGCATTGCCAAAAATTTTGGTACGTATTCATGTGTTTCTTTACGCAGCTTTAATTTCCAGAAATTTCGTGTACCCTGAGATTTTATTTGACGAGCCATATAATTCGGACCACCGTTGTATCCAGCCAATGCTAATTCCCAGTTGTTGTCAAATTTTTTGCCGAGAATTTTTAAATAACGTGCTGCTGAGTGGGTTGATTTACGCCAGTTCAGTCGATCATCGGATAACCAATCCACCGCTAATCCATAATCAGTAGCAGTTGCTTTGGTGAACTGCCACATGCCTCTCGCATGTCCTGAGTCTGCTTTACTGTCAAAACAAGATTCCAGAATTGGCAAATGCGCAAGTTCCGGAGGCAGCTGGTATTGATAAAAAACCCGATGTATATAATAAAGATATCTGCTCGAGCTTGCACGGTCCAGACAGGTTTTAACGTGTTTGTTTTTCGAGTAAACGTTTACGTATTTATTTATCCGTGAATTGGACTGTTTCCAGACCCCGCTTTTGCTGTACTCTCTACTACCTGGCAAGCTAGATGATTTTGTGCTGCAACCTGCAAAAATTAGTATTGAAACCAGCAGCAGCCATTGATATTTAATATTTATAGGTCTGCTAAACTGCTGATTCAATAATAGCGATGCGTAGTCAAAGTTTCGCAAGAAAATATTTGGCCTGGGTAAAGACATGACAAGTTTTTAAACGCATGTTTTTGCTGATCTTTTTTGTTGAATATTCCAAAAACGGCAGAGCCGCTCCCTGAGACTAATGCACCAAATGCACCATTTTGAAGCAATAAAGATTTCAGTTCAGACAAGAGCGGATATTGAGAAAGCAAAGAAGTTTCAAACTGATTGTTTAAGTGACTTTTTAAATCTGCAAAAGACTTAACTTGCGGAAAGTCTGTACGATCTTCCGGTATACAATTTTGGTATGCAACGGGTGTAGGAATTGAAAGATCAGGTTTAATTATCACCAGCAGAAATTCAGGATATTCGATCAAAGGATTTAACTTTTCACCGCGTCCACGGATTTCGCAAGGCACAGGTTCCAGAAAAAAAGGTACGTCTGAACCAAGTTCCAGCGCAAGTTCAAAAAGCGTCTCTTTCGTCAAAAGACCAGCTGGCGTGGAAGGTAGACGAAAAATATGGTTCAGAGCCTGAAGAGTACCGGCCGCATTTCCGCTGCCTCCACCAAGTCCCGCGCCGGAGGGAATATGTTTTTCCAGCATAATATCTAGATCCGCAATTACACCGGCTGCTTTTTCAAATAATCTTACTGCACGTACCACCAAATTTTCTTCCAGAGGTTCGGAGAATGTCGCGCCGTTCATCTGGAAATTCAGCCCCTTTTTATTATTTTTGCTGAAACTCAATGAGTCAAATAAATTAACCGGCACCATGTGCATGTACAACTCGTGAAAACCGTCCTCTCGTTTGCTTAATATATAAAGCAGCGGATTTATTTTAGCGGGTGTCAGAATTTTCATCTAAGCCAAACCACAGGCCCAGGTCAGCCACTGCACATCTTCCGGATTATCCAGCAGAGGCGAAATTTCATTAAAAACAAGTTGATGATATTCATCCAGCCATTGTAGTTCCTCAACTGAAAGTATGTCTCTGTCAATCAATCTGCGTTCAAATGGAATCAGTGTCAGAGTTTCAAAAGCGAGCCAGCCTTTACCGCCAGGATGTTCCGGAAGTCCTTCGGCCTTTTTGACTACGTTTAGATTTTCAAGACGAATCCCACCCCAGTTATGTTCATAATATCCAGGTTCATTTGAAAGCACCATTCCTTCCTGCAGAGCCACATCATATGCAACAGGTGCAATACGCTGGGGGCCTTCATGCACATTCAAAAAAGCACCCACACCATGTCCGGTTCCGTGACCATAATCCAAACCTGCATTCCAAAGTCCGGAACGTGTAATGGAATCCAGAGAGGCTCCAGTTGTTCCTTCAGGAAACACTTGTCTGGCCAACCGAATATGTGCCTGCAGTACCAAAGTGAAAGTCCGTTTCTGCTTCTCATCGGGTTTGCCGAGAATGACTGTCCGAGTTGCATCTGTGGTTCCGCCCGCACACTGGATTCCGGAATCTACTAGCAGCAGATCACCACTCTTCATTGGATTTGTTGAATCTGGATTTCCGTAATGCACAATTGCGCCGTTCGGACCAGAACCGGCGATTGTGTTGAAACTAAGATCCGAAAATTCCTCTGCTTGTGCATATGCTTCATAAAGCCAGTCGGAGTATTCTTTTTCTGTTACAGGCTGTCCGCTATCAATTGCTTGTTGTAAACGTCGAAAACTTTTTACAACTCCAACTCCTGCCTGCTTGTGCGCATTTTTTGTGGAGCTGATCTCAGTTGGGTTTTTAAGTGCTTTTGCTAAAACGATGGGATTTTTCTGTTCTATGACTTGCTCTCTTGAAAATGCGAGACGAGTACCCATAGTAATTGTTGATGGATCAAGCCAGGCTTTCACATTTTCTGTTTGCGCAAGTTCTGTTAAAAATTCCGCATATTCAGCATATGGCCTGAACTCCCAGTCCGGGCAATGCTCGCTTAAATCCGCTTCCGGATGATGGCAAAAGCACAATGCTCTATCCTGAAAAATAGCGGCATATGCTTCAAAAACCGGATTGTACTCAATATCACTGCCGCGTAAGTTAGTGAGCCAGGCAATTTCGTCAAGCATGGTTAACAGCAAAACATCCGCTTTGCTGTCTTTTCCAATTCCGGATTCATTCATTTCCTTCCGCACAAACTCTAACTTGTCAGCGCTGGACTTTCCTGTGTATTTCAAAGCAAGAGGGTAGATCTTGTTTTTGGGAGGATTTGGTCGATTATGCCAAACACTGTCCACCAAATTTGGAGTAATCGCTTTCAAAGTGTGAGTTGATTTTCCAAGAGCATTTTCATAACGGCGCCATTCTTTTGGACTCATCACAAAAGGATCTGCTCCTACTGTTAAAGCTTTTTTTGAACGGGAGGCAATCCATTTTTGAGGATCAAACACACCTTCATTGCCTAACTTCTGAATGTCAAAATTCTCACCGCAGGTCTGCTCTGCCTGCAAATGATAACGTGAATCAACAAAAAGTTGGGAACGTCCATCAACACAAAATACTGCAGTTCCGGCTGATCCGGAAAAACCATGTGAATTGCCGGTTGATGTTGAAGCCCGCAAACGCCAATTCTGTGCAGGGAGATATTCATTAAGGTGTTCGTCTGCTGAGACAACAACGAGCATGTCTAATTCTTGTTCGAGCAT
>JABGPG010000194.1:22423-24182 GCA_018645085.1 Deltaproteobacteria bacterium
TCCAGCACTGTTCCAAAACGGATTGCCCTGTAAATGTCGGGTTCTTTATCTTCAGAAAGGTTTACACATTTGGCATAACATCCGCCTTCAATGTTAAAAACTCCATCGTCCGTCCAGCAATGTTCGTCATCACCAATAAGTTCACGTTTAGGATCTGCGGACAGAGTTGTTTTTCCTGTTCCGGACAAGCCGAAAAAGACTGCAACATCACCATCTTTGCCTTCATTGGCAGAACTGTGCATCGAAAGAATACCCTGTTTCGGCATGATGTAGTTCATGATTGTGAAAACACCTTTCTTCATTTCACCGGCATACTCTGTACCGAGAATCACAAACTCTTTACGCTCAAAACTCAGTTCCACACTTGTTCGTGAAGTCATGTGTTTAGTGAGTGGATTTGCAGGAAACTGACCAGCATTAAAAATCACGTAGTCCGGTTCTCCAAAGTCTGCTAATTCCTCTGCAGTTGGACGGATCAGCATATTATGCATGAACAAAGCATGATACGGACGGGTGGCAACTATGCGGACTTTTATCCGGTATTTCGGATCCCAACCCGCATATCCGTCAACAACGTAAATCCGCTGTTGGGTGTTTAAATAGTCAATTGCGCGGCCCCTGGAAATCATGAAAGTATCTTCATCCATGCCAATGTTGATATTGCCCCACCAGACATCTTCATCAATGCTCGCATATTCGACAATACGTTTGTCCTTAGGACTGCGTCCTGTTTTTTCATAAGATGAGACGATCAGTGCTCCAACAGAAGAAATAGATGCGTCAGGTTCGTAGGTCAGCGCCTCTTCATATAATTCAGGAGGTGTGGCATTACGTATGATTGTGCGGGGGTGAATTTCGTATTGTTCTAATGTGAAAGAAGCATCACTCATGACTGTTTCTCAGGAAGGGTTAATCACTGTTAAGTTCTAAACAAGTTCCAAAGTGAATCGTACCTTGATTCGCTGAACTTGACAAGTGAAAGTCATAAATTTCAAATAATTCTCTAAACTTTGAGGCGCTTATCAGCCGACTTAATGTTGAGTTTGTTGTCTTGAAGGAAACAGCAGGAGGAAAGCAATTTACTTGAACTGCAGCAACTTTGGCAAAGGGTTCTCTTAAATTTTATTTTTGGAGGGTCGACGGGTATTTGGAGGGTGAGTTAGTAAGTGCTTATTTACACTTTAGCTGAATAAAATAACTTGTTCAAAATTTCCGCAAAAAAAGGATTTGTATTTGGTTCTATTGAAGAACAGGAAGTTACAATTAGACTCAAGTAGATCCTAAACAAAAGCTTAAAGCAAAGAGCAAACAGTAAAGAGCAAAGTTAGATGCTATTTTACAACCAAATTTTTACTGACCCATTCAGACAGTGCTGCTGAAATTTCACGTAAAGCAGGATCATCCGGCAGGTCATAATCGTCAATGGTTGAGAGGGCGCGTTTTAATTTCTTCGATGCAACAAGTACAGACATCAGTCCGGATATTTTTAATGCTTTGCGTTGCTCATCCGGAGTTCGGTCGGCAAGATCTTCGTCCAGAATTTCAATAGTATTTTCGTAGTTCTGCTGTTCGTTGCTGTCTGAAACTTGACTCAATAATTCTGCATAAGGCGGAATTTTTGCGGCAACGAGGTTCTCCTTCTGAGTTAATTTGATTGCCAGAGTTAAGGCCAGAGACTCCTCATTAATTCTTGCTTCAGGAGTTTTGATTTGCTTAGAGATTTGTGAAGCCATAGTAGATATTTGGTCTTCCGGAGTTT
>JABGPG010000041.1 GCA_018645085.1 Deltaproteobacteria bacterium
TTAAGTAGATGACTAATTATTAAGGCATTATCATTTTTCGTAGAATATTAATTTTATCTCAGCAAAATTCAGCCGGAAAAGCTTTATGTATAAACTGCATTTAGATCGTGATTTAGGCCAAAACCTCTTTGTGGATGCGTCTAAAGAAATCAGGGACTGGATAGTAAACGCCATCGCGAACATTGTCATTGTAGACGGCATCATTGAGAAACACGAGTTTGTGGCGTTACAGGAAGCAATCGAATTGCTCGAAAGCCGTGATGAAGTTCATGACTTGATGAAAAAAGTAAAAGAACGCAATCTCTTTGAAGTAAAAGATATTAAGATGGAACAGGAATTTGCCATCAAAGTCTTCTTCTACCTTGCAGCAATTGCCGTCATTGACGGTAATCTCAAGAAAAGTGAAAATGAATTATTAAATACATGTGGAGCGTGTCTTGGACTCGATGATGATTTGGTGCGTGCCGTCACACGTTGGTCAGTGAATCAAATGGAAATTAACCGTAAATTGAGTCAAGAGTTAAAAAGCAGTAATAAAGACCGCGACCGTATCATAGACAAGCTGTTGTTTATGGATTGATTAAGACAAACAACCAACTGAAAAAACTTGCTTTTCTGAGCCTTTTCTACTAAAATTCATGCAGATATTATCCTCTATTTGAATTAAATAAATTCACATCCTCTTTTTTTACAGACAATTATGTTTTACTGTTTGCGGACTTTTTTTATCCGGCTGTTTTCATTTTCTCCTGCATTTATCTTTTTAGCCTTGTTGAGCGCTGCCGTTTCAGTGTCAGCACAATCTTATTTTGTGCCCCTCGAGAGAGGTGATTACACTGAGCGTGAAGAGCATCTCGCCTTTTCACCGGGCGTAAAACTATCAGGTGATTACAGATTCCGTACTTCAAAGATAAAATCAACAGCACTTCCTCTTTCACGCTCAGAAACAAACTCTCCGGAAGAGTTTTCTTTCGACCAGGATATACGTCTGCGTCTACGCTCAACCGTGCATAGGATAGTTTCCATTAACCTGGAACTTGCTACAAATCAGGAACCGCTTTATCAGTCTGATATCAGGGAATCCCGCAGTTCACGCACGACTGCTGCTGATTCACAGTCGGCAAATATCTACGCAAGACAATCGTATCTTGAACTAAACAGGAATCCGAATGAAGAGACAAAAATCGGCAAACAGGAAATCAACATCGGTGACCGGAAAGGCAAGGTCTTTGCCGGCATTCTCAGTGGTTATTCTCAACGCTGCAAAGCGGGGACTTGGTGTTATGAAATAGGCGGGATGAAACTTTCATCTGCGGATGGAGATTGGCTTTATTACTTTTCACTGGATTACCCTTTTTGGCATGAGGTCAATTCTCAGGGTGAAATCATCGATTCTTTGCGTATAGAAATGTTCCGGATAAAATACACCGAACACGATGTTCCGCTTGGTCTGAATAATGTGCCAGCAAATCGTCTCTCGAGCAGTACTCTCACCAGCCTCGAAAGCAGCGGGTTCACTTCAGGCAGTGCTTGTAACAGCAGTCTGAGTAGTTACACGCTGAATTCGGATTGTAAACCAATTTACTATAATGCAAACGAGCAGGAGTATTTTGGACTGCGCATGCAGTGGGAAACTCCAGTCTGGTCGGTATATGCGGATGTTGTTTCGAATCAGGGAAACCGCGATTATTACCGCTATGATGACCGACACAATCTTGACAAAAGAAAAATTTCCGGAGGTGCTGCGGAAATGGAACTCAATTGGAAAAAACCCGGAGAGCAATTTACGCTCATTGGTATGATGGCAAAAGGAGATGAACAGCTTGCTGACAGCAGCCGCAGTGGAGTAAATTATCAGCGTAGTTTGGATGGCTTTTTCGAAATATCTCCTGGAACCTACCGAGGTACTCAGTTTTATTTTAATGGAGGAAGCCCTGAGCTGAACAGCGGCACCGGACTGGGACATTCAATAAATAATACTCAACTCGGCGGTTTCCGCTATCGCTATGATATTCCGGAAACAACCGCGGTTTATCGTTTAGGACTTTACGAATTGAAGCGTATCAAACCTGTACTTGACGCAAATGGTTCACAATCAAGTATGATAGGTGTTGAGTTGGATAACACCTTTACCATGCTCTATGCGGGGCATGCTAAAATAGACCTGGATATCAACGCATTTCAGCCGGGAAGAGCTTTCAGTTATGATGATCAAACTGTGCCTACCGGAAATAAAGATATGATTTATCACTTCGCCGGACGTTTAACATACTCATTCTAAACTGTCGATTTTCAAACATAAAAGAGGGGACTATGAAACAAAAAAGAGTCGCGAAAATTGAACGCAAAACCAAAGAAACTGCTATTAAACTGGAACTCAATCTGGACGGAACCGGTAAAACAGACATCAAGAGTGGAATTGGTTTTTTGGACCACATGCTTGATTTGTGGGCATTTCACGGGATGTTTGACCTGAAATTAAAATGTGACGGTGATCTGGAAATTGACACACATCACACAACCGAAGATATTGCACTTGCCCTCGGCAGCGCACTGGCAGAGGCAGTTGGTGAAAAAAAGGGTATTTTTCGTTACGGTCATTCCTATGTGCCGATGGACGAAGCATTGATCAGAGCGGCTTTGGATTTGTCCGGCCGTCCCGAATTCGTCTTTCACGGTGAATTTACACAACCGACGATTGGTTATTTAGATACTCAGATGATAACCCATTTTTTCAAGTCACTGGCAGTTTCTTCGAAGATGACCCTGCACCTGTCAATTTTGTATGGAATCAACGATCATCACAAATGCGAAGGAATGTTCAAGTCAGTGGGACGTGCTTTGCGTGCTGCGGTTGAATCAGATCCCCGCCGCAAAGATGTGGTTTCTACAAAAGGAACTCTCTGAAGAGTATGAACGTAATCATTGATTACAAAGTAGGCAATCTGCATAATCTGAAAAACGCACTCGATTTTTCCGATGTGGAAACTCAGCTCGTTTCTGTTGCAGATGAAGTCCGCAAAGCAGACAGAATTCTGCTGCCCGGAGTAGGTGCATTTGCGCCTGCAATGGAACAGTTGCGAAAGTCTGGAATGCTCGAGGCACTGCAGGAAAAAGTAAAGGCAGGAACTCCTTTACTGGGAATTTGCGTTGGTGCGCAATTACTGATGGATGAAAGTGAAGAAGACGGAACGCATGCCGGTCTGGGCTGGATTCCGGGCAAGGTGCAACGTTTTCAGCACCAGCTTAAAATTCCGCAAATGGGCTGGAATCAGGTTTCACAACAACAAGAAGATCCGCTCTTTGAGCAAGTTGCTGATGAGATGCACTTTTATTTCGTGCATTCCTACCATCTTCTTCCGGAAAACAGTGAGCATATTTTGGGACACAGCAATTACGGTTATGACTTTGCCTCAGTTGTGCGCAAAGATAATTTATGGGGAGTTCAGTTTCATCCGGAAAAAAGTCAGAATGCGGGACTGCAGTTGTTGAAAAATTTCTGTACTCTCACTTAGGAGTGTGTTG
>JABGPG010000213.1 GCA_018645085.1 Deltaproteobacteria bacterium
GGTGACAGCGCGGGACCGCGACAGGCACCTTTCGTCATCTACGAAGGACGACGCACAGGTTTAAATATTTGAAATTATAAGTGATGTCAGCTAAAATAAACAAAACAGTTGAAGCACTGACGTGTTGGCAAAAAGAGAGCCTTACACCGATTCGCTGTGAAGCTGTGGAAGGCGGAATCACCAACCGCAATTTTCGGGTTGAGCATGGGAATGAACTGTTTTTTGTCCGCTTGGGCGAGGATATTCCGGTGCATGGAGTCTACCGCTTTAACGAACTGGCGGCAAGTCGTGCTGCTTTTTCCTGCGGGATTTCTCCGGAAGTTGTTCATGCAGAATCCGGAGCAATGGTTCTGCGTTTCATTGAGGGTAAGACTCTGGAAGCGGAAAATCTGCGTGATCATTCAACCATGCAGAAAGTTGTTTCTCTGCTGAAAAAGTGTCACCTGGAAATGCCCCATCATCTTCCGGGAAGCACTTTAATTTTTTGGGTTTTCCAGGTACTACGCGGTTACGCAAAAACTTTGCGTGAAGGAAAAAGCAGGATGATTCCGGAACTTTCCAGATTTATGGAAATTAACAAGCAACTGGAAAAAACGGTTGGAGCTGTTGAAATGCGCTTTGGACACAATGATTTGCTCTGCGGAAATTTCATTGACGATGGAAAAAGGTTGTGGTTGATTGATTGGGATTATGCCGGATTCAACAGTCCACTTTTCGATCTGGCAAATCTTGCTTCCAATAACGAATATTCGGAAGATTTAGAAAAACAGTTGTTGGAAATGTATTTTGAAAATGCGGTTTCTGCTGATTTGTGGAAACGCTATTTTGCCATGAAGTGTGCATCTTTGCTGCGCGAAGCAATGTGGAGCATGGTTTCCGAAATTCACTCTACACTAGATTTTGATTACGGCCAATATACTACAGAAAATTTGGAACGTTTTGAAAATACTTTTGCCCAATTTGAAAATTTATGAATAATATTTTACCAGACCAAGCCCAAATCATCGTCATCGGCGGAGGAATCATCGGCTGCAGCGTGGCTTATCATTTGGCAAAGGAAGGTGCGAAAGATGTGCTTTTGCTGGAACGTGGACAACTGACTTGCGGCAGCACTTTTCATGCAGCCGGATTGGTGGGACAGTTGCGTAGTTCCGCCAACATCACACGAGTCCTGAAGAACAGCGTTGAACTTTACCGCAGTATTGAAACAGAAACCGGACAAGCAACCGGTTGGAAAATGAACGGTGGTTTGCGGCTGGCCTGTACACAGGAACGTTGGATTGAACTAAAACGTCAAGCAACAACCGCCCACAGTTTTGGTTTGGAAATGGAATTGCTCAATCCACAGGAGGCGCAGGAGTTGTGGCCTTTGATGGAAGTAGGAGACGTAATCGGCGCGGCTTTTTTACCTACAGACGGGCAGGCCAATCCTTCTGATATCACGCAGGCATTGGCCAAAGGTGCGAGGATGCATGGTGTAAAAATTTTGGAAGATACTGCTGTAACCGGCATTCGGCTGGAAGATTCAGGAAAAGGTGGTGCTAAAAAAGTAGTTGCCGTGCAAACTAAAAACGGTGAAATACTTTGTGAAACAGTCGTTAATTGCGCAGGTCAATGGGCCAATGAACTTGCTAAAATGGCAGGTGTTACTGTACCTCTGGTTTCGGTAGAACATCAGTATTTGATCACCGAACCGATTGCAGGTGTTACACCGGATTTACCTACTTTACGGGATCCGGACAAACTGACTTATTGGAAGGAAGACGTTGGCGGTCTAGTAATGGGCGGTTACGAACCAAATCCGATTGGCTGGGCTGAGCATGGAATTCCGCAGGATTTTGTTTTTCAGTTGCTGCCTGAAAATTTTGAGCATTTTGAGCAACTGATGCTTCCTGCGGTGGAACGTGTTCCGGCACTTGAAAACGCGGGCATCCGTAAATTTATCAATGGTCCTGAATCTTTCACTCCGGATGGAAATTTCATTTTAGGCGAAGCTCCGGAAGTTCAAAATTACTTTGTCGGCGCGGGATTTAACGCTTTCGGAATCGCCGCAGCAGGAGGTGCAGGAAAAGCACTGGCGGAGTGGATTATCGCCGGAGAGCCGCCGATGGATTTGTGGGTAGTGGACATCCGCCGTTTCAGTGGAATTCACCACGATGAAACTTGGGTTCGTAACCGTACACTTGAGCTTTACGGTAAGCATTACACTCTCAGTTGGCCACACGAAGAACACGAAAGTGGACGTCCATTACTGACTTCGCCAATCTATGAAAAACTGAAAAAGCAAGGTGCCTGTTTTGGTTCCAAACTCGGTTGGGAAAGACCAAACTGGTTTGCACCGGAAGGTGTTGAGCCAAGTGATATTTATTCTTACGGCAGGCAAAACTGGTTTCCGCATGTCGGCGAGGAACACCGTGCGGTACGTGAAGGAGTTGCTGTTTTTGACCAAAGTTCCTTTGCCAAATTCCGTATCATCGGTATCGATGCAGAAAAAGCTCTTTCCCGGATTTGCGCTAATAATGTTGCTAAACCTGCCGGTGCATTGACATACACGCAAATGCTCAACAGCAAAGGCGGTATTGAGTGTGATTTGACCGTGGCACGTCTGGCGGATGATGAGTTTTATCTGGTCAGCGGAACCGCCTTCCGGACGCACGATGCAGCTTGGATACGCAGTCAATTTCTTGCAGATGAAAACGTTGAACTACAGGACATTAGCGAAGATTGGGCAACTTTCTCATTAATGGGACCACTGGCCCGTGATGTACTTTCTAAAGTTTCAAAAGAAGATCTGGAAAGTGATAATTTTCCTTTTGGAACTTGCCAGGAAATTGAAATTAAAGAAGAATTTTCAGCAGAAGTTCCGACTGTTCTAGCTTTGCGCGTGACTTATGTTGGAGAACTCGGTTGGGAACTGCATATGCCGCGTGATTCCGCCGAGATACTTTACGATGCTTTAATGGAAGCCGGAAAAGATTTCGCTATCGCAAATGCCGGTTATCGTGCGATTGAATCCCTGCGTTTGGAAAAAGGCTATCGCGCCTGGGGTGCAGACATCACAGCGGACACCACACCTTTTGAAGCCGGACTTGGCTGGGCGGTAAAATTAAATTCCGGAACAGGATTTACGGGACGTGATGCTTTGCTGGCTATACAGCAACAAGCTCTGCAAAAACAATTAGTCTGTTTCACCATCGATGATCCGGACGTGGTTTTGCTGGGACGCGAAACTATTTTCCGTAACGGCGAAATCGCGGGCTGGTTGACCAGCGGCGGTTGGGGTTATACTGTAAACAAAAACATCGGTTACGGCTATCTACGAAATGCGGAAGGTGTCGACAGTGACTACATAAACTCAGGAACTTATGAATTGGAAGTTGCTGCTGTCCGTCATTCCTGTAAACTTCAGCACGGCCCACTTTATGATCCAAAAATGGAGCGAGTACGAAAATGATTCCACGCGGTTATCTCTATGTTTTCGGTTGTGCCTCTTCATTTGGAATAATCACCACATTAGCCAAAATAACCTATGATGAAGGTGCGTCTCCGCCGACAGTAGTTTTTTTTAGACTACTTGCTGGAAGTTTATTAATGGGAATCATGTCGGCCTGGTCTCACAGGAAAAACCTTCGTTCAGGAAAATCCAAACCCGAGTCTTCAAACACTTGGCGTCTCCGGGTTTTAATTATAGTAACCGGAATCTCGATTGCAGTCATGAGCCTGGGTTATTTAGGTTCTGTTAAATATATTCCGGTCAGCCTCAGCGTTTTACTTTTTTTTACCTTCCCTTTTTGGGTTCTGCTGTTAAATTATTTCATCGACGGTGAAGTACCGCCACGCCTGAAAATTCTGGCTTTCGTTATCGCGTTTTTTGGACTGGCACTGACTTTAGGACCGACCATGCAAGATCTGGATTGGCGCGGAATTGCTTTGGTACTAGCCGGTGCTTTAGGATCTGCTGGAATGATAATAGGCGGTGCTAAATCCGTTCAGTTAATTTCGATGCGTAATCTGGTGTTTTTTTCAAACACAGTTGGTGCAGTTTTGGTTGGTATCATTCTGTTACTGACTGATACTTTTTCGCTGTCGCAAACACCACTCGGCTGGGCTGGAATAGCCTCGATCTGCGTCTTGTTCGTCTTCGGTCAACTGTCTTTATTCGCTGCTACCAGACATATCGGTTCCGCGCAAACAAGTATTATGCTCAACTTAGAACCCTTTATTTCTATCAGTGCAGCCATGTTACTGCTTGGTGAACGTCTGGAGCTTTCTCAAAGCCTTGGTGCGCTGGTGGTAATTATCGGACTTTTTCTGGCAAGTGACCTAACACGTAAATTTAGTATTAGCTCGAAAAATGAATAATGTTTAGCTTTTTATGTTTGAGTCTGAAATAATCCCAAAACCTGTGTCATTACTTAGCAAACGGGAATTTAATATAATCGTCCACTTAAAAATCATTAAGATTTCAGAGTGTATTTTTAAAACCAGCAACCTTTGACATAATAATTTTATGAACCAAAATCCCAAAAACGCAGCCCTCGAAGCCAAGGAATTGGAAAGAAGCTACAAACTTGCTGATATTGTAAAACAACGTCAACACACTCTGACAACATTAGCTTTGCAACCGGGTGAAAAAGTTTTTGACATAGGTTGTGGAGTTGGATTTCTTACAAATGAAATGGCTATGCTTGTTGGGAAAACAGGACAAGTAATCGGTTTTGATCAAAATCCGGAAATGATCAGCCATGCAAAACAGCGCTGTGAGGGCTTGCAACAAGCTGAATTTTACGAAGGTGATGCCGCTCAGTTACCTGCAGAAGATAAAACTTTCGATGCGGTTTCCTGCACTCAGGTTTTGCTCTATGTAAAGGATGTTCCAAAAGTACTTACTGAAATGCGGAGAATTCTAAAACCGGGGGGACGTCTTGTTATTTTAGAAACCGATTGGCGCGGTGTTGTCTTGAACAGTGCAGATGATAATTTAACTAAGCAAATATTTTCTGCCTGGGATTCCGCCGTACCAAGTCCTAATCTTCCAATACATTTAGGACCACTTTTGAAAAAACACGGCTTTAGCAAAATTCGGGTAGAAGCAGTACCGATCCTTAACACGGAATATTCACCCAGTAATTTTTCGCATGGAATGATGGAATGGATCACAAATAATGCCGTCAAACAAGGTGTGTTTAACGAAACTCAGCGCATAGACTTTTTGGTAGACCTTGAAGAAAGAGGTCGTTCCGGATGTTATTTCTTTTGTGTTAACCGTTTTCTCTTTTCAGCAAAAATATAGTGTCTCTCATCGAATAGGCTTGTCCGCCATTTCCAGATGCAAAGCCGTTTCTTTATATGTATTTGCCAGTGCAACTTCTTCATCAAGTTCCACACCTAAACCAGGTTCGGTTGGAGGAATCACATATCCTGATTCCCAGCGGATCGGTTTCTTGAGAATTTCTGCATGGAAACCATCCCAGCGTTGAATACCTTCTAAAATCAGAAAGTTGGGAGAGCAGGTGCTGAGTTGAATATTAGCCGCGCCTTCGATAGGACCGCAATAAAGGTGAGGTGCGATTTGAGCATAAGATGCTTCGGCCATGCCTGCGATTTTTTTGGCTTCCAGAATTCCACCGACACGTCCGAGCGCTGGTTGTAAAATAGAAGCGGCACCGGTTTCCAAGACACGGGCAAATTCGTATTTTGTGGTCAACCGTTCTCCTGTGGCAATTGGAATACTTGTTTTACGTGCGACTTTCGCCATTTCTTCCGGACGTTCCGGTGGAGTTGGTTCCTCAAACCAGAGTGGATCGTATGCCTCAAGACGACGTGCTAACCGAATTGCTCCGGAAGGCGTGAACTGCCCATGAGTGCCGAAAAGCAAATCTGCTTTTGAGCCAACCGCATCACGAATCTTTCTGCAAAATAATTCGGAACGATCCAATGCTTCCAAAGATGGTTGACGTGGATCGAAGCTGGAGTACGGTCCAGCCGGATCAAACTTGATGGCAGTAAAGCCTTGAGCTACATATTCTGCTGCTAATTCAGCGGCAAGATCCGGATCATTGTAAACATGCGGTTCATCCTCAGTAACAACTGCACCGTCTTTTGGATAGAGATAAGTGTATGTACGTAATTTTTCGTGCACACGTCCCCCAAGTAATTCATAAACCGGTTTGCCTACCGATTTTCCACAAATGTCCCAAAGCGCGATTTCAAGTCCACTCAAAACTCCCATCAACGAAAGATCAGGACGCAGAGTATAACCGCGGCCATAAACATTGCGCCAGAGTTTTTCAATGTGGAAAGGGTCGCTTCCTTCAACGTGCCGCTCGAACACATCTTCGATCATTTTCACAATCACATGCGGTGCAAAAGTCGCGCAGTAAACTTCGCCCACTCCTTCTATGCCGTCATCTGTGACTAGTTTTACAAAAATGAAATAACGTCCCCCAAAGTGCGGCGGTGGATTTCCAACTACAAAAGTTTTCAGATCTTTGATTTTCATTTTATCCCTTCTTAGTCTTCATTTAAACTATCTGCATTACTTCATAAAACTTGTTGTGGAGACATTTTCCAAATAATTTTAAAAATTGTCTTTACAAAACATGTAATATGCATAAGAATTAATAGAGCTGAGTGGGCTGGTCACTGCGTAGCGGGGGCTGGCCCCTGCTTATTTAGGAAGTATGACTAAACCATGACCGTCAATTTCACCTTCCCGTGATGTCCGAAATTTTGACCGGATGATTTCATAATCCTCTTTTATCTTTTTTCCCAACACATAGCGACCTATTGGAGTTACTACCAAATCTGCCAATTGCAATCCGGCAAGATTTTCAGATTTGTGTCGCAAGTTGAGTGCGGCGATTCGACTTTCAACTTTACTCGCCTGAATGTAACGGGTTCCTTGAATTTTCAAATTTAACCAGGCCAGTTCAATTTCATGGTCAAGGGTTATTCCGCGTTTTTCTGCTAGAATCATTCCCCCTTCAATAACATTTCCCACCTCCATGCAAAACCGTTCTACCAAAACATCTAAACTGAATAAGTATGGATCAATTGCCGCAATACCATAACGACTGAGGTGTACATCTTTGCGAATTACACAAGCAACAACTTTGTACTCTAATTTTTTCATCAGTTTGTTAAGCTCTTCATAAAAATGCTGACGAAATGAAGTTTCTTTAAGTTGCTCAAAACCGTTGCGATTTCGAGTGATGTCTGCTGTATGCAAAATCAAATCTTCACGACCAAATAAGCGATGCTTAAAATCTTGAACTTCTTCAGTCATCTGGCCTTCCGCATAAGCCTGTTCAACAATCACCCCACCCAAAACAAAAAGTGGGTATTGTGGATCTATGATTCGCAAATCATGATCTCCAGACTCATCAAGAAATAATATTTTCATGAACTTTTATCAATGTCATATTACCTTTAACTGTTGATTCATACTTATTTCGCTCTCGTATATTACGAAAACAAATCTACAATTCATTTCAATAGCAGATTTTCAAAGGGATAATGATTTTTCCAGCGATAGGTTTGGAAAACCATTTGATCAGTCGAGAGGATTCTGCTATTTGTTTACTAACTGAGATTTGTAAGTTGTGCTCAGATCAGGATCACTCACAGCACAGCCCACAAAACCACTCACATAAAGCGCGTCTTTCGCGGAGACGGAGTGCGCACAGACCGTTTGATAATAATCCTCTAGAGCACGGCGAACAATTTCGGAAACTGAAGCATGTGTTTGTTCCTGAATCTTGATCAGTTGTGCCTCATGAATGGCATCGAGTCTGGCATTTAGTCGCATATTTTTTACTTGTTTCATCTTGTCTTACAATAATATTACAAAAACAAGATGAGTCAAGGGTCAATGACTTATATTATTAACACTTTTCCAACTATTCTATAGTATCTTCCTCCTGTTGTTGTATAGTTGCTATTGTATCGAAATCACAGTCCCACTTACCAGCATTAACGAAATATTTCGCTAATTCCATATTTTGATCATCACAAATTTTGACTTCCACTCCATCAGCATTCTTTGCCCATATCTCATTCTGTAATACATAAATACCAAAATTTGCTAACGGATAAATTCTGCTCCAACTTTTTCTGCCAACACCTTGATATTCATAATTTTGTGCTAAAAGCAGCTCTTTAATTTGAACTGTTGGCGAGCTTCCTTTCCCGGTTTGGTTAGCTATTGTAACAACCAATTCATTAATTTCTCTTTTGATTGGTGGATAATGTTCCCAATTCAGGGGTTGGATATCAATATCATCCAAGAATGGTGTCTTTTCATCTTTTTCAGTAACAATAAATAGCCCCTCTATACCACGAGTAATAGCGACATAAAACAGTCGTCTATTTTCATCAATTATTTTTTCTGGAGTTTCCCCTAAAATCTGTGCAAACACCCAATCAGGATGCATCAATGGATAACTTCTCACTACCGCATCAAGAACAATAACAGCAGATTTCTCAAGTCCTTTGTATTTATGAGTAGTAGATATTGATATTTTCGAATGTAAATTATTTGGAAAATAAGATTGAATCAGTTTTAAATAACTCTCTAATCCTCGTCCAGAAATATATTTATGATTTTTATAATCAATGTACCTTGATAATTCATTTCGCCGATTGAGCATAAAAATAGAGCGTCCACTGTTGATCAGTTTCGCGATCAACCTAAGCAGTGCTGGAGTAACCTCATCTCCAGAATGCCTTTTTCTTTCAACCAAAGTTGGAGCAAATTCAGATAGATCAACAAGGAAAGCCCCACCATTGATAGATTTTTTTGAAATCGCAGGCTTCCCAAAACCAGCCATGATTTCATTTCCTAGATTGACAATTGAATGATGGGAACGATAATTCGAGGAAATATAGAGTTTTTTGGATTGAGCAAAATATTTTGAAAATTCCTGAAAATATTTAAGATCAGAACCAGCAAAACCATTGATAGCCTGCCAATCGTCACCGACACAAAACAATTCAATCTTTTCGTTTGCTTTACAGATTCCTGAAACCAACCTAAAAAATAATTCTGAAAAATCTTGAAACTCATCAATACAAATATACTTCAATTCTTTGAAGTCTCCATCTCCACTTTTCCTTTTAAATTCTGTTATTCCCTGCTCTACAGCTTTAACCGCACGTTGCATAAGTCCGTTAAAATCCTCTTCATCTGTATTTTTAATCTTGTCCAAATAAGCCACATAAATGTCTCTTGCAATACTAAGAAACTCCATTTCAATACTACAGCCATTTTCATACTGAGTGATCATGTTTCCTAAATCTGCAGGACTAATGAAAAGTTGTCGGCAACGACCTATAAAATTTACAGTAGCTTTTGTAAAACGGTCAACTGCTCGAACTCTAACTATGTTCCATATTTCATCCTCTGATAATTTTCGAAATGGAATTTCATTTATTACCAAACTATTTTTCAACCTTTCCCTGAATGCATCGACTCCGGCACTTGTAATATCTCTTGGTGTAAATTCAACTAAATTCCAATTTTCTTTTTTCTTCCAATATTTCCTCTTTTCCTCCGACATTACGTCATAATCAGGCTCACCTTCCAAACCAAAGTATTCGATTATCACACCGGATTTGTCTGACTTAAAGATTGTGAAATCCGGACGGTAATTGATTCCACTCCATCGATGATTTCTTTCGTACTTATAGGCGATATTATGTTCTAACAAAAAATCCGCAATGACTTTCTCTCCAAAAGATTTGACAAAGTCTCCCCGCATACTTTCACGAGGTAATGAACGACGAAATTTGAGAAATTCTTCCTGACTTATTTCGTAACGCCCTCTGGCTATTTTCTCCCAATCCTTACTAAAATGTTCCAGCATCACAGCCCTGATTCTTTCGTAAAAAGCGGGAACTTTCAAACTATCGTCAATAACCCTCTGTAAAGTACTACTCAAAGATTGAACTTTACCTTCAGAATCATCAAAGAGAATACTTTCTTCCGGATGAACGATAGCATATGCCAATGCGTGAAATGTCATCACATGAGGGATCACGTCTCCAATTGCATTGACAAGACGATCTGATATTTCTTCTGCGGCTTTTCTATTAAAAGCCAAAAGGAGGATTTTATTTGGAGGAATACTGCAATGCTTCTGTAAAAAAATAGCCCGATTGACCAGGGTGGTAGTTTTCCCACTACCTGCACGAGCCACCAGTTGGACATTAGCATGAAATGCTGAGATTGCAAGAGCTTGCTCTTCGTCCAGTTTTGTCGAGTTATACGACTCTACCCACGACTTTACAAATGCTATTTTTTCTGCTTTATATTCTTCTAGTGAGATGAATTCAGAACAATTGTTTTTATAAAAATAATCGGCTGATAAAAAATATTTTTCAAATTGGTTTTTTAAGTCTGTTATTTTTTGTTGAATGATTTGCAACCTTTTTTCTTCTGCATCAGTTCTTTTATTTTCATCTTCTAGGTTTTGTAATCTCTCTAATTCTAATTTTTCTTCATCCTCTCTTGTTTGTCGTTCCTTTTCTAATCTTTGTTTTCTTTTCTCTTCTAATTTTTCTTTTCTTTCAATTTCATTTTTTTCTATTAAAATTTGTTTTTTCAACTGTACTACTTTTTTCCATTGAACAAATGGTAAACATATTTGCGGAATATCATTGCTACTTTCAATTGAATTTAACGAAATTTCACAAAATCTAAAAAATAATGTTTTCTCTCTAAATTTTACTACTATTATTGGGGAGCGTGTTGGTCTTAGATCAATTTGAATAATTTTGCCTGTACCATGATTCTGATCCTTAAAGGATTTACCAACGAGTTTAGTGAAAATATCAGGTTGATCTTTTGCAAGCTGAGCAAAATATGAATCCTCAGCGTAGATTTCTTCAAGAATCATAAGTATCTTCTTAACAATGTGGTTAAAATATCCTTTAAACTTTTTTACAAAATTCAATATCTATGTGAAACAGGAAACACACTATTTATTTTATTAAAAATAAACACAATTGGCCCAATCAAGACTATCCAGAGTGCAAGCGGAAACATGAAGCAATAAAATAAAAACACAAAGAATCTTTCAAATTTAGCATTTGAAGATTTTCTTATTTTGTGACGGGAAGTGAATACGCCTAAACCATCTTGTTTACGCATGGCTAGGAAGGCAAATAATGGTAAAATAATATAGGGAATGCTCGCTAAAATAAGTGCATATAATGCCATAGTAGCAAAGATTGCATAAATCAAAATTACATAGGCAATAATTCTACATATCCAAGGAAATATCATTTTTCAAACGGATTTAATATTTCTAATCCAAAGTCGGCAAAATCAGCAATATTTCTTGTAACGAGTGTTAATCCATAGGTGAGTGCCGTGGCAGCAATTTGTTTGTCAAGTGCGTTTTCGTGGTGAGGTACTCTCAATCGTCCCCAAACCTGTGATTCTGTTTCTGTAAAATCTAGAATGTTTTCAGCATAATCCTTAATAATTCCTGTCAACCATTTTTCCAGAATCTTGGCCTGTTTTTTGTCACCACGATGTCGAATGAGTTCAACACCCCTGCGAAGTTCTCCAATCGTGATAACGCTGATAAACAAGGCATTTCCCTGCGCATGAGCATTTTTGAAGAATTTTTTTACACCGGGATTTGCGTTGTTTTGTTTACGATATTCACTGATAACATTTGTATCAATCAAATACATGATTTGTTTTAACGTCCTGAATGCGTTCAAAATCCATGTCATTTCCTACATTGGGAATGGAACCGAGTATTTCTGCAAAACTTTTTTTTCTGGGTTTCATCAGTGCATTTTCCAAAATTGCACGATGTTCCGCCTCTGCACTGATTCCATTTTGTCCTGCCCTCATCTTGAGAGCACTGACAACTCCCTCATCAATATTTCGCACTAATAAATTTGGCATTGCTTTTCTCCTTTAGCTTTAAGTTTTATGATCACGACTAATGATATCATTGCTATCATACATTGCAAAGCTTAAATATTTTCATAATCATTTCGGACAAAGTGCAGTGTAGTTAAGGTAGTGCTGGAAATACTTCAAAACTTATACTCAGCCTGAACTGCAGTCAGGATCACGGATCAAGTCCAGGATGACAGGAAAAACAACTTTCGCTTAAACCTTGCTGATTTGATGTTTTGTTTTTTCCAGAAATTCCGGATTTATCTCAACACCCCAGCCTGGAGCGTCCGGAATCTGTACTTTTCCATTCACGGCAACTAGAGTCGGTTCGTAAATGTTGTACTGCCACTGATAGTAATCCGCACCTTCAATGGAAAATTCTACATAAGGCCCTGCGTTTTCCAAAGCTCCCATCATGTGCAGCGTAAAAACCGTAACCAGCGAGAGATTGGCGGAATGCGGTGTGCAAATTAGACCGGCTTGACGTGCCATTTCCGCAAGCTTGAGGGTGCGTGTCAGACCTCCGAGGTAACACACATCCGGCTGCACAACATCAACCGCCCTCATTTCAATCATTCTTTTCCAGGTGGACAAATCACAATCCTGTTCACCTCCTGTCACGTCCAACTTGAGCGCGTCTGTAACCTGTTTTGTCCACTCCAGTTCCCAATAAGGACACGGTTCCTCAAAATGGCAGATTCCATTTTCTTCCAATAGTTGACCAACCGAAATCGCCTTTTCCGGCGTGTAACAACTATTTCCATCTACCAACAAGTCAACCTCATCACCAAGCGCTTTGCGGATTGCCGGAACGATTTCTTCGGTACGCCCGGGCCACTCATCCTCATCGTGTCCGCATTCTTTTCCTACCCGGAACTTGAAGGCATCATAACCGAATTCGTCTCTCAAACGCAAAAACCGTTCTGCTTCGGCTTGAGGCGTTATGTCTCGTTTCATACTTGAAGCATAAACCCTGAAAGGTTTTGGGGTTCCGCCAAGCAATTCGCAGACACTTTTTTCTTCCAGTTTGCCGCGCAAATCCCAGAGTGCTGTATCGAGTCCGGCGAGTGCCCGTCGCAAATATGATCCGGGGAATTTGTGTTCACGCTCCGGAATTTCATTCACTAGACTTTCGATGTCCAACGCATCCTTTCCCAATGCATACGGCGCAATTTGGCGATGCACAACAAGTGAGGTGATATCCGCATTGTAGGGCGAAACCTGCCCCCAGCCTTCCGAACCGTCTTTTGTGCGAACCCGTACGAGTCCCACATCGTTGTTACTGAAAGTCTCGATACTGTAAATGTCTAAATCTTTTAAGGTCATGGTTGATGAAAATATAAAAAGTCTAAAAGTAGTGTCATTGCTTACAAAGCGAGAAATCTATTTTATGTTAAGCCCTGATATTATTAAGATCTCTCTCTTCGTTCGAGATGACAAATAATTAGTTTAGGAACTGATGCAAAGCCATCACTGTTTACAAAATAGTGATGTTACATACTCTTTGATGCTCATGGTTTCATAAAAACTTGTCATTCCCGCAAAAGCGGGAATCCAGAAACTTGTAAGTATCTGAAATAATGGATTCCCGCTTTTGCGGGAATGACAAACATAGGTATCCTTATGACTTTTTACGGTACCATAAATTTTAGTCAAAAAATAATCACATTACGCAATGCGTCGCCTTGACTCACGTCAGCAATTGCTTCGTTTATTTTTTCAAGGGGATAACGTCCGGAAATCAATTCATCCAGTTTGAGTCGATCCTGTTGATAGAGCGAGATGTACCACGGAATATCGGTTGTCAGCCTCGTTGAACCCATTTTGCTGCCAAGAATACGTTGCTCGATGGAAGCAAAGGCGCAGGAGTCGAATTCTATTTTCACACCGTCCGCAGTCATTCCTACGATGACCAATGTTCCACCTTTACAGAGCAATTTGAAACCTTGTTCAAGCGCACTTTTGGCTCCCACTGTAACAAATACATAGTCGGCGCCTCGTCCGTTGGTCAAACTTTTGACTGATTTCCTTGCGTTTTCCTGTCCGACATTGACCGTGTGAGTCGCGCCGAATTGCCTTGCCGCTTCCAGCTTTGCATCTGAGAGATCCAGCGCAATAATTTTCTCAGCGCCAGCAACCGCAGCTCCCTGAACGCTGTTGAGACCTACTCCGCCAGTTCCGACAACTACCACGCTGCTTCCGGAAGTAATCTGAGCTGTATTGACCACCGCGCCAAAACCGGTAATCACACCGCAACTTAAAATAGAGGCGCTGTCCAACGGAACTTCTTTTGGAATTGGTGCAAGTTGTGAAGCATGCACCACCACAGATTCCGCAAATGCTCCGGTACGCAAACCCTGCGTAATCGGCTTTCCGTCTAAAGTACGAAGTGGACTTTGCTCATCAAGCGGGAAGGTGGTTTCGCAGCGGACTTTATCACCTTTAGAACAATAGTGACATGTTCCGCAGGAACGGATCAGCGTTACTAAAACATGATCTCCGGGCTGAACAGTTGTTACTCCCGCTCCCACTGTTTCCACAACTCCTGCAGCTTCGTGTCCATAAACAGCCGGAAGTTCTCCGCCCCATGCACCTTCTGTGTATAAAATATCACTGTGGCAAATGGCGCAGGCTGCGAGTTTTACCTGTACTTCTCCGTTTCGCGGAGGCAGAAGTTCAACTTCCTCGATAACTAGTGGTTTTCCAAATTCACGGCAAATTGCTGCTTTCATATCTTAGTTTCCTTTCCAGATTGGTTCTCGTTTTTCAGCAAAGGCGAGTGCGCCTTCTTTCATATCTTCAGAACGGTTGACGGCTTCTACTGTGGCGCAAGCATCATGGACAACAAAGGCTTCGTGTTCCGAAACTGTTTCGGTCATCCGTAAAACCTGTTTGATGGCCGGATAAAGCAGTGGTGGTCCGGCGGCCAGCGTTTCCGCAATTTCGCGGGCTTTGGCCAGTCCTTGACCTTTAGGTACAATGTGATTCACCAGACCCCAGTGTTTTGCTTCTTCCGCATCCATCCAGCGTCCGGTCATCATAAACTCGACGGCAACATGGTATGGAATGCGTCTCCGCAATTTCACCACTCCGGAGTCAGGAAGTACTCCGACTTTGATCTCCGGAAGAGCGAAAGTGGCGTGTTCTTCGGCAACGATGATATCGCAGCCCAGCATCACTTCAAAACCTCCGCCGCAGGCAATTCCATTGACCGCGCAGATCACAGGTTTGTCGAAATTTCGCGGATAGTTCAAGCCGCCAAAACCTCCTGATCCATAATCAGAATCCGAAGCTTCTCCGGATTCCGCGACATTCTTCAAGTCCCAGCCTGCGCAAAAAAACTTTTCACCTTTACCAGTAATAATACCGAAACGCTGTTCCGGATTGTCACGAAAGTCTTCCCACATCCGGTTCAGTTCGCGACTATCCTCAGCGCTGATAACATTCGCTTTTCCTTTGGATAGAGTAATTTCCAAAATAGAACCTCTTGGGTTCAGCATAAATGGTTTTTCTGACATTATTTCTCCTTTAAATATATACGGGTGTCCACTTCAATAGTTTCTCTCTTGAGAGACAAGATTAATGGTTTTGCTGTTATTCAAATTGATGTGGCATGTTACACCTGCTTAGATGGTTCCGCAAGTTTTTGAGCAAAAACTAATATCAAAATTATTAGTAAATAATGAAAATAATGTTTGACATAAGACATTATTTCTATTATTCTAGTATTATCGAATTATAAAATAACATCATTAAATTATCAAATATGGAAATAGAAACCGCAGCAAAAATTTTAGCTGAGTTGGGAAACCCAGTTCGCCTGAAAGTCGTACGCTTACTGGTGAAGGCCGGCAGGGACGGAGTTCCGGTTGGTAGAATTCAGGCTGAATTAGCAATTCCGGCCTCAACACTTTCACATCATTTGAATCATCTCAAGTCAGTCGGATTGATTCGACAACAGCGTGAACAAACGACATTATTGTGCGTAATGCACTATGAACTGCTGGAAAGCTCCATCTCTTTCTTAACGAATGAATGCTGTTTCGGTTTATCAGCGGAAACCGCAAAAATGACAAAAACAGAAAGCACACAAGTCGAGTTTTCTCAGTAAATCTATCAAGAAAAAACTAACAATGAATATATTTGGAATTGAATTTCACAGCGGACGTTTAGACAATCAGCATAAATGGACTGACAAATTGATCCAGTTTTTCACAGATCGGGCGATATTAACTTTGCTTAGCGGGTTGGCGGCACTCACTTGGTGGGATAGTCAACAAGGAATGGAAAGCATCCGTTTTACAATAGATAACCTGGTCGGCATCGCACCATTTATTTTGCTGTCGATCGGCTTAACAGCCTATGCCAAAGCAAGTGGTGCTGATGGTTTAATTGCCAGCGTTTTCACCGGCAAGGAGTCAACCATGATTATTTTGGCGGCACTGATGGGTGGGCTTTCTCCCTTTTGTTCATGCGGAGTGATTCCTTTGATTGCAGCATTGCTGGCAATGGGAGTGCCTTTAGCACCCGTAATGGCCTTTTGGTTGGCTTCACCGTTAATGGATCCATCAATGTTTTTTCTGACTGCCGGAACGCTGGGAATGGAGTTTGCGGTTTTCAAAACTTTTTCGGCCGTGACGGTCGGCTTGATCGGAGGGTTTGGAACTTATGTGCTAATGCGCTATGGTGCCTTTTCACATCCTCTACGTGAAGGTGTCGGTGATGGAGGCTGCGGCGGTGGAACCGTGCGTAATCCTAAAGAAGTTGTCTGGAAATTCTGGCAATTTTCGGAGCGGCGTGGATTATTCGGCAAAAATGCTGCGGATAATTTCCTGTTTTTAGGCAAATGGATGATGATTGCTTTTTTTCTCGAAAGTCTGATGCTGGCTTACATTCCGGCACAAACAATCACTCAAGTGATCGGCGGTGATGACTGGCTGACATTGCTTCTCGCAACGGCAGTTGGTGTTCCAGCCTATCTTAACGGTTATGCTGCATTGCCTTTGGTTGGCGGGCTGATTGAGCAGGGGATGGCTCCAGGTGCTGGAATGGCCTTTTTATTGGCTGGCGGTGTGAGTTCTATTCCTGCTGCTGTCGCGGTTTGGGCCTTGGCAAGACCTCCGGTATTTGCGGCTTATTTGTTGTTTGCTTTTGTCGGTGCGTTTTCACTGGGTTCGCTTTACAGTTTTATCATATGAACTGCGCATTATATGAATAATAATATGTTACGAAAACTTTTTGCGGAATGTCTGGGAAGCTTGTTTTTGCTCGCAACAGTGGTCGGTTCCGGAATCATGGCCGAGCGGCTTTCCGGAGGTAATGACGCCATTACCCTTTTGGGAAATACAATTCCCACTGGAGCGATTCTGGTGGTTTTGATTTTGATTTTTGGTCCAATATCCGGCGCACATTTCAATCCTGCTGTAACTCTTGCTTTTGCTATTCGCAAAGAAATAAGCCCTCTGGAATCCGTGCAATATGTTGTGGTTCAAATTATTGGTGCAGTACTCGGCGTTATTATCGCACATATTATGTTTGATAATCCACTGTTCGATCCATCAACACACGCCCGGACCGGAACAGGTCAATGGACAGGTGAATTCGTTGCCACTTTCGGTTTGGTTGCCACTATTCTCGGCTGCCTGAAAACCCGTCCGGAAGCCATTCCTTATGCCGTCGGTTTGTTTATTACCGCCGGTTATTGGTTCACTTCTTCCACTTCATTCGCCAATCCGGCGGTAACAATTGCTAGAGGTATGACCAATACTTTTTCCGGAATTGCACCCACACATATTGCGGCCTTCATTCTCGTACAACTATTAGCCGCAATTGTTGCTACATTGATTTTCCAATGGCTTTATACTGAAGAATCGTTCACTTCAAATTGATTAGCGCGTCCACGGCAACCACACCTTTTCCGCAGGGACGTACGATTAACGGATTGATGTCACAACCGGCCAGATGTCCAGCATGACGCTCGACAAAATTAGCGAGCTTGAGAACTGCTTCAACCAGAGCTTCTATATCGCCTTCCGCTTTTCCGCGCCAGCCTTGCAGTAAAGCATTTATCCTCAATTTTTCAATAGATTGCCTGACTTGCTTTCCCGAAACTGGAAAAAGCAAAGCGACGGAATCTTTCAGCAACTCAGTATAAACTCCACCCGCGCCGAGCGTCAAGGTTGGTCCAAATTGCGGATCTACTGAAACTCCGAGAATCATTTCGGCAACTCCGTCAGTGATCATTTCCTCAACAATGAAATATTCTGCGATTCCGGACATTGCGGTTGCGGTTGCAACAACTTCCGGAACATTTTTCAGATTTAAAGCAACTCCGCCGAATTCCGTTTTGTGGGACATTTCAGCAGCAACTGCTTTGAGTACTACAGGAAAACCAATTTCTTCCGCCACAGCAGATATTTCATCCGGATTTGCCAGAATGCTTTTCGGAACTTTAAATCCATGTTCCACCAGCATTTCTTTTGATTCGCTTTCAGTCAATGTGCGGACAGTTAAGTCATCCGGAAGTGGCGGAATAATTTCCGGCCGCGACCATTCGTTCCAGACTATTTTGATTTTCGCGGCATGCTGCAGAGCTTCCAGGGATTCCGCAAGTCCCTGCAGCGGAACTACTCCGGCGTCTAAACATTTTTCACGTGTTGCCTTTGACAAACTTTCCGGAAGGGAAGAAAGCAGAGCTGCGTTTCCGGAAGCTGAGTTTTCTTTTACCGTATCGAGAAAAGAGTCAATTGCAAGGTCGAAAGCTTCTGTGTCCGCTTCTGTTTCATCCTGCGGATCGACCATGAAAGCCGTAACTGCATAATCAGAACGCAGTAAGGCAGCAAACATTTGCCGTAACTTCGGATAATCAAACCAGGTTGCAGTCTGAATATCAAGCGGGTTATTGAGCTTCACGCGTTCACCGACCGAAGCCCGCAGAACTTCCATTTCAGTTTCCGGAATTTGTGAAAAATCCAAATCCAGTTTACTCGCTGAATCCGAAACCATGGCCATGTCTCCTCCGGAAGCACCGAAAACCAAAATCCGCTTTGAAGGCAAGGGTCCGAAACAATGCAGTAGTTTCAGCGTTTCCACCAGCGAACTCAGTGTTTCACAACGTGCGATACCCAAGCGTTCAAAGAGCGCGTCGTGCAGTGAATCGGAACCGGTCAGCGCTCCGGTATGAGTATTTGCGGCACTACGCCCCTTTTCCGAGGATCCGGCTTTAATCAACGCAATTGGCTTCCCCAAAGTGCGTGCGTAATCTATAGCCGCAATGAATTTCGGCAAATCAAGTATGCCTTCGAGGTACAGCCCAATTGCGGAAACACGCTCATCCTCTGCACAATAACGGATTAAATCTTCGGCGGCAAGCCGTTGTTGATTTCCTAGCGAAATCACATAACCCAACGGAAGTGAACGTCGCTGACTCATCATGGAAATCGAAATGGTTCCGCTTTGCGCGATGAAAGCCACTCCGCGTTCGAGCTGTGAACCCGTAACCTGATCCGGCCAGAGAGCTACACGATCAAAGAAATTAGCGAAACCGTAACAGTTCGGACCGATGAAAGGTAAATCGCCGGACGCGGTTTCCAGTTTCCGAGCATATTCAGCACTGTCTTTTTCCTCACTGAATCCGGAAGCAAAGACCACCGCACCACCTGAACCTCTGCGACGTAGAGTAGAAAATTCCTGAACGGTCAATTCTCTGTTAATTCCGAAAAAGACTGCATCCGGCGCTTCCGGAAGTTCTTCGCTGGAATGGAAACAGTCTTTACGGCTGGGATGCACCCGCCAGATTTTCCCCTTAAAACCCAGTTTGACGCACTGTTCAACCACATAGTCCGACCATTTACCACCGTATACGGCCACAGTTTTAGGGCGAAAAAGCCTTTCAAGATTCATTTTTCCAGTGGCCTGAGCAGTCCGCGTGAAATGATGTGACGCTGGATTTCGGATGTGCCGTCCCAGATACGTTCGACACGAGCATCACGCCAAATACGTTCCAGCGGGAGGTCTTCCATCAGTCCCATTCCGCCCACTGTTTGCAGCGCTTGATCTGCGACACGTGAAAGCATTTCCGTACAGAATAGTTTTGTCATCGCGCAATCTTCCGGAGTCACGCTTCCCTGATCAATCTTCCAAGCTGTCTCAAGAAGCATCAAATTGGCTATTTTGATTTCAGTCGCCATGTCTGCCAGAGGAAATGAAATTCCCTGAAATTTACCAATTTTCTGTCCAAACTGTTCACGGCTGACGGAATAATTCAGTGCAATCTCAAAAGCGCGTTCTGCTCGTGCCACACAGGTTGCAGCAACGGTGAGTCGTGTCGGACCGAGCCATTGATTTACCAGACGGAATCCATCACCTTCCGGCCCCATGATTCGCCATTGCGGAATGCGGACGTTGTCAAAACGCAGGATGTTGTTGGTGTAACCACGATGTGAGACGTTTTTATAACCCGGTGCGACTTCAACTCCCGGATCACTGAAATCCACCAGAAAAGCTGAAATGCGTTTTTTAAGTCCTTTATTTGTTTGTTCTTTGCCAGTTGTCGCAAACAAAACGCAATAATCCGAAACGGAGGCTTGTGAAATGAAATGCTTTTCGCCGTTGATGATCCATTCATTTCCGTCAAGCACGGCTTTGCATTTCATCCCGCGTAAATCAGAACCGGCTCCGGGTTCAGTCATGGCGATGCAATCGCGTTTTTCACCTCGTACAGTCGGTTCCAAAAACTGTTTCACCTGTTCACCTTCGCAGGAAGCGAGGATATTCAGCGGCCGATGCGCGCATTCCGCGAGGGCCAGTGAGGTGCGCCCCAGCTCTTTTTCAATCAACATCACGGACACCGCATCCAATCCACCACCTCCGACTTCTTCCGGAAGATTGCAGGCGTGCAGTCCGAGTTCGATTGAGAATTTTTTCAAAGATGCAGCCAGTTCCGGAGGCAAAGCATCAGTGCGTTCCAGAGTTTCTTCGTGAGGCAGCATTTCTTTTTCCACGAAATCATGCGTCATTTCAACGAGCATTATTTGCTCATCTGTGAGGCTAAAGTCAATCATACACGCACCTCCACTTCAGCACCGGAAACTTCCGCTTCATCATCCACCATCTCCGCAGGAAATCCGGAAGCAAGAACTTTTGTATCACAAGCCTCTTCCAAGCGCCGCACAATATTCGGTGACCATTCACGGGAACCGTAACGTTCCTCGCCATCCTTGAAAATGTTGATCAGCAACGGCGAAATTTCCAAAGGAACTCCGACACGATCCGCAATTGCCTGAAACAGGCTGATGTCTTTTAGTACCAAATCCATCGTAAAATTAATGTCCCGGCTGCCGTTGAGGATAACCTGACTTTCTGTTTCATGAACAAAGGAGTTTCCGGAAGAAATTCGGATTGCTTCATAGGTTGTGCTGAGATCCATTCCCGCCTTTTTAGCAGTGGTCAAGGCTTCGCAGAGAGTAACCAGATTAGCGGTCGCCAGATAATTCGTCATCACTTTGAGCACAGAGGCAGAACCGAGTGCTCCTGTATGCAGGATTCGTCGTCCCAGAACTTTCATGATTGGCAATATTTTTTCAAAGGAAGATCGTTCACCACCGACGAAAATTGAGATGTTACCAGTCGCCGCACGGTGGCATCCTCCGGAAACCGGACAGTCCAGCGCTTCTCCACCCATTGCCTTAACTTTTGCACCCAGCCGTTTGACTTCTTCCTCATCGGTGGTACTCATTTCCGCCCAGACTTTTCCGGGAGAAATACCTGCTAGCACACCATCCTCGGCTTCCAGCACCATCGCACTTGCAGCCGGATTAGGCAGGCAGGTGATGATCAGTTCTACTGTTTCAGCCAGCTGTTTTGGTGACTCTGCCCATTTTGCACCTTTTTCCAAAAAAGGACGCGCAATCTCCTGGTTCAAGTCACGAACGGTCAAATCAAAACCGTTACGTAACAAACTTCCGGCTAACTTTCCGCCGACGTTGCCAAGACCGATAAATCCGATTTTCATCATGTATCTCAATCTGCTGGATTAAATTTGTTTTGCTTTAAATGTGTTTCTTTATTGATGAACTCGCAATAAGTCAAAATCAGCGTCAAGTATGTCATTCCCACGAAAGCGGGAATCCATCATTTCAGCTACTTAAAAGTTCCTGGATTCCCGCTTTCGCGGGAATGACAACTATTTTCGAATTCATCAAAATTGTATTTCTTTTTTTAGTATAATTTCAATGCTATTTGTAACGAATGTCAAAACTATTTTTCAAACTATCCGCCCAAAGAATGTCGTTCTGACAAGTTCTGAAAGCATCACTCCAGGTTCAGTATTGAAATTGAGTGTTACCAGAATCCGTGCGTGATCACTGACGACTGGCGCCACTCGATGCAGTGAGTTTCTACCACGAAAGAGGACAAGCGCTCCATCACCCATCGCCAGTGTTTTAGGCTGAAGACTCCCCTTGATTACAGCTTCAGTGTCAGCATAGCCCTGTTCACCGGCTTCTCTGTTACGAACTTTTTCCAGATATTCAAACTCACCACCTTCTTCAGGAGCCTGCACCATCAGGGTTATGGCAAAAGAGGCATTGTCGTAGTGCCAGCCCAACTGTTGTCCACGCTCGTAATAATTTATATTAATCGAGGATAGTGTGTCTGCATAAGGAAAAACCGGAACATCAAGTACGCTTTCCAGAAAAACTCTGAACTCATGCCATTCATATAACGTCCTTAGTGGTGAGTTATCCGGAATCTGATCATGCGGTACACAACCTTTGTCACTTTGTTGTTCGAGATTACGAATGTGTTCCTCAGGCAAGGCAGGGTCTGAATCCAGCAGATAGGCGTTGTGATTCTGATGACAAAAAAATGCCAACGGCCTCACTTTGCGTGCTTCGTCTTGCAGGGATTTAACTGTATCAGCACTTAAAAAGTTTTCCATCACCAAAGCACCTGTGCTGTCAAGCTGTGCTTTGCAGGATTGAGTGTACTGTACATCCTGAATCGGATGCTGTGCTAAATTAACAATGTTTTCCGGATTCATAGTTTATTTTCATGAAGTTGCAAAATTAGTCGTAATGATTACTCAGACAGGTATTTTAAAAAAAATAGAGAGTAATGGCAACACTGTTTCAAACACTTTGATAACTATAATTTAAAAATATACAATTGTCCGGCATGACAAGAATCTTGCTGTGAGTGGCGGATAACATGCTGGAACTCCTCAGTTCCTCCCAAAGTCTTAGAATATGATGTTATTTCATCAGCGGATCAGATTTATTGTGGTTACAATTTGATTTACTTTTAGCGTGTTTTGAACTACATTAATATAATGAAAATTGAGTATGACCACAAAAAAAGACAAGCGACTTTTGAAGAAAGAGGGTTAGATTTTGAGGATGCTCTCATCATTTTTTCCGGTGCACGCAGAATTACCTGGCTGGATAATCGTCAAAGTTACGGAGAAACACGACAAATTACCATGGGAGAACTTTCCGGTCGTCTCATAGTTATTGTCCATACTCAAAGAGGAAACACAATTCGTATCATTTCAATGAGGAAAGCAAATGAAAGAGAACAACACTGGTTTAATGAGCAATTTGAAAATAATTGATAATCGCCATATCGATTCCAGTGAATATGAAGATATTCCTGAGTTGCCGAAAGAATTTTTTGCTGATGGTCAATTGTACCGAAATGGCCGTCCAATAGACCGCCGAAGTCGAGGTCAACAAAAGTTGCCGACTAAAAAACAACTTACTATCAGATTGAGTAGTGAGATAGTAGACTTTTTTAAGGCTCAGGGAAAAGGCTGGCAGACTAAATTGAATGATGTTTTACAAAAATATGTAGACTCTCATCATGTCTCATGAGAACATTCGGTTGTCTAAAATATCTACTACGCCAAAACGAATTGTAAATTTAAATACTATGTCTACTTAAGAACTAACCCGGATTACTAATTTGCCAAAGTTTTTGCCTTCCAAGAGTCCG
>JABGPG010000072.1 GCA_018645085.1 Deltaproteobacteria bacterium
AGCCCCGGACGACGTACCGGAGGAATTGCCCAATTTTGATCAAACCTCATTTTTGACTCAAACACAAAAGACCCTAAATCCAGCAGCCAATATCAAACCGGCCGAAACAGTTCCATCTTTCTCACCTTTTCCTGGGGAATATGGTTCACGCAGAAATGCTGCACATGCAGCATTTTTAACAGTTAGACAACAAGGCTTACAGCAATTTTCCGGTATAATCGGGAGTTTGCTCAAACAGGAATCACCTGTTGTCAATGAGCAAGCTGGCTTAAGTGTTTTAAATTCAGCATCGGTTTCACCTACCCCTAAGCTGGAAAAAAACACAACACCAGCACTTTTTGATTATCAGGATTTACTTGAACTGGCAGGTGGTAATATTTCAAATGTTTTTGGTCCGGAATTCGCGGAAATAGATTCGTATCGACGTTATGTACGTTTACCGATGGAACCTTATTTATTGGTCAGCCGAGTCACCCAAATTGACGGTAAACTTGGTGAATTCAAACCTTCAACAATTACTACAGAATATGATATTCCAAACAACGCGTGGTACACCACTGATGGTCAAATTCCATGGGCAGTAGCGGTTGAATCCGGACAGTGCGATTTGATGCTGATCAGTTATCTCGGTATTGATTTTCAGTGCAAGGGTGAGCAAGTCTACCGTCTGCTCGACTGTACACTGACCTACCTTGATGACATGCCGCTTGAAGGGCAGACATTACGTTATGAAATTTCGATAAATTCATTTGCAAAGCACGATCAGAACCTGTTGTTCTTTTTCAATTATGAGTGTTTTGTCGGCAGTAAAATGGTGTTGAAAATGGATGGAGGATGCGCGGGATTTTTCTCAGATGAAGATTTAGCACATGGACGCGGAGTTATTCATACTGCTCAAGAACTGGAATTAAAAAAGAACGCAGAAAAGATATTTTTTCCGGCTTTGCTCCATTGTCCGAAAACTTCTTTCACCCGTCAGAAACTGCTCGAAATTTCCAATGGAAATCCTGCCGGTTGTTTTGGACCAGAATATAATCAGTACGGCAAAAATCCTTCGCTGAAAAATGCACCGGACCAATTTTTAATGTCGGACCGTGTACTTTCCGTAGAACCACAGGGCGGTGCCTATGGTCTCGGATATATAGTCGCAGAAAAAGATTTGGCTCCAGATGACTGGTATTTTCCATGTCATTTTAAGGATGATCCTGTAATGGCCGGTTCCCTGATGGCGGAAGGCTGTGTGCAGTTATTACAGTTTTTCCTGCTCCATCTTGGTCTACAAACTCTGGTAGAGGACGCGACATTTCAGCCGATTCATGATTTGCCGCAAATTGTGCGTTGCAGAGGACAAGTTATTCCTGGTGACCCAAAAATCACTTATCACGTTGAAGTCAAAGAAATAGGCCTTGAACCTTATCCATATGCGATTGCAGATATTGACATTTTGGTAGGTGAAAGAATTGTAGTGGATTTCCGGGATTTAGGAGTTCAACTCGCAGAAAAAACCGACAACACCGGTGCCGAAAGTCAGCTGCGTGTTACAAAAAATCAGCGCACCGCATTTTCAGCAACTGATGCTCTTAAAGCGCAAAGTACAATTCAGGCAGCCGCTGTAAAACGTGAACTGTTTGCAGATGAACAAATGATTTGGGAATTTGCTCTGGGAGACGTGACTAAGTGTTTTGGTTCGGATTTCGATGTCTATAAAAACCGACCGATGCAACGTAACCCAAACGGTGATTTACAGTTGATTTCACGTGTTTATGATCTACGTGGAAAGCGGAAAGAGTTTGAAAAACCGATGACAATTGTAAGCGAGTATGATGTGCCTGAAGACGCATGGTTTTTCCGTCAAAATTCACACCCGACTCTCATGCCGTATTCCGTACTGATGGAAATTGCTTTGCAGCCTTGTGGATTTATTTCAACTCAGTCTGGAGCGATTTTGATCTATCCGGAAATTGATCTGCATTACCGAAACCTTGACGGCAAAGGTACTTTGCTGAGTACTCCTGATCTGCGAGGAAAAACTATTGTGAATGAGGTGGAGTTGCTCAGCACAGTTGCCTCAGGAAATACTATCATTCAGAATCACCGTTTTGCTTTGAGTTGTGACGGACAAAAATTCTATGAGGGTGATACAGTCTTCGGTTATTTCACCCATGACGCTCTTGCCAATCAGGTTGGCTTGGACAGCGGTAAAAAAGTATTGCCGTGGATCAACGAAATTCCGGCTGAAAAAACTATCGTACTAGAACTTAATTCTGCAGAATTTCGCCAATTACTGGGTGAAAATCCTGAAAATCCACATTTTCATTTATGCGCTGGTCAACTCAGTTTTTCCGATGAAATCAGACTTGTTCCTGAAGGAGGGAAATATGGAAAAGGCTATGCCTATGCCAGAAAAGAAGTGAATCCTCAGGATTGGTTTTTTCCCTGTCATTTTCACGAAGATCCAGTAATGCCAGGTTCGCTTGGACTTGAGGCGATCATACAGGCTTTGCAGGCTTTTGCTCTGCAGAAAGGACTTGGTGCATCATTCCGTAATCCGCGTTTTGCACCGGTGATGACTAAGGTGCTGTGGAAATACCGCGGACAGATTGTACCGCAAAATAAATACATGCAATTGGAACTGCACGTTAAAAATATTGAAGAAAAAGATGGACAACTTATTATCAGCGCGGATGCAAATTTGTGGCGTGAAGATTTGAGAATTTATGAAATTTCCGATATTGTGTTAGGAATTTCTGAAGCTTAATATTAACAAAATAATTGTAAGGAAAAATGGGATTAACAGAAGCAATTGCGGAATTGAAAGCAAAAATCGGCGGTGATGCTGAAATTGGACCTTGGTTGGAAATGACGCAGGAGCGGATCAGTGATTTCGCTCAAGCGACAGGCGATTTTCAGTGGATTCATCTTGATCAGCAAAGAGCAGAGGCAGAATCACCTTACGGAAAAACCATTGCACATGGCTTCCTCACACTTTCGCTGGTTCATTATCTCGCGGGAATGGTGAATGCAGACAAACCCCCAATTCCAGGAGCGCAAAGACTGATTAATTATGGTTTGAATAAAGTGCGCTTCCCCTCACCAGTTTCTCCGGGAGAAAATATCCGCTCCCGTGCTGAAGTTATCAGTGTACAGGAAGTAAAAGGTTCGCTGGAACTTATCAAGAAAATTACTGTTGAAATTGAAAATTCGGAAAAACCTGCTTGTGTTGCAGAAATAGTAACAAGGGCCTACTTCGGCTAAAAAGCAGCAAAGGTGGTTTCAGTGGTAGAAATGGGGAGAATAAAATTTACCACTTATGCATAATATCCCTGTTAGAGTCCGGAGAGCGTAAGCGAAGTTTTTAACAGAGGATAGCAAATTCCCCCCTCCCAACATCCCTGATAAGTAATATTGAGTACACCGTTTTTCTGGTTTTTTGCAATTGGAGTAAGACGCAGGGTGGCTTCAACCACATCATGGTAAACTTCACTTGCACCAAAAAAAGGATCCTCC
>JABGPG010000196.1:0-12496 GCA_018645085.1 Deltaproteobacteria bacterium
GCTATTATTTTACACTAGAACAAAATACCTAACCCGCGAGTTTTTCCAATTCAAGTATCTGCTGTTTGAGTGCAGACAGAGTTTTTTCGGTAGCGCCTACTTTATCGCGTAATTCTGTCACCACCTTTTCCGGAGCCTGTTTTAGAAAACCAGGATTGTCGAGTTTGCTGCGGCTTTTTTTAACAAAATCCGATTCTGTTTTGAGTTTTTTCTGCAGAGTCTCGATTTCTTTTTTCCAGTCCAGGGCAGCAGCTTCGATGCTGGCCAGCGTATCCTGAAAATATGCACTGAGCATATCACTGACAGCTTCAGGTGTTTTTTCGCTGATATTCAATTCACTCAAGCGAGCGAGCCGGATTATCAATTCCTGATGTTCACGAAAGAGTTCCGCATGTTTGGCGGAATCAAGGGTCGCGGAAACTTTTTTATCAAGACCGATCTTGGCCTTTTCACGCAGGGCCCGGATTTGGGAAATACTTTCCTTGATGATTTCAATGCGGCCGTGTGCTTCCTTAAATTGATAAGGCTGTACTTGAGGCCACTCGCTGACAGCCAGCATTTCGGGTTGCTTAAATTGCCCCCAGAGTGCTTCTGTAACAAAGGGCACATAAGGATGGAGCAGTTTTATCAGGGTTGCAAAAGCATAAGCCAGCACCTGATTATCCTCTGCTGAGCGCTGTGGATTTTTGTCCATTTCGAGATACCAGTCACAAAAGTCACCCCAGAAGAAACTTTTTAAATTATCCACAACATCAGACAAGCGATGTGCTTCAAGACCGGTCTGCGTACTATTAATCAAATCATTCAGTCCGTGCAGCAGCCATTGTGCAAGTTCAGATTTTACATTTTGGGGCGCCGCGAGCGGAGTATTTTCTGGAATTGTCATTAAAATGTATCTTCCGGCATTCCAAATTTTATTGGCAAAACGACGGCTGCTTTCCATTTTTTCCGGAAAAAGCCGTAAGTCCTGTCCGGGTCCTGTTCCTAAAATGAGGGCAATTCTTAAAGCATCCGTACCATATTCCTCAATACTGACCAAAGGATCAATGACAGTTTTTGGTTCAGATTTTGACATCTTTTTGCCATCACGTGTCCGGATAAGTCCGTGCAGGTAGACGGTTTTAAAAGGCACTTCCTGCAGCATATAAGTCGTCATCAAAATCATCCGCGCCACCCAGAAAAACAGAATATCATAACCTGTTTCCATAATATTGGTTGGATGAAATTTTTGAAAATCCGGACTGCGTTCCAGTATTTCTTCCAGCGTCAGAGAAAAATCATTGGCGAGTTCCGGATCAACCAGCGTGCTCCATGTCCAGAGTGCGGATGAAAACCAAGTATCGAGTGTGTCCGGATCCTGCTCCCAACCCTCCGCAGAGTCAAGGTGCTGCAGACTCACCTTTGTTTCAGCATCACGATAATAAACCGGAATGCGGTGTCCCCACCAAATTTGACGTGAAATACACCAGTCCTGCAAATTATCAATCCAGTAAAAATAAGTAGAATCGAAACGTTCCGGAACCAGATTTATATCTCCGGAACGTACAACGTCGATCATAACTTCTTTGAGACTTTGCTTTTTACCTTTCCATTCAACTGCAGGTTTATTCACATCAATAAACCACTGCTCACGGATTTGCGGTTCAATCGCACCACCGCCGCGGCTGTTAAAAGCTTTGCTGTGTGTGTAGTCCGCATCTGTTTCTACAAGCAGGCCTTTTGACTTCAGTTTTTCCACAATTTGCGGACGAGCCTCATCGATCGACATACCTTCAAACTCATTAGCAATCGGCAGCAAATTTCCTTCAAAATCAATAATCGCTTCTTTTTCCAGACCATGCCTTTCAGCAATGCCAAAATCCACATGATCGTGCCAGGGCGTAATCGTCATCACGCCTGTGCCGAATTCCGGATCAACCGCATCATCCTTAATAATGGTGGCGGTGATCTGGCCATTGATCCATTCACATTCAAAAGTCTCACCGTGTTTGTATTGCGTGTAACGCTGATCATCCGGATGCATGACCACATATTTATCACCGAATTTAGTTTCCGGACGTACCGTGCCGATCTGGAATGGACCGTATTGAAAAGTGAAAAATGGGGAGTTAGTATCTTTGCGTTCCACCTCATCGTCCGAAACATTGGTTTTCAACAGAGGATCCCAATTAACAATCCGCGGTCCGCGAAAAATCAAACCATCTTCGTACATCCGTTTGAAAGTCTCATTCACACAACGGTTAAGTTGCGGATCCATCGTGTAGCGCTCACGGCTCCAGTCACAACTTGATCCGAGCGCCTTGACCTGGTTACGGATTGTGCCTTGCGAATTTTTGACATATTCCGCAATCCGCCGCAAAACCTCATCACGTCCCAATTCCGCGCGTGGATCAGCAATTCCTTCCTGAGCTTTGATCTGTTGCAAGACCACATTTTCAGTGGCAATCGCCGCATGATCAGTTCCCGGCAACCAAAGCGCCTCGTGACCGTCCATCCGTTGCCAGCGAATAAAAATATCTTCCAGAACCAGCATCACCGCATGTCCGACATGCAGTTGTCCGGTAGCATTCGGCGGAGGCATTGAAATTGTGAAAGCCGGTTTTTCGGAATTCGCATCCGCACGGAAAGCTCCACTTGACTCCCACTGCTCTGCAATTTGTTTCTCAAAGGCTTGAGGATCGTAGGCTTTTGCTAATGAGCTCATTTTTAATTTTTCAAAGTGAAATTTAGGATGGATATTTGAGAAGCTGCAACTCTAAATAAAGTTGAGTATTCGTACAGGTGAAGTTATGAAAATCAGGTCGAGATCGCCCAATTCCATTACCACACCCGCAGGTAGTTCAGGCAATTTTCTTTGCAACTCCACAGCACTTTTTATATTTTTTACCACTACCGCACGGGCAGGGCTCGTTACGCCCTGTCGTGGGCTGGGCACGTACAGGTTGCAGTTTTTTCTTTTTTTCTTTTTCCGCGAAAGGTTTTTCAACTTCTCCATGGATGAATTCCACATCCTTCAGCAGCGGTGCCGGTTCAGGTTCCGCCATAGGACGAGCAATAGTTAATTTGTAAAATGTGCTGATTGCTTCCAAATCAATCCTGTTCATTAAATCTGAAAACATTTCAAATGCTTGTTTTCGATATTCGTCGAGTGGTTTTTTCTGTGCATAACCAACCAGACCGATACCTTCACGCAGATGATCCATTGACAGCAAATGATCCTTCCAGAGGTTATCGTTGACCTTTAACAAAACCTGCCGTTCCAGATCAAGAATCATTTGGGTGAAAAGCTCTTTGCGCTCTTCCGCAGAAACTTCTGCTTCAAAATTAAATTCTGCGACTTTACGGAAAAACTCGATTTTTTCTTTGTACAGATCCTCAATCCAACTGTAAAATATTTCTGTATGTTCATCTGCTTTGAGTTCTTCTTCATACCATTTTTCGTTTGGTACTCTGGCAAAGATGCCCTCAAAAGCCCGGTTAAAACCCTGCACATCCCACTGATCAGCATACTTATTTGCGCAATGTTGATCCATCGTACGGTCAACTATGCCATCGCACATTTCTAAAATAAGATTCTGCACACCCTCGCCGAGGATTACACGGCGCCGTCCGTAGATAATGGAGCGTTGCTTTTCCATCACATCATCGTATTCCAGCACATGCTTGCGGATGTCAAAGTGATATCCCTCTACCTTTTTCTGCGCGTTGCCAATGGCTTTGGTGATGAAGACATGTTCAATCGGTTCGTCTTCTTCAATGTTCAGTTTATCCATCAGATTTGAAATCCGCTCACCGCCAAAAATCCGCAACAAATCGTCTTCCAGCGAAAGCAGAAACTGAGAAGCTCCCGGATCACCCTGCCGTCCGGAACGTCCGCGAAACTGGTTGTCAATCCGGCGGCTGTCATGCCTGCCTGTACCGAGCACAAATAAGCCTCCGACTTCAAGCGTTTCCGGAGCAGGTTTAATATCCGTGCCGCGTCCCGCCATGTTTGTCGCAATTGTTACTGCACCAAATTGACCTGCATTTGAAATAATATCTGCTTCACGTTCATGGTGTTTAGCGTTAAGAACTTCGTGAGGGATGTTTTTTTGCTTGAGCAGTTTACTGATTGATTCAGAAACTTCAATAGAAACTGTACCAACCAGAACTGGTTGACCTTTCTGATTCAGTTCACTGATACGCTCCACCGTTGCCCGATATTTTGCTTCCACAGTTTTGAAAACTACATCCGAAAGATCTATACGTGCCAGAGGTTTGTTGGTGGGAACTACAATAACACCTAGATTATAAATTTTCTTGAATTCATTCTTTTCGGTTTCCGCTGTTCCTGTCATTCCGGATAGTTTGCTGTAAAGCCGGAAATAATTTTGGAAAGTAATTGTCGCAAGTGTCTGATTTTCACGTTCAACCGTTACGCCTTCTTTTGCTTCCAAGGCTTGATGCAGTCCATCACTGAAACGTCGTCCCGGCATCAAACGACCGGTAAACTCATCAACGATGATTACCTGGCCTTCCTGAACCACATAATCGACATCCTTATTGAACATGTAGTGGGCTTTCAAAGCCTGATTAACATGGTGCAGAATTTCCATGTTTTCATAATCAAACAGGCTCGTATCCTTAACCAGTAAATCCTGTAGACGTTCCTCGATTTTGACAGAACCCTGATCGGTCAAGTTAATGCTGCGTGCTCTTTCATCAAGCGCAAAGTCACCATCACGCACAATATCATGATCTTCCATCTCTTCCAGATTGTCTGCGATATTGTGTACTTGATCCTGAGGCAGTTTCCCGACTTCCTCCTTGCGGATTTCACGACTGAGGCCGTAAACAAATTTATTTATTTGATGATATTTATCAATGTTATCTTCAGTAGGTCCACTGATGATCAAAGGGGTACGTGCTTCATCAACAAGGATACTGTCCACCTCATCGACCACAGCAAAATTAAAATCACGCTGAACATAGTCCTCAAGGGAAAATTTCATGTTGTCGCGTAAATAATCAAAACCGAATTCGTTGTTTGTACCATATGTAATGTCTGCAGCATAAGCATCGCGGCGGCCTTCATCATAAATTCCGTGCTGAATCAAACCAACCTTTAAACCAAGAAATTCAAAGATCTGTCCCATCCACTGACTGTCACGTTTCGCCAGATAGTCATTCGGTGTGATGATATGAACACCTTTTCCACCAAGAGCATTAAGATAAACCGGACAGGTTGAGGACAAAGTTTTTCCTTCACCGGTCGCCATTTCAGCGATGTTTCCGTGATGCAGAGCGAGACCTCCCAGCAACTGGACGTCGTAGTGACGCTCACCAATTACCCGCTGTGAAGCTTCCCTCACGAGGGCAAAAGCTTCCGGGATCAAGTCATCCAGTGCTTCATCTGCTTTCAGTCTTGCTTGAAATTCCGCTGTTTTTACAGGAAAATCCTCATCCGCCAAAGCCTTTACTTCAGCTTCTTGCGTATTTATTTTATCTACTACTTTTTGGTAAGACTTTAGTGTTTTTGTATTTTCGTCACCAAATATTTTTTTAACGTTTTTCCACATAATTTCCTTGTACCGCTTACGGTAGGGTGAGGACGGTTGGCTGAAGGTGAGAGTGTAATTTGATTGTGGGGAGCATTTTTTGTTGTGTGCTTTACCCGTTGAGATCATCAGTCCAACTAAAATCCGGTAGTGCAATTGTAGCAAAACCGGCTTTCCGGGTCAAGAACTACGAAGTCCGAACAACAACTAACAGCTGAACAATAACTTGCAATTCCGGGAGGTTAGCTTATCTTCAATTCAGCTTAATATTTTTTTGAGATGCTTGACTTATGCGCGTTTATTTACTGTTTTTGCTTGTGCTGCCTGCACTGCTGGGTGGCTGTTATCCGAAATCACTTAATTACAGCCCTGGTTGGGGAACACGTACGATTGAAGGTACTGTGCTGGAAGAAAATGCTAAAGTGCTGGAATCACAGCCCTTCATCATCGTTCTTGAATACTATTCAAACTTTGTTAAATTTGAAAACGAATCACCGCTTTATGCGCCAAAGGCACGAGTGGTCTTTCCGGACAAGAACGGTAATTTCCGCATCAGCTTTGACCTTAAAGCAACTGCCATAGATTTGACTTTTGTAGCGTCAGCTTACAGCATGCAGCGTTTCCGCTTTCGAAGACAACTCGGAGTTGGTGAGTTACGTTATGACGCAAGCTTGCCACGCAGTGAGGTTTGGCAGCATGAATTCATTCTGCAGATAGCGCCATTTTTGGAAAATTTCATCCTTGAACAACGTTATAAAATGCCGGATTCACAACAGTTGTTTCTTGGAAATTGGCTGGCAGAGGAACGCAGGAGATTTGCTGAGGAAAAAGGAAATTAAAAAAACTCACGCAAAAAAAGTTCGGATACTACTCTCATCGTGAAATGCGTAAAAGACTTCATTCAAGGCTGCGGTTTTTCCGACCTCAACGTGACCTTCCGAATCTAGACTAATCAAACCGTACAAGTAGTTGAAGCTATTGCTCTCACGCATGGTTACTGCCACCGCGTCATGCAGAGGCATACCATCGTCAACACGGGTTACGATTCTGGCCGCAGCTGCCTGCTGAGTGATTTGTTCTCCGATGCCTGTACAGGAAACCCCGGCTTTTGTAGAAGCATATGTTCCGGCTACGGTAGGGCAGTCACTGACTCGTCCGGGGGTTTCACAGCCAATTCCACCGGTTGAAGTACCAGCAAAAATGCGTCCTTCTTTGTCAAGCGCGACTGCTCCGACTGTTCCGTGCTTTCCGGAACAACGTTTTTCGTACTCCTCCAAGCGTTCCGGAGTAACTGGATCATATTCCGCCATTCCGTGTCTGCGGCAAAAATCTGTTGCTTGATCAGCGCTCAGAACAGTGTGTTCTTCTTTTGAGAGCAAGGCTGCAGCTTCAATTGGATTGCGGATATTTTGCACATTAATAACGCCCGAAAAGCGATTATTAGTCCCGTCCATCAAGGCGGAACTCATCCGCACCTGTCCGTCAGCCTGCAGCTTGGATCCAGTTCCTGCGTTAAAAATAGGATCATCCTCCAGCATCCGGATTGCGTGTCGTACAGTTTCTTCAGCCGTACCTTTTTGCAGCAACGCAAATGACTCCTCCCAGATCTTACAAAGGGAATCGTGCATTACCTGCGCTTCTGCAAGTTTGCCTTCAAGACTTCCGGCACCGCCGTGGATGATTAACTGCTCCATGTTTTTTATGTGTTGCGTCCAACCATTACAAAAGCAGACCAGTAATATGGTGCACTCCATTGAACATCGTCCAGCATTTCCAGACGTGCTTCTCGCATCGCCTGACGCGCGGACATACCGGCCAGAAATTTATCGTAAAATTTGGTCATCAACAGTTGCGTTCCCGCATCACTGACTTCCCAGAATGAATTAATAACATTCCTCACCCCTGCTTCCTGAAACGAGCGGCGCAGACCGTAAACTCCTTCACCTTCGTGTATTTCACCCAGACCGGTTTCGCAGGCGGAAAGCACGACCAATTGGGTGCCGGCTAAATCCAGACTCAAAACTTCCATCGCAGTTAATACTCCATCGTTGTCTGTGTCAATTTCACCAAGCATGGAAGCGTTTGCGTTCAAACCCGCAAAAGCAAGTCCTGCACGCAGCAAAGGATTATCTGCGGGAGGAGGAACACTGCTCGAACCGCGGCTGAGACCCTGCAGTCGTTTTTTCAACTTTTCGTCTTCCTTAAGAAAAAAACCGTGGGTTGCAATATGCAGAACTTCCGGAGGACCAGACATATTGCGGAGTAACTTTTCTTCCGCGACACGTTGTGAATAAATTTTGCTGGTACGACCAACGCCGGAATTTGGATCTTTTGTGTCAGCAACTTCTTTGATGACTTCACCTTCTTTTTCTGCTCCAGGCAACGGATCAAAATTAAGACCGCGTAATCCGGAACCCATCCGTGCGCCCTGCGCAACACTACGGGATCGTTTGTGAGTTACTTCACGGGCAGCCGGTGTTTTGAGGATTTTATCCGAATCATAGTCAGGGCCGGCAATTATCAGTAACTCGCCTTTAGCGGCCAGCAATGGATCCAAAGCTAAATCACGTGCAGAACTTATGATACGTAAATCAAAATTTTCCAGCAGATAACTGTCATCATCATCTGTTAAAACATCAAACGGCAGGACATTCAGCAGACCGTCCGGAGAAATAAAAATTGAGGCTGCTTCGCCCAATCCTGCTGTGAGTGGTTGCCAAAGTTCTTCCCAAAGTTCTGCGGCAACGCTTTTGATGTCCTCATCTTCTGCACCTTCATCCTGAACTATTTCACGTAGTTCCATGACCATACTGCTGATTATTTCCAAATCTTCGTATTCAACAAAACTGAACTCTCCCTGATTAACCACAACTGCCAACAGACGGTATGTATCATCCTCTCCACGGAAACTGATAAAATCAACCATTGCGTTTTCACCCATGCCTTCAACTACTTCATCTACTGTTACCTGCTTGGTGGATTGACGAAAACGCTGGCTTTGTTCACCAAGTTTAAGTTGGAGCATATTGACCTTTTCCTCCAAATCAAAAACTATTTTTGGAAACTGCGCTCTGTTTGCTTCAGTTGGTCCGGCCAGCGTGAGGCCCGCCAGTTTTTTCCGGGTCTGAGTCAATTCTTCGGTTATTGCCTGCAGCTCCGGTGCACCTGACAGCAGCACTACCTGTTGAGTTTCACTGGTAATTTTGAGCAACAAACCTTTACGCCGTAAACTAACTTCAAAAAGATCCCTTGCGCTACGTTCATCATTCATACTCAAGAGCATCCGGATAAGAGCATGCTGCTCAGGTCTGTGCAGACCTATATAAGACTGTCTTGTATTGTCTCCTGCAACCCAGAGCACACGATCGAAAAAGGCGTTACGCCGTGCAAATCCTGTTTTAAAAACATCATAAGCATCTTCGGTCTTACCCATTGTTTTGAGCAGATCTGCGAGGTTGTTCAGTGTTTCAAAAGTATAAGGATGATTCTCACCCAGTACTTCTTCTTCGAGCTTAAGTGTTTCACGGAACATTTTAAGCGCTTCGTCTTTTTTGCCCTGAACCACATAGAGTTCGCCGATGTCATTCATACTGCGCAGAGTGTCCGCATGACGTTTGCCAAAAACTCTTGTCCTGCCTGCTAATGCAGCAGAGATATGCTTTTCTGCTTCAGCCAGATTTCCGAGTGACTTTTCCACACGGCCAAGATTGTTTAAGGCTTTTAAAGTATTCTGATGATCAGCACCTAGCTGTTCGCTCCACATCCGGTGAACTTTTGTAAAAATTGGTCGTGCCTCCTCAAAACGTTTATCACGCAGAAAAAGGTAAGCTAAGTTGTTTTGATTGGACAGTGTGTTGGTGTGTGTTTCCCCAAAAACCTTAGTATTGAATTGAATTACTTTTTTATAATTCATTTCCGAACGTTCAAAGTCTCCTTGAGATTCATACAGGAAAGCCAGGTTGTTAAGCAAAGCAAGTGTGGTAGGATGGAGCTCACCCTGAATTTTTCCTGAGATGGCAAATGCTTTTTTGAAAAGTGGTTCTGCTTCATCATACAGACCTTGATTTTCAAGTAATAAGGCCAGGTTATTCATCACAGAAACGGACTGTGGAGATTCTTCACCCAGTGCTTTTATCATCACGCTCAGGGATTCCCGGAACAGTTTTTCAGCTTTTTGGTAATCTCCGAGACGACGGCGAACACTGGCCAGATTATTCAGGTCACCCGCAGTGTTTGGATGTTCTTCTCCAAGTAAAACCAGATCAATTTCGTAAACCTGCTGATGAAACGATAAGGCTTTTTTAAGCTTACCTGTATCTTCATAAAGCTGAGCCAAATGACTTTTGATCTGCACAACCAACGGATCTTCTTCTCCGTATTCTGCAACTGCTCCCTGAAGACTTTGTAAAAATAAGGTTTCAGCCTGTGAATATTTACCCTGCTGACGATAGACTTCTGCAAGATTTTCCTTGCTCTCTAAAATTAAAAAATTTGTTTCTTCGAGAACTTCACGCATCAAAGGCAGTGCTGTTTCAAATAATGTCTGCGCTTCTTTTAACTTGCCTTGAGCAAGATACAACTGCGCTAACTTGACCATTGCAGTAAGCGTGTCAGCATCTTTTTCACCTAAAATAGTTTTAAATGCTTTCAGTGCCTGACTGAGCAAATCCTCTGCTTCCGCGATACGTCCCAATTCCTGTAAATTCAGGGCTGCTGCTTTCATCCTGAAGGCACGTTGCGGATCGTCTTCCGGAGAAAGTCGGAGGACTTCCTGTAACACCGGTTCCGCCATTTCAGCATCAATCGAATTGAGAAATTCTCCGTAATTATCAAGTACCGACAATGTCTCGGTTGCAGTTTCTCCAAAAGAGGCAACGCTGGTTTCAAGTGTCAGTTGGTAAATCTGGTTAGCCTCTTCCAGTTGGTCCAGTTCTGTATGAATTTGCGCCAGCAGCATTAAACTTGAAATAGCTTTTAAGGAACCTGAGCCAAAAGCGGTTTCCGCGAGACTTACTGCTTGTTGTGCAGAATCCAAAGCACCATTGAGATTACCTTCCTGATAAAGCTGCTCAATTTCCGTCTGACGCAAATTCCATGACTCTTCCGCTTTTTCCGCTGCTGTTTGAGCAAAGGTAGTGTCGGTAAAAGTCAGCATCAGCAAAACAACAACCAATAGCCCTGTGATTACGGACTTTAAAAAAGACTTTATATTTCGCATTTGGACCTCTTTAGTAATTAATAATGGTCTATTGTACATCATTTCGCGACATTTCTGCCAATAATCAAAAAACACTTGCTTGAAAAAATGCTACTGCATCTTAAACATACTTAATGTCCAGAGTAAAGCTCTCTCCTGCATGTTTTAAAAAAGAAGAAGATGATTTAAAACATGCCCTGCGCTTTGCAGGAAAATTAAGCGCCGAAACTTTCTTCTAAACTTTCCAAATTTTGCGAAGACGTCTCCCACTGTCGGAGATTTTTTGAGAGTTGATCATTCAATTCGCTTTTTTCGGTTTGCAATTTTTGGACTTCATCTGCAGACGTTTGCTGGTAAAAATCTTCAAGACTAAATTTCGCTTCAATTGCAGAAATTTTTAATTCAGTCTCTTCAACCAAACTTTCAAAACGTATCGCCTGTTTTTTCAATTTAGAAATTTCACGCTGCATTTTTTTACGTTTATCATAACTCAATTCCTGCGGTGCTGTTTGCGGCGCGGCGGTTTGTGCTATTGTCGTCGAAAGTGGTTGCTCGCGGTTTAGATGATCATCGCCAAATTTTTCGAGATATTCCTGATAACTTCCTGCAAAATCTCTGACACCGTTAGGAGTTAACTCGAGGATATGCGTTGCCACTTTTGAGACAAAATGCCGATAGTGACTGACTACCAGCACAGTACCTTCAAATGCTTGTATCGCATCGCCCAGTGCAGCGACCCCTTCAAGATCCATGTGGTTTGTAGGTTCGTCGAGGATCAGGATATTCCGTTTTTCCAGCATTATACGTGCAAAAAGCAAACGTGCGGATTCACCTCCACTCAAGGCAGAAACCTGTTTAAGTGCCTCATCACCGGAAAACAAAACACGTCCGAGTAATCCGCGGATTACACCGATCGGTTCATGTGGTGCAGTTGCATAAAGCCAGTCATAAGCACTTATTTTTCCACGCAGCTGCGCGTGGTGATCCTGCGCGAAATAAGATGTATGTGCCTCATAACCCCACTCGAAAGTACCTTCGTCTGCAGTCAGCTGATCCAGAATTATTTTCAGCAAAGTCGACTTTCCAATACCGTTTGGACCTATGATCGCGACTTTTTCTCCGCGCTGAACTTCAAAAGAAATATTTTTCAGAACTTCTGTATCAGCAAATTTTTTGCTCACATTTTTGACAGTAAGTACAGTTCTTCCGGAAGGACGTGACTGCACGAATTTTAAATCAGGAGAGATACGTGAGGAACGTTTTACCTCAGGCACATCCATTTTATCGAGTTGTTTTACTCGTGACTGAGCTTGTCTGGCTTTAGTTGCTTTTGCACGGAAACGATCTACAAAAGACTGCAGCTCTGCTGTTTTACGTTCATAACTTTTTATTTCTTTCAGTTTTTGAGTTTCGGCCAAGACCTTTGCTTCAAGAAATTGTTCATAGTTGCCGGTGTAAAGTCGTAATTCTTCGTAATCTATGTCGACGATATAACCTGCAACCGAGTTTAAAAAATTACGGTCATGCGAAATAAAGATCAGTGTGCCTTCGAACTGTGAACATAAATATTTTTCCAGCCAGAGGATAGAAACGATATCCAGGTGGTTTGTTGGTTCATCAAGCAGCAGCACATCCGGTTGTTGAAAAAGCAACTGTGCCAACAGCACACGCAATTTAAAACCACCAGACAGCGCATTCATCGGACCTGTGTGATAACGCTCACCGATACCGAGTCCGGACAATAATTCTGCGGCAAAAGGTT
>JABGPG010000196.1:12596-18850 GCA_018645085.1 Deltaproteobacteria bacterium
GTGTGATAACGCTCACCGATACCGAGTCCGGACAATAATTCTGCGGCAAAAGGTTCCGCTACATAACCATCTTCTTCGGCAATTATTTCTTCCAATTGCCCCAGCCGGTGTCCGGTTTTTGTGTCAAAATTTTCTGACTCAAGCAGTCTCTCCTTCTCAAAAAGTGCTTCACACAAGACCGGCCGTCCAAGCAGTACCACATCAATTACACGATTGTTTTCAAACTTGAAATGATCCTGCTGCAGTACACCTACTTTCAAATCACGTGGAACTGAAATTGTTCCGGAATAAGGTTTTTCTTCACCGGTTATCAAACGCAGCAATGTTGATTTTCCGGAACCGTTTGCTCCTACAAGTCCATAACTTTTTCCGGGATCAAAAGTGACTGTAGATTTTTCAAAAAGAGTCTTTTTGCCATACTGCATGGCTAAGTCAGCAATGCTGATCATTTCATTTTTTAAATGCTAAAATTATTTATTACTGCACAAATGTCTAACTGCCTTTGCTTTTGATACGAAAACAAATTACTACAACAGTTTTTAAGCTTGTTTTACAGGGTGATTCTCGAATAGTCATTTTAGAAAAAAACTTGATGAATTTCAATGCAATTCTAAGAAATTGCTGCACAGACTTCTTAGAATGAGATCCTGACTTAAGAACTCTTTAATTTGTAAATCCGGGGTTGCCGAGCCGAGGATATTAAGTTATCTTGAGTTGTGACTTAATTTATAATCAATAAACTATCTACGTCTAATGCATCGTAATGTAACCATCCGGCAGTTCAACGTACATTTTGATCCGCGACTTCCGGATCAGGAATCTCTGCTGATTCAACTCTGCGAGCACCTTTTTCGTTCGGGCTTTGTTTTTCATGATTCGACTGAAATTGAGATTGAAGCCGGCAACTCAGTGATACGTGACTTTTTTGCTCAGGAAGCAGAAATGCTGCGTGAACTTGTCCCGAGGAATCGCTTCAACAATTTTAATGATTATCTGAATAATTTCGGCTGGTCTGCGGAAATGCTGCAAAAAAAACTTTGTCTGCGAATTTTGAAAGCGTTTGGTCAGTTAGCAAAAGGTAAACATCATCATTTCAATATCCGTTATAACATCGCGCAAGCTCTGCGGAAGCCTGAAAAACATGCGCTGTATGATCTGCTCTTGTACATTGAAACCTACCACAGCCTGATTTTAGCAAAGCAGCAGACAGCATCCGAAGACGTTGCAGAGGAACCGGATTTTTCAACAACGAAATACAAACTGGACGACTTGATGCAGTTAAGAAGTCAACTTCAGGAACGTCTTGAAGGACGTGAACTGGTTAAGGGATTCATGAAGCATATCGCTAAGACCCGCGGAGTTTCTCCGGAAAGTCTTCTGCCTCGAGAAAAAACACAAGAGCTTCAATCAACTCCAATAATTTTTATCCGTCCCTCAAAACAAACTTCAGCTAGCGGAAAGTTGCCGCAAGCGATCCTGCCTGACAACAAGCAAATTCCTGGAAACACGCTTGAAGATGACGAACCGGAAATCACTTCTGCCACAGATGAGCAGGAGCAACAGTTTGAAATTTTACTTGAACCTGAGCTTGAACTGTTTTCTGAAGCAGACTCTGCTGAAATAGCTGCAGGAGATAATGCAGAGCAAGTTCCAGAGGATAATCAGCAGGAACTAAATTCTTCCCTAACTCCAGTTGCAGAGGATGAAGAAGAAACTGATGATGAAGAAGCTGAAGAAACTATAGCTGAAGAAACTGAGGAAATTTCAGCAAGTGCTATTTTTGACGATAATTCAACAGTTCAAGCACCTCAACCGAGCCTTTCTTCCGCGGACCTGCTGAATGACCTCGATGACGCCGCAGACGAGGAGTTTATTGAAGATGATGAAGATGGTTTGCTGCAGGATGATACTGAAGATGACGATGTGGTGTTTGGCAGCAAAAGAATAACAAATGCTTCGCTGGAAAAATTCGTGAGGCAGTATGCTGACAGCACACTGAAATTTCTTTTACGACGTACTTTAGACGGTAGACCATTACCAGGAGAAATTGAGGAAGTCTATGCCAGTTGGGAAAAACGCGGATTATCCCGCAGTCGGCTGAAAAAGTATGTACTCAAACTGATGGAGTGGTCAGAAATTCCTGATATGCCAATTCTAGACCTCCTGAAAACACTCCGCGATCGTATCTATGAAGTTTCGAATAAGAATAAGAGTTGAGCAGTTTTACTTTTCAGTGGCTCAATTCTTCACTTAATTTTGAAAAATAGTCCAAACTTTCCGGATTAGCAAGAGCAGCGGTATTTTCAACAACTTCGTGTTTAATAGTTTGCAAAGCAGCTTTTTCCACTTTTTTCCCACTGATCGTGCGCGGCACTTCCGGAATTGCTAATATCAGTGACGGCACATGACGCGGAGTATTGTCACGCCGAACAGCTGCTTTTATTTTTGCTACCAGTTCTGCATCAAGCTGAAGTCCGTCACGTAAAACCACAAACAGCACGATTCTAACATCACTTTCCCAGGGCTGTGCAATAACGAGACTGTCCATTATCTCCGGCATTTCCTCCACTGGACGATAGATTTCAGAAGTGCCAATCCGTACTCCTGCGGGATTCAGCACAGTATCGCTTCTGCCGAAAACAATCACCCCACCACGTTCCGTAATTTCGATAAAATCACCATGTGTCCAAACTCCGGGAAACTGTTCAAAGTAAGCCTGATGATATTTTTCAGCAGCTTTATCATTCCAGAAATAGATTGGTGTTGATGGAAAAGGGGTGGCACAAACCAGCTCGCCTTTTTCACAAACTACGGATTTTCCTTCAGGATTATAGGCAAGAATATCCATACCCAGACTTTTGCACTGAAGTTCCTCAGAGTAAACCGGCAGATTAGGATTGCCGCCCATGAAACAACCGACAATATCTGTTCCACCTGCGACAGACATCAGCGCGACCGCAGCAACTTCTGCATAAACCCATGAGAACAAATCCGCCGGCAGCGGAGATCCAGTTGATAAAATCACCCGCAGGGAATCCAGCTGATTATTTGCTTTAGGTGAGTAAGCAGCTTTGTTCACCGCACCCAGGAACTTCGGACTTGTGCCAAAATGCGTAATCTGCTGATCATCTATTAAACGCCACATCCGACCCATGTCCGGAAACCCAGGTGCGCCGTCATACAAAATAAGTGTTGCTCCGGATGCAAGACCACTCGCCAGCCAGTTCCACATCATCCAGCCGCAGGTGGTAAAATAAAACAAACGATCACCGGGCTGTACATCCGCGTGATAACGGTGTTCTGTCAGATGCTTGAGCAGGGTTCCACCTGCACCGTGTACAATAGATTTCGGTAAACCGGTAGTTCCTGATGAATAAAGAATGTAAAGCGGATGATCAAAAGGCAGTTGTGCGAATGCTAAAGGGCCTGCGGAAGTATCTAGCAAGGCTTCCCAAGGCTGTTCTTTGCCCTGCATCTCCAGCGGAGTTTCAGTAAATGCTACAACGAACACAGCTTCAATGGAGGGAATGCGTTGACTTATTTCACGGATTTTATCCAGACATTGGTGTTCTTTACCGTTGTAGTTGTAGGCATTGACAGTGATTAAAATTTTAGGTGAAATCTGTCCCAGTCGGTCGTAGATCCCGTTAATACCAAAATCAGGTGAACAGGAAGACCAAATTGCGCCCAGACTCGCTGCTGCCAGCATGCCGATAACCGCTTCAGGACAGTTCGGCAGCACCGCCGCCACCCGGTCATTTGCTGTAACTCCGAGAGCCGCCATGCCGGAAGCACATTGCTCCACCGCTTTTCGCAACTCTGCATAACTCAGTGAACGTGTTGATGCGTCTTCTCCAATAAAACAAAGGGCTTCATTTTCCGGCTTTCCCTGTGCCAGTAAATTTTCTGCAAAATTCAACCTTGCTCCTGTAAACCAGCCTGAAGGTTCAGTTCCGATCTTTTCGCTGAAGCCTGTTTTACTCATCACTTTAGTCCAGGGCACAGAGCTGCGTACCTCACAATCAAGCCAGACTTCTTCCCAGAAAAGTTCAGGAAACTCAATTGACCATTGATGCAGGGTTGAATATTCGCAATTCGGCAGTTTGTACTTTTGCTGAATTTTCTTAGTGAAAGCAGTGAGCAGGGTTTTTTCTATTTGTTGCTGGCTTGGCTGCCAAAGAGGCGTGGACATTTTTTCTCCGTTTTTTATTTAAATTTTAAATCGATCAGCTTGGACGTGATACTGCCTCCCCAGTTTTCCGGAACAATTTCGTCTATCGGAAAACCAAACTCTTTTGACTGTGATGGTTCCAATGCAGAAGAATCACTGAATGAATAATTGTTGACAGGAAAAAATTTGTGTACCGTTGATAGTTCTCCTGCTTCATCAAAAAACTCTACACTCATTGTCGCAATTTTAATCGTTTGCTCACCTTTATTTATAATAACACCAAAAATCGCTGTTCCCAACTTGCCTTTCGAAGTGCCTGCGCCTATCCTGACATCCTGCAGTTCAACTTTGCTGAGTTCAGTTTGCAGTTCTTCAAGCTTCTTTTGCTGGAAATACAAAGTGAAAATTAACAAAAATATTATGACAACACCCAGTACGGCGAGGGTTTTGTGTCGCTTGAAAAACATGGCTGATTGCTCCTCTGGTGTAATTCGGTGGCAAAGCTGTGACTCTTAACTATAGATAAAATATCAGGTCAATGTCCAACCTTTTGAACATTATTGAGAAAACATGAACAATACAGCTGCTTTGTTATTTTTAATTCTGCAGGATTGTGAGTTGCTATTTTAAATTGATTTAATTGATTTTTTTAAATAAATGTATTGTAGAAGACGTTTCTCATAGTTATAGTATGTCTACAGCGTTCTCAATGTCTTCGCTAATCCGAGCTTCTGGAAGAAGTTAAAGACGTCTTTGGATGAGGATGCAGGCGGGTGTAATTAACAAATATCTCAACAAAACAAATCCATAAATTTTAAGAAAAATCGGGGGAGCGAATGGTAAAAGTCGACATCGTGAGAGCAATCCAGCTTGGGACAGACCTGCAGTTCGGTGAAGCAGAAAAATTGGTCAACGATATGTTGGAAATGATCAAAGAAAAATTAGAAAAAGGTGAGGATGTGCTCATCACAGGATTAGGCAAGTTTGAGTTACGCGACAAAAAGTCCCGTCCCGGACGTGACCCGAAATCAAAAAGGGATTATGAAATTTCTGCACGTCGTGTAGTGACTTTTCATCCTTCTAAAGTTTGGCGTGACGAGTTAAATAACAAAATTTAATTCAACACAACCTTCATGCATTTTAAGGCAGCTTGCTTTGATTTAGACGGTACATTGCTTGACAGTTTAGCCGACTTGGCAAATTGCACAAATAAAATACTTTTAAAACGCGGGTACCCGCAACACCCTGAGGAAGCATATCGCTACTTTGTGGGTGAGGGAGCGAAAATGCTGATGACCCGTGTCCTTCCTGAAGAAGTCCGTACCGAATCCCTCATAGAAGAATGCCGGCAGGATTTTGAAACAAGCTACCGTGAGTGCTGGGACGAACAAACTGTTCCATACAAAAATATTCCTGAATTGCTGGACACATTGTATCGTCGTAAACTTAAATTGACGGTGCTCTCAAATAAACCTCACGAATTTACTCTACTTGCAGTAAATAAACTTTTACCGAGTTGGAGTTTTGAAATGATTTTAGGTCAACGCGCAGGAGTTCCGCGCAAACCTGACCCAACGGCAATGTTGGAAATTTGCGAAAAACTGGAAATCCCTCCAGGCTCTTTTATTTATTTAGGTGATACTGCGACTGACATGCAAACCTCTGTTGCTGCAGGTTGCTTCTCTGTCGGTGTTCTTTGGGGCTTCCGTACTGAGGAAGAACTGAGGGATAATGGTGCAAATGCCATTGTCAAAGATCCTCTTGATGTACTGGATTTGCTGGTTTAGCAAAAACTGCATCAACTAAATTCCTGTACAGATTTTATCTTCCGAATAGCCTTTTAGTTAATTTTCAAGCGCCTCTTTCAAGGCTTCTTCCACAAAACGTGTTACCATTTTTTTCCGGAAGCCCAGGGTCATATCCGTATTGTCCATTGGTTTCGCCAACTTTGCCGCCAGCTGAGCCGCGGCTGCAATCCGCTCAGTAGTGAGTCTTTCCCCAACCAGCATTTTTTCTGCTTCATAGGCCCGTAAAGGAGCTGAAGCGACAGCACCTAAAACAATTCTTATTTCAGCACAATCAA
>JABGPG010000196.1:18950-21582 GCA_018645085.1 Deltaproteobacteria bacterium
CGTAAAGGAGCTGAAGCGACAGCACCTAAAACAATTCTTATTTCAGCACAATCAAGTGTGGCCCCTTTGCTTCCGGAACTTTCAAGACGCAGTGCAGTTGCCACACCCAGAATTGGGAAATCGATAGAGTCACGTCTGCGTAATTTTTTGTAATTCATTTTCCAGCCTTCATGTTCAGGCAGGCGAATGGAAACGAGCAGTTCGTCCGGAGTTTTGTTAAGAAAATCCGCACCGTCATTTTTATAAAACTCTGCTGCCGCAACCGTGCGTTGACCTTCCGGACCCGCTAAATTAAATTCTGCGTTCAGCGCAAGTACGACAGGAGCGCAGTCCGACGATGAAACCGCTAGACATTTCGGACTGCTGAGTGCTACCCAGCAGGTGTCACCTTCTTTTTTCAGGCAAAAACCTAATGCCTTGCGCCATTGAAATGTTTGATTGTAATAGTTGCAGCGTGTGTCCAGACACAAATTCCCGCCAAGCGTTCCCATATTCCGTAACTGCGGGGCAGAAACCAAAGCCGCAGCCTGAGCCAAAGCTGGAAAACGTCCGCGGATTTCCGCATGCTGCGCCACTTCACTCAAGGAAACTCCGGAACCGATGAGCAATCCATTCGCTGATTTTTCCTCGGAAATGGTACGTAGTTCCTCCAGATCCGTTAAACCAATGAGATTCTGCGGCGTGAACTGACGACGTTTCATGTTTGGGAACAAGTCGGTTCCTCCGGCGGAATACATCGCCGAATCACCGAGTTCTGCTTTCAACGCAACGGCTTCCGCGATGTTGCTTGGAGCATGATATTCAAAAGGGGGTAAACGTAACATGGATTTTATGTAATTATTTGCTATTTTAAAATTATGAACCGAAAAGTCCGATCCAAGGATATTCAAAAAACAGGATCATTTCCGCGCCTTCGTCCCCAGTCGCCATTTCAAATTTATAAACCGAACCGGATTTTGTAACGAGGCGAATTCCACTTCCGTAGGAACTGCGGATGGCTTCCCCAATTTGTGCAGATTCTTCCGCGACACTACCTTGTTCCCAGAAAAAGACTGCTTGAAGCGCTTGTTGAACATCCTGCAGCAGCCAATAATCCAGCTTTGTATTTTCAGTACTGAAGTTCCAGCGGAGTTCAGTACCGTAAAATAATGTGTGCGCGGACTGGTAACGGCTGAGCGGATATGAACGCAAACGGTCGGCGCCGCCGAGAGATTTGGAAGAACCATTCTTGTTAGCATAGAGTTGATTCTGCGCACTTTTAAGAGTTGCTGATTCACATGCAGCTATTCCACCGCAGGCATAATAACCCTGTGCGGTTTTGAGCGATTCTAAATCGGTATTTCCTTCCTGTTTGACGTATGAGTCAGAGCGGAAATAATGAAAAGCCCAGGTATTGTCTTCAGGAATAGGTAGATAATACGTTAACGCAAAGGTCACTGAGTCATACTCTGCCCCTTGATTTACCGAGGGAAAACTGTCCTGTAATATCCTGACATTCAGACCGTTCCTCGGATCTCCGTAATCGTCCGTAAAATCTAATTTCAACTGCAGGTGTTTTTGCGCGAAATCGACTTCAACCGGAGAAGCTAGTTTTTGCACCAACTCACCTTCATAATCCTTGATTTCGACAAATTCACCGCGCCCGCCGTTAAATCCATAGGCTAGTTCAATCCGCCGATCAAAATGTGTTAAGACAAATTCATAATTATAAAAAGTAAAATCTTCTCCAACATAAATATTGAAGTCATTTTTCTCATTTTTCATCCCGCGGCTGCCGTAGACATTCTGACCAAAACGCAGCATCTTGCCTTGAGTCATGGCTAGGTAAGTCCAGTCCGGAATCACAAAAAGTTCATCGACAGATGCGAACATTCCTTGACCTTCTCCCGCGAAACCCATGCCGAAAACATCTGTCGTTGTATCTGCGATATTCCCCAGATAGCCAATCACAAACAGCCCGCTACCAATTCCGGGAATAGCATACGGTGCAGGAACTACAAATAATCCCGGAGTTTTGTCAAATTGATCCTTCCGCCGTTCGTGAATAATCGCGAATGCTGATGCGGAAAAAAACCAGCAACAGAAAATACTTACTAACAGTTTTTTCCAAATTGTATGTTTCATCTTAATAGCCTCCTTAGCCTTTAATCCTGTCAAAAATAAGTATGATGGTATCACAAAATACTCAATATTCCTCACTGTCATTCCCGCGAAAGCGGGAATCCAGAAACTTGTAAACATCTGGAAAAATGGATTCCCGCTTTCGCGGGAATGACAAACGTGATTGAAATTATGTCTTTTTACGAGTTCAGCATAAACTTAATCAATCTTCACTGCGGAGGTTCGACACGCAATGCCTCCGGGAAAGTAATACTTGGAAATTTCTTTGGACCAACTCTTCCGGATTTGCCTTTTTTCAAATCCTGCAAACCCTGAAATATTTTTTCAGCGGTTATTGGAACTTCGTCAACCCGCACACCGACAGCATTGTAAATCGCGTTTGCAATGGCTGGCATGATCGGCAGCAAAGGTCCCTGTCCTGCTTCCTTCGCACCGTATGGACCTTCGGGATCATTTGTTTCCACTAAAATCGTTTCAACTTCCGGCATATCAACTGAGGTCAAACTTTTAT
>JABGPG010000196.1:21682-23849 GCA_018645085.1 Deltaproteobacteria bacterium
GGAATTTTGTGTAGTCCGGCAGGGCCTTTCCCTCCGGAAGATGCAGATTTTCCTGTCCGATAGACCTGTTCTTCCATCATCGCCTCACTCAACCCCATGTATGCGCCGCCTTCAACTTGACCGATGACCAGCTTTTCGTTGATTGCCTGTCCAATATCATGTGCGAGCCAGAGTTTGTCTACTTTGTACAGACCGCTTTCCGGATCACATGTCACCTCGGCAACACAGGCGGAATAGCTGTAGTTTGGTGATGGACCAACGCCGGCACCTTTGAATTTTCCACCACGGCGTGGAGGCGTGTAACTTCCGACTGAACCGAGAGTTCCAAATTTTGCTTCCGCCCATTGAACCGCGTCCACAAAAGAAACAGGCTCTCCGTGGCCATTCAGCTGACCAACTTTAGCATTGCGGATCGTTAATTCTTCAGCAGGAATTTTCAGGACTTCAGCGGCTGCGCTGAGAATTTGCTCACGTAAAGGACGTGCTGCGGCAATTGCGGCATTGCCTGTCATCAGTGTTACACGGCTGGAGTAACTGCCTAAATCAACAGGTGTCAGATCAGTATCTGACGTGACGACAATCACCTGCTGCAGATGAATTCCCAACTCCTCAGCCACGATTCCGGCCAGCACAGAATTTGAACCCTGTCCGATGTCGGTGCTTCCACAAAAAACGGTCACTCCACCGCCGCGGTCAATTTTAATCTGCACTCCGGAATGCGGCATTTTGTTCCAGTAAATCGGCAGACCGGCACCGCTCAGATAAGAACCGCATCCCAGCCCCAAGCCTTTTCCAGGCGGAGATTCTGTTCGGCGTTGCTGGAATCCTGAGGCTTCGGTGACTTTACGCAGACATTCACCCAGACCATTGGTAGTCACGGTGAGGTGATTCACGCTTAAGCTGTTATCCGGCATCAGGTGACGCAAACGTAATTCGGCAGGGTCGAGTTTTAAATCTTCCGCAAATTTATCGAGCATGACTTCGAGCGCAAAACGCGGTTGCGGTGTGCCGTGTCCACGTTTCGGACCGCATGGTGCTTTGTTGGTAAAAACGCGCATTGCTTCAAATTTATAATTCGCGATCGGATAAGTCACGGTCTGCAGCGCACCCGTGTAAAAGGTGCTCGCCACTCCATAACTTCCGTAAGCTCCACCATCCAGAAAATTACGGAAATGCAAGGCCGTAATCGAACCGTCTGATTTCATTCCTGCTTTGACCCACATCAAAACTGGATGCCGTCCCCGATGCGTGTAAAAAACTTCTTCGCGTGTCAAGGTGATTTTTACCGGACGCCCAGTCATCATCGCTAATTTGCAAACGACAATCTCGTGCTGAAACGGATCCGTCTTGCCGCCAAAGCCACCGCCGACAGGAGTTGCAATTACACGAATCTGACTGGAGGGCATTTCAAGAACTTTGGCTAAAGCACGGTGTACATAGTGCGGAGTTTGCGTAGAAGACCAAAGGGTGACGCGTCCATCTGCGCCGTGTTGTGCGACCGACGCATGCTGTTCCATCGGTAAATGTGTGTTGCCTTCGTAATAATAAAGCTCTTCCCGCACATGATCTGCTTCCGCAAATCCAGCATCGGTGTCACCAAATTCGAGCGCGACCTGTTTGTGAATATTTCCGGAATCAGCGTATGCGTGAATTTGTGCATCAGCCGGAACGTCCGGTGCGACAAGATCCAATTCTTTCAACTCCTTTAATCCGTCTTCAATCGACAAAATGGAAGGCAAGAGTTCATATTCCACCACAATATCTTCCAGCGCGGCTTCCGCTGTTTCTTCGTCAATGGCCGCGACTGCTGCTACCGGATCACCGATCATGCGTACTTTTTCCACGCACAAAGCTTCTTCATCCTGACTGACAGGTAAAATTCCGAACGGTATCGGCACATCCTTGCCGGTCAACGCTGCAATTACACCCGGACGTTGCAAGGCTTTTGTCAGGTCGATTTTTTTGATACGTGCGTGCGGATGAGGACTACGCAGCATTTTGGCGTACAGCATCCTTGGCAAAAACAAATCGTCAGCATAGACGGTTTCACCTTTGGCTTTGGCCATTCCGTCTACTTGATCCCATGACTTGCCGATCCATTGATAATTGTTGTTTTTACTCATTTAATTTCTGTCTGAAAAACAAAAGGTGTTTTAAATTACTGTTA
>JABGPG010000163.1 GCA_018645085.1 Deltaproteobacteria bacterium
TTGGTTACCGCTACCATATTCCTACCGCTTGAAGAATTAAATCAGCTTAATAATTAGGACATCGTCACGCACATATTGATGTAATAAAGCGTTCACTGAGCGGAGTCGAAGTGGACTTTTAGTTGATCAGTATGATCTTGATACTGGACTGGATCATTAGCTCTGTAGACTCGTCCTGCTTTCAAATTTTTTAATCGAAATTATTATAGCATCGGCCAACTCCTGGATCCACACAGCTGAAAAGCCCGCATGTCCATCGGTTGGCCAAATCTTATTATTATCTTAATTTGATAATAATGTACTGCGAACCTTGAGGTCTCACCAACAACAACAAAACACCCTGATTAAGGTTTAGCTTTTCCAAAGCATTTTGAAACTCTCTTTCGTCTCTGACCGGCTGCCGATTTACTTCCGCAATCACCATTCCTGCCTTAAGTCCTACCTGAGCAGCGGGAGATCCGGATTCGACTTCAGTGATCACCACTCCTGTTCCGGGATCATATCCGAGACGTTTAACCACATCCGGACTCAGGTCCTGAACAAGTATGCCTAAAAGCAGCGAGGATTGTGTTTTAAGCGGTGTAGACGTTGAGGCGGATTTCAGTTCATCGAGAGTGACTTTTATAATTTCCGCTTTACCTTCACGAATCACCTCCAATGTTACATCAGCCCACGCGCCTGCCTCAGCAATATAGTTTCTGAGTTGACTGCTGTTTTTGACTTTTCTCTGATTCACACGAATAACAATATCCCCTTTTATCAACCCCGCAGTTTCTGCCGGAGAAGAAGGCATCACTTTGGTGATTAATGAACCCTTAGTGTTTTTCACTCCAAATGCTTGTGCTAATTCTGCAGTAAGATTCTGGATCCCAACACCTAACCAGCCACGGGAAACTTTTCCTTCTGCTATTAAATCCTGCATAATTATCTGCGCCATATTCACCGGCACCGAAAATCCAATTCCCTGGTAACCACCGTTTTTAGAAAAAATGGCGGTATTCACGCCAATCAGTTTTCCTTCAAGATTAATTAATGGTCCGCCACTATTACCAGGGTTAATTGCAGCATCGGTTTGAATAAAATTCTCATAGTCTGTTATGCCTACATTGGAACGACCTTTGGCACTGATGATGCCCAGAGTGACGGTTTGGGTCAATCCAAAAGGATTACCAATGGCAATCACTGTTTCTCCAACTTTTACTTCATCTGAATTACCCATTTGAATTGGATGCAGTTCATCCGCAGCAATCTTAATCACAGCAATGTCTGAAGGAGGATCGGCGCCTATCAATTCAGCTTCGAATTCCTGTCCGTCATGCAGTCTTACCACAATCCGGTCGGAGTCTCCAACGACATGATTATTGGTCAAAATATAGCCGTCTTTGCTCACTATGGAACCGCTGCCAAGTCCTTGTTGTTTAAACTGTCTTGCTCCCGGATTATTTTGATTTGAGGGATTTTGTAAGTTGCTGCCTGCCCCGTTAAGAGATTTTTCAACACGAATATGTACGACTGCTTCTCGTACATGTTCCACCATCGCAGCTCTTGCTTTAGAGTCACGAATCATATTCTGAAGTGCAGTCTGATTTACTTCAGAACTTTGAGCAACTGTTGCAATCATCATCCAAAAGAGCAAGAAGATGCTCCACCGGGCAACCAGTTTAGTGTTTTCTTTAGTTTTAATTTTCATAGAAATCATGATTAGTTTTAAAATTATCGTTAACGGTTCAGAGAAATCCAGCTCCCGTTGTTGAAAGAAGATTTAAAAGTTTTTATTTGATGAGAGTCCGAGCCACGGCCGGCAGATTATTGGGCGTTCCACTGCTTTAAATATTCGGACCGCTGTCCAAAATTTGTCAGCAACAACTCGAACACGGAGATTACTCAATGCCCTCATGTTGATAATACATGAGAAGCTCTTTAAAAAGTTTCCTGCGATTCAAGCAAGGGTTTCATGTATAAAGAATTTTTGAGCGCAAAATCCAAATCCTTGGGAAGATTAGTCACTTCATCAATCGACTCAACTTCCGCCAGTATTTCAGCATAATTCAGGCTGTAAAGCCCATCCACATTTTGAGGCGGCAGAATTTTAATTTGGCCTCCTTGAGCAAAAAACTGTTCAAGAGCGATGCGGATTTGTTCATGGGTGATTTTATTGTGTTTCTTTTTCATATAACCTCTTTTGCGAAATTTATTAGTTTTTTTGAGTTTCTGAAAACTGTACTGAATGCATATACCTGTTGTTTTCATAAACGGTCAATTAAAACATGGACTTAATGAGCATGTTCCATTGACATCAACCTCTGATGAAAATCAACAGGAAATGCGCTAAATCTGCAAAAGTATTTTTTGTTGAAAAAGTGAGGAAGATTGAGCAGGACTATTATGAGGTGGGCTACTGTTAATGTAATAACCAGTTACGTGGTAATAGGAGCTGAGGTTCTTTTTTAGTGAAACAGACGCTATTTTCTGGAATGGACGGTTCCATTGATTAAGACCTATTAGCGGGCTTGTGCCTGAATGACAGTCAACTCCGTCATTGTAAGGAATAGAGGACGGATGAGTTGCTGAGATAAGAGAGATGTTTGATTCAGGCTGTGAACTTGAGAAAGGCAGCAACAAGTTAAAGAAGATAACGAGCAGCAGGGATAATCCTGTAACTGCTCCTATCAATAACTTTAGCAGGGCTTTGCTTGAATTTTTCTTGTTGAAAAAATTTTCCATTATTTTCATGAATGACATCCAATGTTCTCTTAGTTCACAACACTTTCAGCAAGTGGACTTTTGTTAGCGTTGCTAAAAGTTTAACAAAACAATATGAAGAAAATATGAAGAAATTATGTGAAGCCTGTGAAGATTCAGGATTCTGTGAGTAGACGATGCGTCTAATTTGTCATCTCCACAGAAATGATCGAGTTCAAGCTCAGTCAACGGTAGCCCCGGACTCCGTTCCGGGGTCAATTAAGTCAACTCCTCAGAAATCATCGAGTTCAAGGTCAGTCAACGGTAGCCCCGGACTCCGTTCCGGGGACACACAAAGCATGAGAATAGATCTGAAGCTTAGTTCCTAACTGAATGTCTTGTTATTTACGGACAGGAATTTACTCTTCATTCGTGTTTAAATCCTTTCCGGAACAAGGATATGTCAGCAATGATAAAAGCTAAAAAGAGGTGCACTGGATAAAGGGTTAAAATTCTAAATCATACTTCCGTTTTTATCTTGGCTGGTTGCAATAACGGTAAGGCCATTTTCTGATACAGCGCAAAGGAAAATATCAGGATCCCTGCTGCACCGACGTAATAACGAATCGGTTCAAAATATGTGAGTAGAAAACTGGAGCCGAACAGCAGCAAAAGGAGTTTGTTGCAAATCGAACAACCGAAACCGAGAAAACCGAAAACACCGCCGATTCCAGCTTTTTTAGTGGCACAGCGTGGTGTACGAATTCCGAAGAATAAGCCAATCAGGATGGATTCCAAACTGAGGATGAG
>JABGPG010000147.1:0-16006 GCA_018645085.1 Deltaproteobacteria bacterium
CGAAGGTGCTCAACATCTTCCAAATTACTAAACTCTAATTTATTTATTCTTTTCGACAGCTGCAGTCCGCTGTTTTCGCGCAGAGTTACATCAGCAAAAACCAGTGAGTATTCTTGCTGCAGAAATTTATTGAGTACATCCGCATTTTGAGGATTCCTGTGGTATTGAGGAAGAAAAGATAAATTAAGCATAAAGAGTGGCTACAAAAAAGTGTCCTTTCATAATAATTATAATTGCAAAGAGTAAGTAGATGGAGTTTATTGTAGATGTTCTATTTGAAATGGGTTCAATTCTCATTATGGGAGTTGTTTTTCTCGTTTTGTATTTCTATGGAAAATTGATTCTGATTAAAATAGGTTTAATTGACGTTGAAGAGGTAGATGAATCCAAAAAGGCGGATGAAACAGCAGGAAAAATGTGAAAACAATAATGAAATGTGATGACAATGGAAATACATTTTTGTAAACTGCATAAATGCTGAGAAGTTATTCAGCAATTATTCAGCAAAAGAGATTGATTTATGCTGGTAAATAAACTGGTAAATAATTGATGAAATCAATAACTGTTTTTAACGAATGCTTATAAAATAAGAATCTTTAAAGATTAACTAATCCACTACTAAAAAGGAGAAGACTATGCAGCCATTGATTGTAATAATGAATTTCGGTTATGCTATTGGCGGAGGAGTGATCACCCTGGCTTTCATGTACTTTGGCTACAAGTGGCTAGATTATTTGACTCCATTCGACACAGGTGAGGAACTGAAAAATGGCAACCGTGCAGTAGGTCAGGTGGTCGGGAGTATTTTCATCGGGATTGGAGTAGCCATTGGGCTGGTCATTGGACTGGGGCTGAATTGAGGATGAGAAAGGCTATTCTGCTTGCTGTAGCTCTTGCGTTTCCTTTGCTGCTGCAATCCGCTGAAATTCCAAAAGTAACAGATCGGCACTGGACGAGTAAGTACGATCAATATTTCCGCAAATACTCTAAACGTTTTTTTGGGCCGGCAATGGACTGGCACTGGTTTAAGTCTCAGGGAATTGCTGAGTCCGGATTACGCGGTGATGCCCGCAGTTGGGTCAATGCCAAGGGCATCATGCAGCTGATGCCGAGAACCTTTGCAGAGTTGAAAAAAAAGAATCCTCAACTCAGCAATGTTATGGAGCCGCGCTGGAACATTGCCGCAGGAATTTACTATGATTCAACATTATTTATAAAATGGAAGGAGGATCGACCGTTTCTCGAGCGGATGCGTTTTATGCTCGCTAGTTACAATGCAGGATTTCGCACCATTCTGAGAGCCCAGAAGGTCAGTAGAGAACATGGTTTTAACGGCAGGGACTGGGAAAGCATTAAATCAGTTGCGCCTAAAGTCTCTAAATGGCGCGAAAAAGAAACCCTTGGTTATATACGAAAAATTGAAATACTGATGGGGGTTCCGCGTTAAATATTTCTTGCAGTTGAAGTTTGAAACATACTGGTAAAATACTGGTAAATAATTGCAGCTATTCTTAAAGATTTTCAAGAATTAAGCTGACACAACACTTGATTTCAACTGAGATAGATTTCATGATGACGTAATTTTGAGTCTACGCTGTGCTAAGCTTTTGCTGGTAAAAGCGGATAATTAGTGTGTCAAACAAATATACCTGAAAAGAGAAAGATGAGCTCAGTAGCAAAAGTCGCCCTTGTTACAGGGGCCGGAACCGGGATTGGCCGGAGTACAACTATTGCGCTGTTAGGGGTAGGTTATTCTGTGGTCCTTGCAGGCCGCCGCAAAGAGCTGCTGGAAACAACGGTCAATGAAGCCGGGTACGAAGATTCACGGACGCTGGTCTTCCCCACAGACGTTGGCAATCCTGATTCGGTAAGAGCATTGTTCGCACAAACCAGGGAAAGCTTCGGACGGCTGGATCTGCTTTTCAACAACGCCGGAATCAGCGCTCCTGCTGTGCCGCTGGAAGAGATAAGCTACGAGCAATGGAAAGCAGTTGTGGACGTAAATCTGACAGGAACCTTTCTCTGTACACAGGAAGCATTTAAGATTATGAAGGATCAAAAACCCAGAGGTGGACGTATCATCAACAACGGTTCAATTTCCGCGCATGCTCCACGTCCTTTTTCGTCGCCTTACACTTCAACAAAACATGCAATAACAGGATTGACACGCTCGACGTCACTTGATGGACGTGCCTATGACATCGCCTGCGGGCAGCTCGACATCGGTAATGCTGCAACTGAAATGACGGCTCGTATGCGGGACGGTATTATTCAGGCCAATGGTGAAACTGCAGTCGAACCGACAATGGATGTCGAGAACGCGGCAAATGCCGTTGTTCACATGGCTGGGCTGCCTTTAGATGCGAACATACTCTTCATGACGGTAATGGCAACCAAAATGCCTTTTGTCGGACGTGGATGAATTTAGTATCATCTTTCAAAAATTCTTTCTTGCTCTAGTTGAATGATCAGATTGAAGTCAGGCTTTTTTGTCGTTTCCTCTGGACTCACCCCTTTTGCGGTATGACATTTAGCTGGAGTATCTTTATTATTGAATCCTAAAATGCTATTCTTATCCAGAGTGGCAGATCCTTTTTAAATCAGTGGATTGGCCTTTGACGATTTTAGTAATTCGGATATTCCTTTTTTTAGACTACTCCCCAAACAACATACTCGATAATAACTCCAACTAAAAACATGAAAAACTCAATGCCTGAACTAGTGCGTCCGGAGTTTTCAGTCAAAGACGCAAGTCTCCTTCTGGAAGAACACTACGGACTTTGTTGTACACTGAAAGAATTTCCGGGAGAGAGGGACCGTAATTTTTTGGCTCAAGAAAAAAATGGTGAAACTTACGTTTTGAAGATTTCAAATTCCTGCGAAACTCTCGAATTTTTGCAGGTTCAGCATGCTGCACTTGAACGTTCCTCAAAGCTGCTTGAACCGGGACGAATACCCATAGTATTTCCGGCTAAAAATGGAGAGTCTCTTTTACGCGTCAGTTCCGCAGATGGCAGTCAGCACTGGATGCGTCTGGTTCGTTATGTTGATGGCTTGCCGATGGCGGAGTACCGTCCGCATACCGGAGAATTTCTGCGGGAGCTAGGCCGAATGTGTGGAATCGTGACAAAGGCGCTTCACGAAATTCCCGCACCGCCACCATCACACACGCTGCTGTGGGAGATGCATAATGTGCAGGAAACTCTGCATGAATATATGCCATGGATCAAGGACGAAAAACTGCTGTGCTGGGTCAAAAAGTCACTCGATTTATACAGCCGGACAATCGAGCCTCTTGAGTCAAAACTAAGGCGCGGCTGGATTCATAATGACTTCAACGATTATAATGTTCTGGCAGTACCAAAAATTAGCGGAAATCCGGATTTAGGATTGATCGATTTTGGCGACATGACTCATTCCTATCTTGCGGCTGAACCTGCTGTAGCCTGTGCTTATGCGATGCTGGACAAGCCGGATCCGCTTGAGGCGGCGGTTATGCTGATACGCGGATTTCATCAGCACTTTCCGCTTGAAGAAAAGGAGCTTGAAATACTGTTTCCGATGATAATGATGCGTCTTTGTCTGAGTCTGACTCTTGGTGCGTTTCAACAGCAGAACGATCCCGAAAATGAATATCTGGGAATCAGCCAGAAACCCGCCCGTAAATTGCTGGAGCAGTTACAGGAAGTAAATCCGCGCTATGCGCATTATCTCTTCAGGGACGCCTGTAATTTAGAAGCTTGTACGGCCTCGTTTGAATTCCGGAACTGGTATCAAAATGCTGAGGGTTCGTTTCACGGTCTGCTGGGAGAAGCCCTTAATCCTGAAAAAACGGCGGTGCTTGATCTTAGCGCAGGCAGTTTTCTTTCTGCAAAAACCGATGGCGTGTCACTGGAAAAACAACAGAACATTCTTGACGAATATTTACGTGAAAATAATGCAGAGATTGGAATTGGAAAATATACTGAGGCGCGCTCACTCTATGCAGCAAAAGAATTTTTGAATAACTCAATTGATGGTCAAGAAAAGAGAACAATACACCTTGGCATTGACGTTTTTGCGCCTTCCGGGACTTCCATTTATGCGCCAATCGATGGTGTAGTACATCAGCTTCAAGATAATCAGAGTCCGCTTGATTACGGACCTACGGTGATCCTCAGGCATAAATTTACGGACGGTCCAGAGTTTTACACACTTTATGGTCATCTGGGCCGTGAATGTCTGCAGCAACTGCAAATTGGACAAGTGATCAAAGGCGGAATGCCGCTGGCCAAAATCGGCAACTCAAACGAAAATGGAGGTTGGCTTCCTCACGTTCATTTTCAGTTGATCCTCGATCTTTTTGATTTTGACGGTAATTATCCCGGAGTCGCACTGCCTTCTGTAAAAAATGTCTGGAGCAGTATTTGCCCTGATCCGGGCTTGATGCTGGGACTTGACAGCGAAAGCACGGCTGAGGAAATTGATTCCGGAAAACTGTTAAAACGCCGCAAAAATGTATTTGGACCTTCGCTGAGTCTGTCTTATCAAGATCCGTTAATAATTGTTCGGGGCCAGGCTCAGTCGCTGATTGATTCAAGAGGACAATTTTATCTGGACTGCGTCAATAATGTAGCGCATGTAGGTCACTCTCATCCAGACATTGCAAAGGCTCAGAGCAATCAAGCTTATGTTTTGAACACCAATACACGTTACCTGAATCCGCTCAATATTGAGTATGCAGAACGTCTCTGTGCGCTCTTTCCGGAACCGCTCGACACCTGTTTTCTGGTCTGTTCCGGAAGTGAAGCCAACGAACTGGCCATGCGGATTGCCGGCACAGTCAGCGGACAAAAAGATATGATTGTGCTTGAGGAAGCATATCACGGTAATACAAAGGCGAATATTGATATTAGTCCTTACAAACACGATGGTCCCGGGGGAAAGGGTGCTCCGGAATGGGTGCATGAAATTCCAGTGCCATATCTGTATCGAGGTCTGCACAGGGATCCTGAAACTGCGGGAAAACTTTATGCGGATGAGGTCGAAAAAATCTGTGAAAAACTTTCCACACAGGGAAGAAAACCATCAGCGTTTATTTGTGAATCGATGCTGGGATGCGGCGGACAGGTTCCGCTTCCAGAGGGTTTTCTGGAGCAGTCTTACCAACATGTGAGACGGCACGGCGGGCTCTGCATTGCAGATGAAGTCCAGGTTGGTTTTGCTCGGTCCGGAAAGCATTTCTGGTCATTTGAACTGCAGGACGTGGTACCGGACATTGTCACTCTCGGCAAGCCGATCGGCAACGGACACCCGCTGGGCGCGGTTATTACTACACGTAAAATTGCGGAAGCATTTGCAAACGGGATGGAATATTTCAATACATTCGGCGGAAACCACGTTTCCTGCTCTGTGGGTATGGCTGTGCTGGATATCATGGAAAAGGAGGGTCTCCAGCAAAATGCGCTGGAAACAGGCAACTGGCTGAAAGAGAAACTTGAAGCACTGAAAGAATCTTTTCCACTGATTGGAGATGTACGCGGAGAAGGTTTTTTTCTGGGAGTTGAACTCGTACTTGATCCAGAAACTAGAGAACCGGCACCGCTTCAGGCTGACTACGTTGTTGAAAGAATGAAATCACGGAAGATTCTGCTCAGTACCGAAGGTCCGGGACATAACGTACTCAAATTCAAACCGCCCATGGTTTTCAATCAGCGTGACGCGCAACATCTTCTCGCAGAGCTGGAAAAAGTTCTGGGTGAAAGCCCGTTGCAGCAAAAACGTCGAGTTTGAATGTCAAAACGAAAACGAATAGCAATCGGAGGGATTAGTACAGAATGCAGTACTTATTCTCCACTCTTTCAGACAGAGGCGGATTTTGAGCAAGTTCAGGGCTCACCTCTTGTTGATCTGGTGGATTTCCCTTTTGAAAAGTACGAGATAGAAGTAGAACCGCTTTCTTATTATAAAGCTATTCCGGGAGGACTGGTAGAAGCCGATTTTTATGAGAAGACCAAGTGCGGATTTATGGAGCAGATCAGGGATGCTTGTCCACTGGATGGGGTATTATTACTCATGCATGGCGCCATGTATGTTCCCGGAATTGAAGATCCAGAAGGAGATTGGATTAGCGTGGTTCGCAGCGTTGTTGGAGAAAAATGCATAATTTCAGTCTGTTTTGATCTTCATGGAAATGTTACTGACAAAATCATCCGGAACATAGATGTTTTTGCGGCCTACCGTACTGCACCGCACATTGATGAAAAGAAAACATATTATCGCGCAGCCAAACTGCTTGTTACAACCGTGAACGGTGGCCGGAGACCAAAGGTTGTTTGGTCTCCAATTCCGGTTTTGGTGTCAGGTGAGATGTCTTCAACTTGTATAGAACCTTGTAAAAGTATCTACAAACAACTTGAAAACTTTGATCAGCGTGAAGGAATTCTGGATGCAAATCTGCTGATAGGTTATCTCTGGGCAGATAGCGAAACTGCGATTGCATCCGCCGTTGTTACGTGTACTGATCTGAAAGCGGGGAGAGAAACCTGTGCTGAAATAGCAGAAACATATTGGCAAAAACGCAATGAGCTGACGTTTGATATGCAGGCAGGTGATCTGAAAGAGGCTATTGCATGGCTGCCCGGTGAGTTTTCTATTCTTGCAGACAGTGGAGATAACCCTACGGCAGGCGGAGTGGGTGATCGTGCGGATGTGCTTGAAGCGCTTATCGATGCAGAAATTGAAGGCGTTTTGGTTGCGGGTATCGCTTCTCCGGGAATCATTAACAAGTTGCAGGGCACAAATAAAACGGCTGTTACTGTCGGCGGTGAATTGGGTGGTGGCGGTCCAAATGTAATATTAAATGCAGAAAAAATTTATTTCAAAAATGAATGTGCGGTTCTTAGCATGAACGGTATTACGACCGTTCTGACAGAAAAGAGACGTCCTTTTCACAAACTGAGTGACTTTACTGAACTTGGAATTGAGCTTAAAGAATATCGCCTCCTTGTAGTAAAATCCGGTTATTTGTCCCCCGAACTACAAAGTCTATCTGCACCGTCATTCATGATTTTGACAGACGGTGCGGTTTGCCAGCACTTTGCTAATTTAGAAAATAAACATAGACAACGACCGATGTTTCCTTTCCAAAATTCAACTGATTTTGAAATAAATGAGTAGAGTCCCCTTTCATTGTGATCCAGCAATCATTCTGATTGAAACGACTGTTTGTGGATCTTCCCTTGGTTTCCCGCTTTCGAATGAATGATAATTCCGAATAATGAAAAACATCAAAAAATTTACCGCTTGCTGTCATTTTGCATGATGGTAAAAATGCTGGTATAAGATTTGCTTTAATTTTGTTATTTAAATTTACCAGCAAAATTAAAACATGAAACGGAATAAACTCACTGAATCAGCAGTCAAAAAGGCTGAACCTAAAACTAAGCAATTCAAGCTGTCCGATGGCGGAGGTCTTTATCTCCTAGTTCATACAAATGGATCAAAATACTGGAGATTCGATTTTCGATTTGACGGTAAACAAAAATCATCTTCTTTAGGAGTCTGGCCTGAAGTTACACTGGCAGAAGCTAGAACCAAACGTGACCAGGCAAAAAGTAAAATTAAAGAAGGCGTAAATCCAATTCAGGCAAAAAAAGAGAAAATAGCGCTTCAACTGATGCAAGCTCAAGAAAAAGAAACTGTAGAAAAGCTGAAGGCCCCAATACCTCAGCAAATTTCACAGCAAGAGGAAATTCAACAAGCTCCGCAAGCAACAGAAAAAAATGCTAAATCGGCTGTTACTTTGCTCAAATCACATATTTATCCCGAGCTTGGAGAAAAACCTGTTTCTGAGCTTGGTAAAGATGATGTGACGGCAATGCTGAAAAACGCATACTGGAGCAGGAAAGAAGTATTTCAAATTATTTGGGATATTTATCCGGATTATCCTCTTGTACAGTTTGGAGTACTGTTTATTTTGTTATTTGCGGCAATGGATTTCATATCCGCTTTGCTCACTACCAGCTTGTATTTAATTATTACAGTTTGTATTACGATTGGAATTAACGTTTGGAATGATAATAGTGATGGTTCTAGTAGAAACTGCTGAATTCAGTCAACATAAATCGGACAGGTAACAACCTTCTTCGAAGCGGTTGAAATACTCTCCGACCAGAGGGTGCTGAATTGGCTGGGGAGATGGTTCTTCTTCCAGGTTTTGCTCTGCAACGTAAGTCATGGTGTTGGACTTGTCAACTAGTACGTGATACCACGGTTTGTTGCGTGGAGGTTTGCTCTTTGCCATTTCACGGTACCACTCTTCTGATCCCTGAAAGTCGGCATCAACATCGATGATGACACCACGATAATCAAAACGGAGATGATGGATTATTTGTCCAATACTGAATTTGCAGAAGGTGTCCATTAGATTTGTCTTAAAATGATATCTTCAAATTTAAAATTTCATCAAAAATTTGATTAAGAACCATTGGTACACCTGTTACTGATAGGACTCAACTGAAAAGTTGTTCTAATAGTTTTTCTCTGTCCACTCCTTGATGCTCTGCAACTTTCTCCAGAATTGCGGCCAATGTGCCGACGCGCAGTGAGTCATGATTTGGAACAGTTACATGATGCTCACCTTTTTCATGGGTTGTTAGTCTTATGTGACTTCCAGTCTGGCGTGTTACTTCATAGCCGAAACGCCGTAGCCGTCTGATGAGTTTAGTTCCAGACAAATCCCGTGGAATTCTCATGCAGCAAGAACTTCTTCCCGTGTGATATGAAGTCGGATAAGCCCTGGACCCTGTCCTTCATCGAAATGACAGTTCACAGCATCACGCAATTGAACATGTAACGCTTCCAAATCATCTGCTTCAGTGAAAATATCTTCTCCGACTGCACGAGCGACAAAACCCCCTTCCGGAGCATTTTCTACCATAAAATGAATTTCACTCATAATTTCCGTTATTGTATTATTATTAATACCTGTCTAAGCTCAGTACTTTTTCCAGTTTATCACGAACTCATATTCGTGTCTTCTTAAAATAATAGTTGAATTTCGGCGACACTATACTTAGTTCAAAATAACCATAAAATTCATGTCCTCATAATTCTTCAAACGTTTGTTTGAATCAAATTCTCTAGTGCCTCATAAGGTTGTGCCCCCACGAGTCCCTGATTTCCGGAAACGAAGGTTGGCACTCCGGTTACACCAAACTCGTGAGCACGTCGCCAATCGGCATCTACCGCATCCCGGAAAAGGCGTTCCCGGATCACGCCCTCCGCAATTTTACGGGACAACCCAGCGGCTTCAGCCACGTCCAGCAGGACTTCCGGTTCGGCGAGATTTTGCCCCTCAACGAAATATGCCTCAAAGAGTTTCAGGTTTAGGGCTTCACCTTCCGGAAACGATTCGCCCCACTTTGAGAGTTCCTGCGCGAGTCGACTATTGTAGGTGTGACTGCGGTTTCCGTAAGGTAAATTTTCCTCAGCCATCAAACCGGACATGCGCTGCTTCATGGCCTCAATTTCGTAACCACGCCCCCGGAACAGTTCCTCCAGCGAAAGCCCGGAATCCGGAGTTTCCGGATGCAGCGGAAAGTGTGTCCAGCGCACTGTCAGTCCGTATTTCTTTTTCAATCGTTCGACACGCCCGGTGACGAGGTAGCACCATGGTCAGACGAAATCGCTGAAGATTTCCAGAACTTGAGTTGTTTCCATAATTATTTCTACGATTTAAGGGTACACAATACTTTATGCTGAAAAAGTAGACACATCATTTCTCCCATGTTTTGTCATCCCGGACTTGATCCGGGATCCAGACAACGTTCTGTTTGCAAACTTGTTTTGCGGTAACAACCCTGGATTCCCGTTTTCACGGGAATGACAAAATAGACTTTCCTCTAGATCGCTGTTTCTAAGGGAAAGAAAAATAGATACTCCCCTAGATTGCAGTTTTCACGGGAATGACACCAAAAACGAAGTTAATTATTTTCTATGAATCCGCTACTTTCCCTCAATAATTAAACCAACCGTTTAGATCATAAGAAATTCCGGAACCGGAAAAGCCCTCCACAGCCAAAACAAATCCAGTCAGAATGATGCCCAACGCCGAACTGATAACGCTCTGGGTGGCGGCGTAGCCCATCACTTTTGTGGGTTTGTGGATCAACTCATGAAAATTGATGGACTCGTCCACCTGTTGTAACAAGACTTTGGCTTGGCTGAATTGTTTGAATTCCAGGGTTTTGTCCGCATTCTCTGCATCCATTAGTTCTTTTTCCAGAAAAAACAACTCCTTTTGCACCTGATCACGTTGGTCCGAACTAAGAGTTTGCAGTTTGGTCGCCTTGGAAATGGCAAAGACGCAAACGGCAGAAATGGAAAACACAATGATTATGAGTAGCCAGATGGTAGAGACATGATGCCGTGTCTGCGTCCAGGCGATTACATTCAGAAACAACACACATAGAATCGCGTAACTAAGCAGAATGGAAGTGTATGCCTGAATGCGCAGATAAAAGATTTCACCAAAGGAGCGTAGTGTTTTGCGGCAGATCATCCAGGCAAAGACATTCCCCGGCTTCTTTATGTCAATGTAAACATACGGATCATTTGGTTCGCCCGTGCTGGACTCCTGCATCGTGCTTTTTGTGCTTTCTTTGTCCTTCTCCTTTTCCTCCGGATTCGGTTTATGAAATAATAACTCGCTCAAGCGAACACCCGGATACTGGATCAACCGGCCTAGTATTTTGAGGGTAGTCGCCCGTCTGTTGAAATCATGGGCGCATATCATTCCAAAGTTCAGATTGCCTAGACTTCCGAAAAAAAAACCTAACAGGCAACCGATAAAGATGAAAACTTCCAGTGATGCATCGCCGAAAGTATTCAATCCGTAACTTAATCGTATCAAAAATGTGCATAACATTATCGCTAAGGCTAGTATAAGGAAGCTTAAACTGTAAATCGGAGGGAATTTAAGATTGTAAACCGAACTCAGAATTTGATGCAAAATGAAGCCGGTAGTGACTTCATCCTTTTCATTACAGCCCGTTTCCGCCGTAAAAAGCTCATCGGTCGAATGCTTCCGGAGGCGTGAGCTTGTTTCCTTATCCATTTTGAAAGAGATCCCCTGCAGTGCGACATCGTTTTCGTCCATGGCGCAAATCAGTTCATCCTCGATCAGTCCAGGGAAGTTTGCGGGGTTGGTCCAACCACCACCCACTAGGCGGCGGTTGGTTTGAGCCTCAGACCAGTTGGGAGCAGGGCGATGCAGTTGCGCATAATCTTCTGGACGATAATATCCGTATTTGGCGGATACAATCAGAGCCCGCAATGAAAAAAATAGATAGGCAAGACTAATTTGAAACAGATCAACGTTTAGCACAACAGCCTCAGGTGCAAAAAACCTCAGCAACAATGCAAGGGTGATCATCCAGTAAATGGGATAGAAGAAGACCCAGAAAAAAATATGATTGCCGCGTGAATTGTGTTTGCGTGAACACACAAACAGGCAGCGGTGATTCATCACATGCCATGCTCTAGAAAGCGAACGCTCGACCAGTAGCACAGCGAGGGGTGCAATCAGCACCGGAGGCAGGTTTTCATAAAGCATGGTGACCCAGAACTGCCTCCATGAAAATTCAACTGGATTGTGCAGAGTGTGCAGTTTGTCTTCCGGAAGCGCACTCCGTAGTTTGGCTGCGTGAAGGCTGTTCGGAAATTGAGACAGGAGCTTCTCGTCCTCTTCCTTGGAAGGACGCCGTTTATGGAGCTTAGATTCATTTTTATGATGCTTCACTTCCGGAAAAGAAGTTTTTGATACTGCTTGATCCATGCTGCCTCCTTATTAGCTGGTTTCAAATGGGATAAAATCTATGCTTTTCTTTGTCTTGCCCTCGCACTAAATTGCTATGCACGAAAATGAATCTCAACGGATTATATTTACGATTTTTTTTCATTACTTCTATGTTTAATTTTGACTCACTAAACCCCTTACATTTGTCATCCCGGACTTGATCCGGGATCCAGACAACGTTCTGGATGGGAGCAGGAATTCGCAGTAATACCCCTGGATTCCCGTTTTCACGGGAATGACAGCAATGACAGCATAGTACCTGTTTGTTCCGTCCCTGGTTTCCCGCGTTTGCGTGAATGACACTTTTTTTGGACTTTTTACAAGAATATCGGCTTTATATTCTCAGCAATAACGCTCAACTCCGACTATCTGCTCATCCGAGTAGCGGTCACCATGCGCAAATCCGACAGGGAGGATTCGTTCAATTTCCGCTCGGTCTTCGTCACTGAAATTAATTTCAGCAGCGCCTACCCATTCTTGCAGATGCGCAGCGCTTCGTGTTCCGGGAATGGGCAGCAGATGCTCTCCCTGCTCCAGAACCCAGGCCAGAGCGGCTTTGGTTGTGCTCCAGCCGCGGGAATGCGCAAAGTCCCGGAAAGCTGAAATCAATTTGCAGTTGGCAGAAAAATTTGGCTCCATAAAGCGCGGCATGTTCTTGCGGAAATCAGTTTCCTCGAAATTCTCCGGAACCGGAAAAGTATCGCTTAACATACCACGAGCCAGTGGAGAAAATGGTACAAAAGCGACTCCGAGTTCGCGGCAGGTCTGCAGCATTCCCAGTTCAGGATAACGCGTCCAGAGTGAATATTCATTTTGTACCGCCGTTACCGGATGCACCGCGTGTGCTCTGCGTAGCGACGAAGGGGCAATTTCCGAAAATCCAAATCCACCGATTTTACCTTCACTTTTGAATTTTGCCAGAGTTGCCGCAACGTCTTCAATCTCAATTGACCAGTCACGGCGGTGAATGTAGTAAAGTTCCACCTGCTCAACCTTGAGTCGTTTCAGCGAGCCTTCAAGTGCTTTGCGAAGTGCCTTTTCCGAATTATCATTTTGACCACGCTTCCCGCCAATAACGATTCCGCCTTTGGTCGCAATACTGAAACGGTGACCTCGGCTTTGCTGGTATTCTCCGATCAATTCTTCGGACAAACCTTTGCCGTACATTTCTGCGGTGTCCAGAAAATTTATGCCATGATCCCGCGCCGAGTCCAAACATGTGAAGCTTTCTGCTTTATTGGTCGAACCGAAAAATCCTGTAAAGCTCATACAGCCCAGGCCAATTGCTGAGACCTCAGGGCCGTCGAGGCCGAGTTTTCGTGTTTTCATTTATTTGTCCATATAATTAGGCAGATTAAAGCGGTTGATAATTATTTCTGATAATTCTCTTTCCACTCTCCGTAGGTCATACCATAGACAATTTCTTTGGCAGAATCAACCGTGATCTCCTCTCCACGCTCCTCAGCCTCAGCGGAATACCACTTTGCCAGACAGTTACGGCAGAAGCCGGAAAGATTCATCAGCTCGATGTTCTGCACATCCTTGCGCGAATCAAGGTGACTCAGCAACCTGCGGAAAACGGCTGCTTCGATTTCGGTACGTGTCTCTGTTTTCATTATTTCCCTTTGTTAGGATTGTTTTTTGTGGGTTCATTTAATTTCATTATTTTGTCATCCAGGACTTGATCCGGGATCCAGTCTAACGCTCTGCTTGAAAACAGGCTTTGTGGCAACCCCCCTGGATTCCCGCGTTTGCGGGAATGACAAAGAAACGTGACTGAAAGCCATGCGTAAGAATTTTAACTGATCACAAGTTTCTGGTTTATTGAGCAATACGCCTTTCCGCATTTTCTTGACTGACATCGCAAGCTTCACGGATAGTATCCAACTGGCTGTCATATTCAACAAGACAGAAAACAAACTCCTTGCCTTTCCGAAGACGATATTTGACAATATGAATTTCACGTTTGAGGTTTTGATATGGTTTCAGTCCTGGACGTGATTCGACTTCGCTCTGCTTTTCAAGAACTTCCCAGCCTTGACGCTTCAACTCTAACACATTCCGGATTTCGACGGACTTGTTTGCATAAACGAAATTCAGCTCAGTCCAGTTAAAAATCAGCAAACAGAAGATTAAGGACAGAAACAGTTTTTTCATAATTGCCATTTCTTTTGCAGACCTTCGGAAGCAAAAAGTTTAGCCAGTTGAGCTCCTAATCCATGTTCAGCACCAACGCCGATGATGACTGCTTTTTGCAGATAAGCTCCTTTGATCTTCTCAGAATGCTGAGAAGCTTTTTAAAATTCATGGATTATTAACTAGCGGTCTTAGTCTAAAGATTTTTCCACTGTCAGTTGAAAAATAAAGCCATCCTTGAGGACTTTCTACCAGTGCGCGGATGCGTTCACCAAGTCCTTCCAGTAGTCTTTCTTCGGCAACTGCTTTTCCGTCGTTGTCAATTTCTACACGATTCAGGTGAGTCAACTTTAAGGCACCCGCAAACAAATTTCCTTTCCAGGCAGGAAAGGCTTTTCCGGAATAGACAATCAAACTCCCAGGTGCAATTGAGGGGACATAGAACTTAATCGGCTTTTCCATGCCTTCTTTTTCGGTACCTTCTCCAACTTGAACAGGACCCCAGTATTCCTTGCCGTAGGAAATAACAGGCCAACCGTAGTTACGTCCACGCAGGATTAGATTTATTTCATCACCTCCGCGTGGACCATGTTCAATTGACCATAGACGCTGGTGTTTTTTGTCATAGAACATTCCCTGCGGATTGCGGTGTCCATAACTCCAGATTTCCGGCAGGGCGTTTTTCTGCTGCACAAAAGGATTATTTTCAGGCACACTACCGTCTAGAGTTAAACGTAGAATCGAGCCTGCGTGAGTGGATAAATCCTGACCATTGGGACGTACTCCGCGATCACCAACCGAGAAAAAAAGATGCCCTGTTCCATCAAAGGTAATGCGGCTACCGAAATGTCTACCGGTAGTGCTGGCGGAACGTGTAATCAGCATATCCTGCAATGTAACAAGACGCTTAGCTTTCAGTTTGGCACGAGCCAGTGTGGTAACGCCTTTGCCTTGCTGTGCTTTGCTGTAGCTAAAATAAATCCAGCCTCGCTGTGAATAACCCGGAGGAACCGCAACATCCAGCAAACCGCCCTGTCCGGAATGCATCACTTTCGGTCCGCCTGTGATTCTGGTAATCACACCGCTTACTGTATCCAGAATTCCAATCTTTCCGTTTCGTTCAGTCAACAAAATCTGTTCCGGACCGATAAAGGCCATACCCCACGGAACCCCGAGTCCATCCGCAACTTTATTTAACTGGAAAGGCACGCCCTTGCTGCTTTTCAGCAAAAGTGTTTCAGCCTTTACCGATTGACTCAGCCAACAAAACGCTAAGAGCAGTCCCAGAAATTTTACCAGTTGCCGGACAAAATAATTTTGTTTTGCATGAGGCTGTCTGCAACGTGGTTTCAGCCTATTTTCTTGGAATACGCCCCAGCAGATAAAACTCATCATTTGGCCTCATACTTGTTAAATTTGCCATACGATTGGATAACGCAAAGAAAGCGGAAATTGCGCCAGTGTCCCAGATTTCATCATCAGAAAATCCGTGCTTTCGCATTTCCTCAAAATCAGCATCTTTGATTTCAGCAGAACTCAGAGTGACTTTGACGGCGAAATCGAGCATTGCTTTCTGTTTTGGAGTGATATCCGCCTTGCGGTAATTTGTGGCAAGTTGATCTGCGAGGTGCGGACTTTTTTCACGAATACGCACGATCGCACCGTGGGCTACAACACAGTATGTACATTGATTGAGGCCTGAAGTGGCTACCACGATCATTTCGCGTTCACCCTTTGTGAGACCGCCTTCTTTTTCCATCAATGCATCGTGATAGGCGAAAAACGCTCTAAATTCATCCGGGCGTTGAGCCAGCACGAGGAAGACGTTTGGCACAAATCCGGATTTTTCCTGGACCGCAATTATCCTTTCACGGATGTCTTCCGGCAAATCTTTGAGTTCAGGAACTGGAAAACGGCTGATTGGTTTTGTTGACATTAGTTTTTCTTTCTTCAGGGGGTTTTTGAACAATGAATGTTGATCTTCGGGAACAAGTGAGCTGTTCAGGAAAATCACTTTAGCTCCTCAGCTTA
>JABGPG010000147.1:16106-23540 GCA_018645085.1 Deltaproteobacteria bacterium
TGATCTTCGGGAACAAGTGAGCTGTTCAGGAAAATCACTTTAGCTCCTCAGCTTAACCGTAATTAATTCTGCATGAAAGCTAAAAACAGCTTGTCCAATTTATGCTTTGTTACGGTTGCGTAATGCAGTTTGAATAGAAAGATAACCCGTGAGGATACCATCTTCGTAGTTGAAAAGGGAGTCGGTGGAGAGTTCTGGAAAATCCTGGGGGTTACGGATGTCTTCCGGAGTTGCGTCTGGAATAATTTCGCGGGCAACTCTGAGAACTTTGGTCAGTTGATGCTCGACCATTTCCTCAAGCAGTTGAGTTAATGATGAATTATCATGCGGCATTTCACTTTTAGTAGACAGCTAATCCTCCATACCGTCTCTGGTCATCAAGCGCAGTTTGGCGCGTAACTTGAGGATTGTTTTTGTTCTTATTTGCGATACCCGCGATTCAATAACTCCGAGGATTTCGCCGATTTCCTTCAGGTTCATTTCTTCCTGATAATACAGTGAAAGTACCAATTGTTCGCGTTCCTCAAGTTCAGCAACCGCATCTGCGAGTTTGTTCTTCATCTGCTGCATCGAAAGCAGAACGAAAGGATCCTTCTCTCCAGGTTTGGCGAGAATATCCAGTAAACTTACGCTGTCTTCCTGGTTGGAATGTGCTTTAAATTCTTCTACGGAAATTAAAGGTGTCGGGCTCGCTTTGAGGATAAATTCATGATACTCCTCCAAATTCATTTCCAGATGATCCGCCATTTCCTGGTCACTCGGCTCACGTCCATATTCAATGGTCTGGCTACGCCACGCTTTGCCCCACTCATTGGTGGCAGCACGCACTGAACGAGGCACCCAGTCCATGGATCGCAATTCATCAAGGATTGCACCCTTGATGCGAAATTCAGCGTATGTTTTAAATTTAACATCCCGGGTTGGATCAAACTTGTCAACTGCGTCCAGGAGTCCGATCATACCGACTTGATACAGCTCTTGATGGTCCACTCCCGGAGGAAAGCGGGCGGCCATTCTGGTTACTACACGTTTAACCAAAGGGGCATGTTTAATGAGCAGATCTTCTCTACTCTGCTGAGTTTTTTCGTTGTAGGGGTTTTTAGTAGTGGGCATGTTTTCTACTCATTACTCATGTTCCGGAAATGTTCAGTAGTAAATCGACCAAACGTTCCCTTGAGGCGATCTCAAGATCTTCAGGAACTTTCTGTCCTAACGTCAAAAAGGAGAGCGGTTTTTTGAAACGAATAGCATGGTTGAAGAGAGAACCGTAAGTGGCGCTTTCGTCGAGTTTGGTAAAAATAATACTGTCTATCGGCATGCAGCCGAATTTCCTTGTGACTTCATTCATGTCAACGTCTTTGCTTGTCGCGCTAAGTACTAGGGAGTTATGGATACGTCCGCGTTCGTCAAAAATTTCACGCATTTCAAACAATTGAGCGTCATTACGTTGAGAACAACCGTCTGTATCAATGATGATTGAATCATAATCTTCATATTTGCTGATTAGACGATTCAGTTCTGCTTTATCTTTTACAACACTGAATGGGGCTTTTATCATTTTGGCAAAAGAACGTAATTGTTCCGCAGAGGAACGTTGGCTCGTATCAACAGAAATCAGTGCTACTTTTCGTTTGTATTTCCGCATTTGCTCAGCAGCGATTTTGGCGACAGTTGTTGTTTTACCGACACCGGTTGGTCCGAGCAATGCTACTATTCTTTGCGAAGGTTTAAGACCCTCAAGACCTCTGGTGATTTTAATTATTTTCATCAACATCCGGGCCAGGAAAATTTTCACGTAAGCGAAATTTTCCAGATCTTCTTCAGTCATGTTACGCTGAGCTTCCATAACCAGCCGCCGGGCGAACTTTTCTTCTAAACCACTGAATTTCATTTGCTGATATAACAGCAGCAGATTTTCCGGCAGATCCGGATCACTGAGGTTACCCGTCCGTGAAGCTAAAACATGCAGCATGTGCCGCATTTCTCCAAGCTCGTGTTTCAACTCACCGACCAGATGATCGTCAAAAGCATTTGTCTGTGAAGTCAAATCTCCTAAAGTCAGTCGAATTCCCTGCAGCTCTTTTTGTATCGGCAGCATCATGTTACGTGTTTGATCTGTAACCGAAAGTGTGGAATTTTTCTGAGGTCTCATGAATGTATCAGCCAGTGCGTTTTCTACAGTATCTGCACCGCCGCTGTATGCTTCAAGTGCTTTTGTGGCCGGTACTTTTGAGACAGCACTGTTTTTTTTCTTTTCACCTGGTGCAGCAGTTACCTCCAACATTGTTTTACCGAACATTCCAAAAGCACCTTTGCCTTCTTTTACCTGACGGGTAGAAACGATCAGTGCGTCTGGACCCAGATCACGCTTGATGAATTTCAAAGCTTCTTTGATATTATTGACACGGTAGCGCTTGAGATTCATAAGTTTGCTTTTTAACAGATTTTGGTTTTGAGTCTTGAGTTGATTTTTCTACAAAGCAAAACTCAATATTTTTTCGCTTAACCGCTTAATTCAACTACACCGAGTGCTTCAATACGGACATCCTGTGCTACCTCGTTATGTGAAAGTACCACAAGATTAGGAATAAAACGCTCCACCAGCTTTTTAACATGCGGACGAATCAGCGGTGAACAAAGCAAAAGCGGCTGATAATTGTTGATCGTAAATTGCTCCATCATCCCGTCGATTCCATTTATGATCGCCTGTGCCATGTTAGGATTCAAGCCAAGATATGCACCTTGACCAGAATCCTGGATTGCTGTGGCAATTTGATTCTCCAAATCCTGATTCATTGTAATCAGGGGCAGCATCCCGTCCGGTGTTTGATATTGTCTGGTGATCTGTCGTGAAAGACTCTGACGAACGTGTTCTGTGAGCAAATCAGGATCTTTGGTGATTGGAGCAACATCTGCCAGTGTCTCAAGAATCGTATGCAGGTCACGGATAGATACGAGTTCTTTAAGTAAATTTTGCAGAACTTTTTGCACAACACCTAATGATAACAGTGATGGGATCAATTCTTCAACAACTTTTGGTTCGGATTTGGCGTGAGAGTCAATAAGTTTTTGAGTCTCCTGACGTCCGATAAATTCAAATGCATGATTTTTCAGGACTTCTGTCAGATGTGTAGCCAAAACAGTAGGTAGGTCAACAACTGTATATCCGGCAAATTGAGCGCGTTCCTCATCTTCCTCCGCAATCCAGATTGCCGGAAGTCCAAATGCCGGTTCAACTGTGTCAACGCCAGGAATCTCTTCATCCACATCTCCGGTCTTCATGGCAAGGTGGTGGCCCATCATCAGTTCATTACGGGCAATCTCAATACCTTTGATGGTAATTGAATATTCACCTGGAGAGAGTTCAAGATTGTCCTTAATGTGCAGCGGAGGGACGATGTATCCGTAATCAATGGCAATTTGACGACGGATAGCCTTGATCCGTTTCAGCAGTTCACCATCCTGTTCTTCATCCACCAGCGGTATCATTCCGTAACCCAATTCCAGCCCAAGAATGTCAATCGTGAGTAGCGATTCAATATCTTCCGGTTCTTCACTCATTTCTTTTTGTAGACGTGCCTGTTCTTCCTGGTGTTCGTCAGTGGCAATATTCAGATTGGAACGTTTACTCGTTTGCGCCAACGTGAAAGTAGCAAGTGCCAACAGTAAAAACGGAACCACCGGCATGCCCGGGATTAATGAAAAAGTAACAAGAACTGCAGAAACAACATACAATGCCTGAACATTACTGAAAATTTGTTTTTGTAAATCAACAGAAATTTTATTTTCGCCGGAAGCTTTGGTAACGGCAATACCTGCGGCGATTGAAATTATCAGCGCGGGTATTTGCGAGACGAGTCCATCACCAATGGTTAAAGTCGCATAAGCATCAAAAGCATCTCCTGCAGACATATCGTACTGAGTGATTCCTACCAGCAGTCCGCCTAAGATATTAATTGAAGTGATAATTAAACCTGCAATTGTGTCACCGCGTACAAATTTGCTGGCACCGTCAAGTGATCCAAAATAATCCGATTCACGCTGAATGGTTGAACGCCGATGACGGGCTTCGTCTTCATCAATCAGCCCCGCGTTTAAATCAGCGTCAATTGCCATCTGTTTTCCAGGCATGGCATCCAAAGTAAAACGTGCAGCAACCTCAGCGATACGTCCTGTACCTTTGGTGATGACAACAAAATTGATGATAACCAGAATCAGGAAGATGATGATACCGACAATCTGATTTCCGCCGACTACAAACTCGCCAAAAGAATTAATAATCGATCCTGCTGCGCCTGGTCCTTGATGACCTTCCAGTAAAATAAGTCTAGTGGAGGCAACATTAAGAGAAAGCCGGAAAATCGTGGCAATGAGCAGTACTGAAGGGAAGGAGGAGAACTCGAGTGAACTTTCCGAAAATAAAGCAACAAAAAGAATCAGTACTCCTACTGTGATGCTTAATGCAAGGAGTAGATCGAGAACTATTAGTGGAAGGGGAACCACCATGATCAGCAGAATTGACATCACGCCTATGGCGAGAACAATGTCAGCTTTACTGATTATATTATTTAAAGGTATACTTGCTGCGGCCACTGGTCATCCATTACCAAAAGGTCGTTAAAAATATCCGCATTTCAAAAACGAAACGCACGGGTCTGCCTGTTGCAAATAATGCTCCAAAAACAAAATTTGGAAAATATTCCAGCGATCCTGTGAGGATTTGTTTTGAAAGGGGCAGGACTGCGAAAAAATTATCTCTTGCGGAGTCTGTAAACAAAGGCCAGTATTTCCGCAATTGCTTTGTAAAATCTTTCCGGAATGTCTTCACCGATTTCTACGTTTGCATATAAATCACGTGCCAATTCTGGTCGTTCGAGGATGGGCACATTATTTTCTCTGGCAATTGTACGCATCCGCAGGGCCATGTGATCCGCACCTTTTGCGGTAACTTCAGGAGCAGACATCGCATCACGGTCATAAAGCACAGCAACTGAGAAGTGAGTTGGATTGACGATCAGCGCGTCCGCTTTCGGCACTTCCTGCATCATCCGCGCGTTTGACATTTCGCGTTGAATCTGGCGAATTCTGGCTTTAAGCTGGGGGTCACCTTCCGTTTGTTTAGTCTCTTCCTTGACTTCCTGTTTGGTCATCATCATTTGCTGTTCATGATGCCAGCGTTGATAAAAATAATCAAAAATTGCAATTGCCGCAAGCGCTAACACGATCTTTCCAGCAACTTCGGCAACCACAGTAAAATTGTATTTCAGAATTGCCTCCGGAGTTGAAATAGAAAGTCCGTTCAATTCTGAGATTTTATCTATGTAAGTTAAATAACCGACAAAGCCAACAATAATCAGTTTTGCCATACTCTTGAGAAAATCGGCAAGAGACTGTGATGAAAAAAGACGTTTGATTCCAGTTAAGGGACTTAATTTGCTGAATTTAGGTGCAATGGCTTTAAAAGTGATCTGCACACCAACCTGTAAAACAGAAGCAAAAATAGCGATAAAAACAATAGCCGCAATGAATGGTGCGAAGGCAGGGAGTATGGTGGTGACAATTTCTCCTGATAAAGTATAAATACTGTTGATGGACAACTCATCAGGAGATGCCACCTGTCGGAACATTCTTGTCATGAGTTCCCGAAATGAATCGAGGATAAGAGGACTTGTCGCCACTAAGGTGAGTACAATTCCTGCCAGCAAAGCCGCAGAGGAGAGTTCCTTGCTGAAGGCAACTTGCCCTTCTTCTCGTGACTCCCTGCGTTTTTTCTCCGTTGGTGCTTCAGTTTTTTCCTGACCTTGTTGTTCTGCCATTGATTTTCAAGAAAAAAGTGCTTTAAGTATTGGGTTTATCGCAAAATGCGGATGAGTGCTGATGATCTACCTGCTCTTCAAGCTAAGTTTTCATTTTTCAAATAGTTAGCTTGATCCGCCTAATAGTTTAAGCACACTAAATAATTGTGAGTCAAACATCTCAAACATCTTGTGTACCGCTTGTCCATAAAAAGGCATACCGAAAAACAGAAACAAAAATCCGAGTAATAAGGTCAGTGGAAAACCAACTACGAAAACCTGAATTTGCGGAACTGAACGTGCCAGTAGTCCGACAATAGCGTTAGCGAGAAAAAGAGCAACAATCAGTGGCGCACCTATTTGTAAGCCAATGACAAATATACTTGCGGAAAGTTCTGTCAGTTTTTCAACCAAAGGCTGGCTGATTCTCGCACCGCCTGGAGGCAGAACAGAGTAGCTTCTGACAAGAGCCTGAATGACAATCAGGTGTCCGTCCATGGCCAGGAAAATGAGTGTCGCGGTCGTACTTTCAAATCTTCCCACCAGAGAAACCTGCTGCTGTGATTGCGGATCAAAGACGTTGGCCATCCCGAGTCCCATTTGAAAGCCGATGACTGTTCCGGCGAATTCGACTGCAGAAAATAAAAAACGACCGATCATACCGAGTACCAAGCCAATCAGCAGTTCACTCGCGATCAGCACAAGATAATGGTCCGGACGATCAGGAAAAACTTGTATCTCAGGTATGAAAGGGTAGAGAATCAGCGTCAGCATCAGACTCAACACAATCTTTACTTGAGGTGGCGAAACTGAACTGCCGAAGATAGGCGCAGTTGAGATTATTCCGCTGACACGAACCAGTACCAAAATAAAGGCCAGTAACTGGCCGGCGTCATAATTCAGCAGATTGGCCATACTGCTCCGGAATTAAAAACTGTAAATTCAGGCACTGTTTTTCGTAACTGGTTTTAATCAACACACTTAATGCAACTGGAGTCGGTAACTGTGAGTGCCTTTGAAATGTTAGCTTAAGGCTGCATCTAATCTAACTCACGGTTTCCGGAGTGAGGCTCAATAATTATTCGTCACTTAAAACTTGACTGGAGTAGTCTGCACGGGAAAAAGCATTTTGCGCAAGCCGACTGCGTTCTTCAGTTGACTGGCAATTGATACACATACGGGTCAAAGGTACTGCCAGCAGTCTTTTTTTGGAAATGTCTTCTCCACACTCCTCACAGTAACCGAAGTCATCGGACTCCATGCGTTGAAGAGCATTTTCAATTCCTTTAAGTCTAGCTTGTTCCCGATCTTGTAGTAATAGGTCTAACTCACGTTCCTGTTCTTCTACAGAAGAATCAATAGCGTCACCGATATCACTGTTTATTTTGTTTTTTCCTGTTTTTTCCCGAATGTCCCCGAGAAGCGCCGCCTTTTCTTCCAATAAGAGGCGTTTTATTTCTTCCATGATTACTTGTCTTTCTGATATTTTGTGTTTTTTGTCTGCCAACTTTTTTATTGGCATAGACAAATTTAAGCAAATTCCAACTGCAAAATCAAATCCAATCACACTTTTTATCAAATATAAAGCAAAAGATTGTTTTGAAGAAAGCAAAAGCGGCCTAAATATCTTTCTGTTTTT
>JABGPG010000040.1 GCA_018645085.1 Deltaproteobacteria bacterium
GGTGGAGAAAATATTTCTTCTGTTGAAATAGAAAATGTTTTATATCAACATCCTGCTGTAAACGAAGCTGCGGTTGTTGCCATGCAGGATGAAACATGGGGAGAGGTGCCCTGTGCTTTCGTTGAGTTGAAAACAGGAAAAAACCCTGATGCGCAACAACTGATTGAATTCTGTACTGAACGAATGGCTCGTTTCAAAAAACCAAAAAAAGTCATTTTCGGCCCCCTGCCAAAAACCGCAACAGGCAAGATTCAAAAGCACCAACTGCGTCAAAGAATAAACATTTTGTGACATAAAACCTGATGCTCTCGTATAAAGTCTCAAAATAGTTTCATTGCTTACAAAACGAGAAATCTGTTTTAAGTTAAGCTCTGATATGTAAGATCTCTCTCTTCGTTCGAGATGACAAATATTTAGTTTAGGAGTTTTAGCAAACCAGCAAACCTTAGCATAATAAAAAATTTGACAAAATAATTTACAAGTGATAGATATAGTTTTCTAGTCTATTACAGAAATTATTTTAATCAGCCATTTTGGCTAATTTTTTCAACTTTCTTTGGAGGAAGATATCGATGAAAGTTTCAATGACAGTAAACGGTACCGCATACGAACATGATGTGGAACCACGCGTGCTTCTTGTGCAGCATCTGCGTGATAATATGGGACTGACAGGAACACATGTTGGTTGTGATACAAGCAGTTGCGGTGCCTGTACAATTCTCGTTAACGGGGAAACCGTAAAATCCTGTACTTTGCTTGCAGTGCAATGCGAGGGAGCAGATATTAAAACTATAGAAGGGATGGCGACAAACGGTGAGCTGCATCCAATTCAGGAAAGTTTCAGGGAAAAACACGGACTGCAGTGCGGATTCTGCACTCCGGGTATGATTCTGTCTTCATGGCAGTTGCTGGAACGCAATCCAAAACCGTCTGAAGGTGAAATACGGCACGCGTTAGAAGGAAACTTCTGCCGCTGTACGGGATACGATAACATTGTGAAGGCGGTGCAACATGCTGCCCAACAGTCTTAGGAGATAGAGATGGGAAAATTAATGGGCGCATCCGTTAAGCGGGTGGAGGATCAGCGATTCATCACTGGTAAGGGACGGTACACAGATGACATCAAGTTGCCGGGAATGACATTCGCTACGATTGTCCGTAGTCCTTTTGCACATGCAAATATCAAAAGTATTGACACCTCTGCAGCACAAGATGCTCCAGGTTATGTGGCAAGCTTTATCGGCAGCGACATAGCAGACGCCATCGCCGGAGTTCCTTGCGGATGGCAGGTTGATTTCAAAAACGGCGATACTATGAATGAACCGCCTCATCCTCTACTGTCTCGTGGAAAAGCACGTCATGTTGGAGATGCGGTCGCAGTAGTGATAGCCGAAACTCAAGCTCAAGCCAAAGATGCGGCAGCTTTGGTGGAAATAGAATATGAAGAACTTCCGGCAGTAGTAAATATTTCGGAAGCCCTTAAAGATGGTGCACCTCAGCTTCATGAAGAAGCGCCAAATAACAGTATTTTTGAGTGGGAACTTGGCTCAGGAATGGATGTAGTAAATACCGCCCTGGAAAGTGCGGCACATGTGACAACGATGGACATCGTCAACCAGCGTCTTGTTCCAAATGCCATTGAACCACGCTGCGCTATTGGGGATTATGATGATTCCCGTGATTATCACACGCTCTATACTTCTTCCCAAAATCCACATGTGATTCGCTTGCTGATGTGCGCATTTGTGCTAGCTTTACCGGAACATAAGGTGCGTGTAGTTGCACCGGATGTGGGTGGAGGATTCGGTAGTAAAATTTTCCATTACATTGAAGAAGCACTGATGGTTTGGGTTGCTAAACAAATCAAACGTCCAGTGAAGTGGACAGCGGAACGTACCGAAAGTTTCTTGACTGACGGACAGGGTCGTGACCATGTTACAAAGGCATCAATGGGTTTTGACAAGGATGGTTTAATGGTCGCTTTGAAAGTCGAAACTGAAGCCAATCTAGGAGCCTATCTTTCAACTTTTTCAACCGCAGTTCCGACCTATCTTCACGGAACATTATTGCAGGGACTTTATACAACACCAGCGGTACATGTGACTGTCAATGCGGGAGTTACAAACACTGCTCCAGTTGATGCATACCGTGGTGCCGGCCGACCGGAAGCAACTTATGTGCTCGAACGTATGGTTGAAACCGCTGCTGCAGAATTGGGTGTTGATCCAGCTGAATTACGTTTGAAAAACTTTATTCCACCTTTTGACGGTAGTGAAAAAGAACCCGGATATCAAACTCAGGTTGCTCTGCAGTATGACAGTGGAAACTACGAAGGTGTATTGAAGCGCCTGCTGGAAATGTCTGATTACGAAAATCTAAAAAAAGAACGTGAAACCGCACGTGCCAACGGCAAACTGATGGGTATAGGTTTATCAACATATATCGAAGCTTGCGGAATTGCACCGTCTGCGGTGGTCGGTTCTTTGGGCGCACGAGCTGGACTTTTTGAAGCGGCTAATATCCGCGTGGAACCTACCGGATCAGTGACGCTTTTTACCGGCAGTCATTCTCATGGTCAAGGTCACGAAACCACTTTCGCGCAGATTATTGCTGACGATTTAGGAATTCCGCTGGAGAATGTGGAGGTCGTTCACGGTGATACCGGAAAAGTTCCGTTTGGTATGGGAACTTACGGATCAAGAAGTTTGGCCGTTGGCGGAAGTGCAATTGTCAAAAGCTTGGACAAAATTAAGGAAAAAGGCGCAAAAATCGCGGCTCACCTCTTGGAAGCATCCACGGAAGATTTGGATTTCGCTGACGGAAAATGGACAGTGAAAGGTACAGATAAATCAGTTGCTTTTGGAGATGTATCTCTGACAGCTTATGTTCCGCATAATTATCCTGAAGGTTTGGAACCTGGCTTGGATGCAACCAGTTTTTATGATCCGGTCAATTTCACCTATCCCTTTGGTGCACACTTGGCAGTTGTCGAAGTTGATGCTGAGACAGGGAAAGTGGATTTAAAGCGTTTTATAGCCTGCGATGATGTCGGCAATGTCGTCAATCCGATGATTGTTGAAGGTCAGATTCACGGTGGAGTGGCACAGGGTATTGGACAAGCCTTGCTTGAAGGAGCGGTTTATGACGAAAGTGGTCAGCTCAATACTGCTTCATACCTGGATTATGCAATGCCTCGTGCTGATGATCTTCCTTCATTTGAACTGGACAGAACAGTAACTCCATGCCCTCACAATCCATTGGGCGCAAAAGGCGCAGGAGAAGCAGGGACAATCGGATCAACACCAGCCGTCGTCAACGCAGTCGTAGACGCACTGCGCCCGCTGGGTATTAATGATCTGGAAATGCCCCTTTCTCCACAACGTGTTTGGGCTGCTATGCAACAAGCTAAATGAGTTCATGAGCTAAAACTCAATA
>JABGPG010000197.1:0-1501 GCA_018645085.1 Deltaproteobacteria bacterium
ACAATGCGTCCAATTAAATCATACGTGTGAGCTTCTGTTATTTCAACATTATTGAAAGTCCCAGGACGAGCATTGCCCTCATTGATATAAACTAATCCGTCTACATCAGGTCCTTGAAATTCGCTGCGCCCTTGCAGTAGCAAATCACTTTCCTGGCTGACACCTTCCACTAGAACTTTTATTTGCTGGCCAATGTAATTATTATTCCTCAGGCTGCTGACTTTTTGCTGTGCTTCCATCAAACGCTTGCGGCGTTCATGTTTAAGCGTGTTTGGAACAGGGTCGCCCCATTTTGCTGAGCGGATATTATCTTCATGTGAGTATGCAAAAACACCAACATGCTGAAAATGTCCTGCAGCCACAAATTCAAGCAGTTCCTCGAAATTCTCTTCTGTTTCAGTTGGAAAACCTACAATAAAAGTAGTACGCCATGCTGCGTCCGGTAGAGATGTTTTAATTTCCTCCATTTTGCTTTCAATTTGCTGACGGTTTATTTTGCGGTTCATGGCTTTCAAAACATCATCGTTGATATGTTGAAAAGGCATATCAAGGTAACGGCAAAATCTTTTGTCTGCTGCAATGACTTCCAGTGTTTCTGCAGTGAAGGTGTTCGGATAACAATAAAAGAGTCTGATCCAGAAATCACCCTCGATATTACTGATACTTTTTAAGAGAGTTGCCAGGCCGGTGCTGTTCTTAAAATCCTTCGCATAAGACGAGGTGTCCTGAGAAATCAAATTGATTTCTTTAACTCCTTTTTCAGTAAGATTGCGGATTTCAGTTACTATTGAATTTACAGTACGGCTGCTGAAATTACCTCTTAACGCAGGTATGTTACAGAATGAACACATGTTTGAACAACCTTCTGCCACTTTCAGGTAAGCATAATGTTGAGGAGTTGTTTGAACTCTCGCCTGTTCTTCAAACTGCTTGTAATGTGGTTTTTGCTGAAGATTTAATCGTGACTGTCCTGAACCTTCATACATTGAATGGACTAGTTCCGGAATTTGTTCAAATCCGTTTGAACCGAGTAGTCCGTCCAGTTCAGGGATCTGTTTCGCGAGACTGTCTTGATAACGCTGAGTCAAACAACCTGTTGCAACCAGTTTTTCGCAATTGCCTTTGCTTTTGAAATCGCTGAGATCTAGAATTCTGTTGATGGATTCTTCACTTGCTTCCGTTAGAAACGCACAGGTATTTACAATGATAACTTCTGCAGTTTCCGGTTCCATCGTCAACTCATAGCCGTGAGTTTGCAAACTGGCCAGCATGATTTCAGAATCAACACGGTTTTTTGCACAACCCAACGTCTCCAGATAAATTCGCTTCTTTTCTTGAGAAGGCGAGATTGCAGCAGGATTAGACGTCATAAGCAGTGATTTTAAAGAAGGGTGATTGGCAGGGAGAAAAAAGGCTCCTTTGAAGAAGAAGCCTTTAGCAGGAAGGAGGTCTTATAATCTTAGTCAGCTTTTTTTTCTGAAGCAGAATCTTCAGTTGCAGG
>JABGPG010000197.1:1601-23023 GCA_018645085.1 Deltaproteobacteria bacterium
CTTCTTCAGCAACAACTTCACTTTCAGCTGGAACTTCCTCAGCCTTAACTTCGGCAGTTGCAGATTTTTCTTCAGCATCATCTTTAGGCGCTGGAGCGGCTTCAACTTCAGTATTTTCTGTTGTTTCTACAACCTCAGTTTCACTCTTTTCCGGAGCAGATTCTGCTTTTTCCGGTGTTGCAGAATCAGCCTGAACTTCTTCACTGACTTCTTTCAACACAGTACTGTCTTTTTTCTTCGGTTGTTTCTTTTTTGATGATTTTTCTTTCAAAGAACTTAACTGATCTGCATCACTGCCCAGCAGTTGCACAATCGCCATTTCAGAGTTATCACCAAGTCTGTTTTTTCCTAATTTAATAATCCTGGAATAACCACCTTGACGATCCTTGAAACGTTCAGCCAAAACTTCGAAGAGTTGTAACATTGCCTCTTTACTTTTAACGAAACGCAATGCCTGACGCCGTGCATGCAGATCACCCTGCTTGCCCCAGCTTATCATTTTTTCAAGCGGTTTTCGGACTTCTTTCGCTCTGGCCAATGTGCATGTTACTTGGCCGTGTTCCAGAATAGACGTGACCATGTTACGCATCATGGCACGGCGATGCGACGTAGTTACTCCTAAACGGTTTCCTGCTTTTAAATGTCGCATCTTATATTTATTTCCTAATTATTTATCGTGAGGATTATTCATTGGATCAAAATTATCCAAGGAAGTGCCCAGCGACAATCCCATATCTGTCAGGATTACTTTAATTTCATTCAGGGACTTCCGGCCGAAGTTCTTAGTTTTGAGCATTTCCTGTTCACTCTTCTGAACAAGGTCACCAATGGTTTCGATTTTGGCGTTCTGCAGGCAGTTGATGGAACGTACTGACAATTCAAGTTCGCTTACACTGCGGTATAAGTTTTCATTCAACGGTTCGTCTTCTACTTCTACTTCAGGTTCGTCCTTGATTCTACTTTCATCAAAGTTAATAAACACATCCATGTGCTCCTTAATGATTTTTGCTGCATAGGCCAAACTGTCGGTTGGTTTTACTGAACCATTTGTCCACAATTCAAAATTCAAACGGTCGTAATCAGTCTTTTTATCAACACGTGAATTTTCAATTTCATAGTTGATCCTGGTAACAGGCGAATGATTTGAATCAAGATAGATTGTTCCTACAGGTAATTCTTCCTGCTGATTCTCTTCTGACGTTACATAACCTTTGTTGAAACGTGAAAACATGGTCATGCTGACAGTCGCACCTTTTTGTAAAGTTGCCAAAACCAACTCTGGATTCAATATTTCTGCTTTTCCAAAAGTTGAAATGTCACCTGCTTTGATAACACAGGGTCCTTCTCCGATGAGTTCAAGTTCAACAATTTCATCAACAAATTGTTCAATTTTTAGTTCCTTGATATTGAGGATAACTTGAACCATGTCCTCAACAATACCAGGGATATTACTGAATTCATGAGTTACACCATCAATCTGCACAGCAAAAACTGCTGACCCACGGATTGACGAAAGTAGTACACGTCTTAAAGAATGACCAATTGTCATCCCAAATCCAGGCTCCAGCGGATCAATTGTAAACTTTCCATAATCTGCTTTTAAGCTGTCCGGCTCAAACTGCAGTTTAGTGGGTTTTGCAATTGACATCCAGTTTTTCGCAAAGAAGGGATTTTCTTCAGTAACGCCTTCTTCAGACTCTGTATCCAAGTTTGTATCAGCGGACATATTATCATCCGGTACGGCAGTTTCTGCCTCCGTATCTGCTGTTTCTATTGTTTCATTTATTTCAGACATCTGCATTCCAGTATAGTTTTCTGGTGTTTTTCAACCAAAAAAGCAAAACTGCTGAGGAGTTTTATCATCCACAGAGTTTTGTGATTTATGATATTTTATCAGATCCGCCGCTGCTTTGGAGGTCGGCATCCATTATGAGGAACCGGTGTGATATCGTTGATTGACGTGATTCGCATATCTTCTAATGCTGAGATTGCACGAAGAGCTGATTCACGACCTGAACCCGGTCCTTTGACAAAAACATCGACACTTTTCATGCCACTGTCTACTGCCTTTTTGAGTGCATCATCTGCCGCGACTCTTGCTGCAAACGGTGTGCTTTTGCGTGACCCTTTAAAGCCGTGGGCGCCTGTACTCGACCAACCAATTACGTTGCCTTGAGTATCAGTAATAGTCACGATTGTGTTGTTAAACGTTGCCTTGATATAAACGCGGCCTTGTTCAACTATTCTTTTTTCTTTTTTCTTTTTTGCCTGTGCCATCAGATAAGGCTCTATTCAGTGTTTAGGATGAATTATTTTTTCTTGCTGACTGCTAATCTACGCGGACCTTTTCTTGTCCTTGCATTGGTCTTAGTCCGTTGACCTCTGACCGGCATATGTTTACGATGCCGTAATCCACGGTAGTTACCTAAATCCATGAGACGTTTGATATTCAAACTAATGTCTCGTCGAAGATCACCTTCAACTTGGTACTCTTTTTCGATTATTGTACGAATCTGATTTACCTGATCGTCATTTAGATCACGTACACGCAGATTCTTATCAATCTTCGCTTTAACTAAAATGTCGTTAGAAAGTTTTCTGCCTACACCGTAGATGTAGGTTAGTCCAATTTCAACTCTTTTAGCATTTGGTAAGTCAATACCGGAAATTCTTGCCATCCAGCTCCTTCTTATCCTTGACGCTGTTTATGTTTTGGATTCTCACAGATTACCCGCAAGACCCCTTTTCTTTTAATGATTCTGCACTTCTCGCAGATTCTCTTTACAGACGAACGTACTTTCATGATATTTTCTTTGATCGCATCATAGTCGCATTGCACCGGATTTTAACTGGCGCCGTTTTGTTTTTTTCATAAAGCCGTCATAATTCTGATTTAACAAGAAGGCTTCGATTTGATTAACCAGGTCTAAACCTACTCCAACCACGATTAAAAGTGCTGTCCCTCCAAAATAGAAAGGGATGTCAAAAAGGTCAAAGAGGATATACGGGAAAAGACAGACAACAGCCAGGTAAGTTGCCCCACCAAAAGTTAAGCGTGAAAGTACTAAATTCACATATTCAGCCGTTTTCTTGCCGGGACGTATCCCTGGAATGTATCCACCGTGTTTCTTCATTTCTTCTGCAATCTTAACGGGGTTAAACGTAATAGCCGTATAAAAGAAAGCAAAGAAAAAAATCATCAAGGCAAACATAATATTATACAACATCCTGCCCGGTTGTAACTGACCGCCGATTGCCTGAACCCACGGAATTGCAATAAAACCTGTGATAGTCGCGGGAAAAGCAAGTATCGATGATGCGAAAATTGGTGGTATCACACCTGCTGTGTTAATTTTCAATGGGAGATGAGAAGACTGACCACCGAACATCCGATTCCCCTGCATTCGTTTTGCGTATTGAACAGGTATTTTTCTATATGCCGTTTCTGCAAAAATAACCAGGAATATGACCACAATCATCAATAAGCCGACAATTACCAGTACAAGTGGTGATAAAACATTGTCCTGAACCAGTCGAATTGAATTTATAATTGCGCCCGGAATACCGACTACAATTCCTGCGAATATCAATAATGAAATTCCGTTGCCGATTCCACGCTCACTTATCTGCTCACCAACCCACATTAAAAATGCTGTTCCTGCAGTCAAGGTGATGACGGTCAATGCTCTAAAAGCCCAAGGACTTAAGGTGGAAATCACAATGGGTTGTCCGCCTGGAGCAGCCATGCTTTCAAGTCCTACTGCAATGGCAAAGCCCTGTACAACACTAAGTACTATTGTACCGTATCTGGTATAACCCGTAATCTTTTTACGGCCCGCATCTCCTTCTTTGGCTAATCTTTCGAGGTATGGAAATACTGCGGTTAATAACTGAATAATAATTGAAGCACTGATATAAGGCATAACTCCCAGCGCGAAAACTGTTAATCGAGCCAGCGCTCCTCCGGTAAACATGTCGAAGAAACGTAAAATTGAACCTTGCTGCGCTTCAAAAAATGCCGTCAATGCTGCTCCATCAATTCCTGGTGTCGGAATATGCGCACCAAGACGGAAAATGAAAAGCATGAAAAGTGTGAAGAATATGCGTTGTCTTAGTTCTTCAATGCGAAAAATGTTCTGAATAATGTTTAACATCAAAGACGTCCTGAACCTATCGTAACTACTTCTCCACCGGCTTTTGTAACTGCTTCCGCGGCACTGACACTAACCATGTCTACTTCGATAGTTAGTTTCTTACTTAAGCTGCCGTTACCTAAAAGTTTTACCGGCTTATCTGCTTTTTTGATAAAACCTAATTCTTTCAGTTTGTTTTTATCAAGATTACTACCTGTTTCCACGCTGACTGCGTCTTCGAGGTTTTGCAGATTAATCAGTTGTGCATATACCTTGTTTGGACTTGTGAAACCAAACTTAGGCAGTCTTCGGTTAAGCGGTGTTTGTCCACCTTCGAAACCTCTTTTTCTTTTGTAACCGGAACGTGATTTAGCACCGTTTTGGCCACGGCCGCAGTTCTTTCCGCTTCCGCTTCCGGGACCTCTGCCTACTCGTTTACGTGGCTTGTCTTTTGTTGATTCAAGATCGTGGAGATACATATTAATACCGTTGTAATTTAAACTGCTGTCTCAATCCGGACAAGATGATTTACTTTACTTATCATGCCTCGTACTTCCGGAGTATTATCAAGGACTGTAGAGCTATTTATTTTTCTTAATCCTAAGCCAGTCAGACAGGCTATTTGATTTTTTTTCGCACCTATTCGACTACGAATCTGTGTTACTTTTATTTTCTTGCTCATGTTTAGTGTTGGCTTATATATTCGATGTCTTTGCCTCTTGCACGTGCAATCCATTCATTACTTCTAAGATTGTACAAACCCTCAAGAGTTGAGCGTACCAGGTTGTTTGGATTCCTTGAACCTAAGCACTTTACGCTGATGTCATTGATACCCGCGGCTTCCATGACTGCTCTAACTGCACCTGCGGCAATGATTCCATGACCTTTTTCTGCAGGTTTCATTAAAACCTTTCCGGATCCAAATCTACCAATTGCCAGATGCGGAATTGTTGTGCCTTCCACGTTAATTTTCTTCATACTCACTGAAGCTTGTTCAACTGCTTTACGAATTGCTTCCACAACTTCGTTAGCCTTTCCAAGACCCAGACCAACCTTACCGCGGCCGTCTCCGACAACAATCAAGGCACTAAAGCTAAATCGACGTCCACCTTTCACCACTTTGGCTACACGGTTTACTCTTATTACTTTTTCGATTAACTCGTTTTTTTCTGAATGTTTATCTGCCACTATTTTACCATTTATTCAGCTTTACCGGTTTTCAGAACTTTAAGCCAGCTTCCCTAGCACCATCAGCTAAGGCCTGTACACGTCCATGATAAACAAAACCACCGCGGTCAAAGACAACTGATGAAATTGATTTATCTAAAAGTTTCTTTGCTACGTCAGCACCAACTGCTTTGGCAGCATCTTTATTTCCTGTATAAGTCTTTTTCAGGGACTTTTTGATCACTGCTGTAGAAGAAGCAGCGAGTGTTACCCCTGCAATATCGTCAACTGCCTGCACATAAATATGCATTGCAGATCTGAATACTGCCAATCGCGGGCGTAGCTCTGTCCCGGAGATTTTTTTTCTAAGGCGTCTGTGTCTGGTTAATCTTCCCTTTAGACGTTTTGCCGCATTTTCCATATTAGACTATGACTTAAGTATTATGTTTTACCGCTTTTTCCGGCTTTACGCTTAATTTGTACACCATCAAATAAAATCCCTTTGCCTTTGTAAGGTTCAGGTGGTCTAAATTTTTGTATCTCTGCACTTACTTGACCCAGAAGTTGTTTGTCTGAACTCTCAAGCATAATTTTAGTGTTAGCGTTTACTGTCGCTTTTATACCTTCAGGCAGAGTGTATTTAATAGGATGTGAATAACCTAAATTCAGCTCTAAAATTTTTTGTTGAACTGCCGCTTTATAACCGACACCAACAAGGTTTAACTGTTTTTGGAATCCTACAGTTACACCTTGAATCATATTAGTAATCAAAGCCCAGGTTGTCCCGAGCATAGGTGTCATCGGAGCATTCAGATCAGCAGGGCTGACATAGATATTCTCCTCATCGATTTTCAATTCAATCGCAGGATGAGCAGTTAATTGCAATTCGCCTTTAGGCCCCTTCACTGAAAGCTGACGTTCCTTAAAGGCAACCTCAACTCCCTGAATTACTTTGATGGGTCTTTTACCAATTCTTGACATTCTTTAATCTCTTTTAATCCAGACTAGCAGACAGTGCAAAGCACTTCACCGCCGATATTATCGTTTCGGCATTGTCGATCGCTCATAATCCCTTTTGAAGTAGAAAGGATCGAAATTCCCTGTCCATTTAAAACAGGTTTGCAATCTTTACCTTTTGTGTAGAGACGTAATCCTGGTTTGCTGATACGTTTAATTTCACGAATTACCGGTATATCATCCACGTACTTTAACCAGATACGCAACTGAGGGAATTTACCTTTTTCATCCAACTCCCAGTTTGTAATGAAACCTTCATCTTTCAAAACTTTGACGATGTTCAGTTTCATTCTGGAAGATAACAGTTCCAGACTATCTTTATTCCTCATATTCGCATTGCGGATGCGTGTTAATAAATCCGCAACTGGGTCACTCATTGACATAACACAACTTTATTGAGAATCTTTTTTAATTATTACCAACTGGCCTTTGTGACTCCAGGTAGAAGCCCAGAGCTAGCATTTTTGCGAAAACAAATTCTGCACATACCGAACTTTCTCAAATAACCTCGAGGTCGTCCGCAATATCCACATCTGTTGTATTGACGCACTTTAAATTTTTGGGTACGCTCGCTTTTGGCGATCATTGATTTTTTTGCCATCAGATCTATTTTCTAAAAGGAAATCCCAAGTCCTGCAACATTGCAAGACTCTCTTCATCAGTAGGAGCAGAAGTCACGATAGAGATATTCATTCCACGGACATGATCCACGTCATCAAATTCAAGTTCAGGAAATATCAATTGCTCCTTGATACCTATTGTATAATTCCCCCCACCGTCAAATGCTTTCGGTGAAATTCCCCGAAAGTCGCGAATACGCGGCATAGCGACGTGAAGTAGTTTATCAAGGAAATTCCACATTTGCTGATTACGTAAAGTAACCATGCAGCCAATCGGCATACCTTCACGTAGCTTGAATCCTGCAATAGACTTTTTTGCCCGTGTAATCACAGGTTTCTGTCCGGCAATCAAAGCCAACTGTTTGCTGGCTGCTTCGACTACTTTTGGATTCTGTACAGCTTCGCCAAGACCTATATTTAAGGTGACTTTTTTGATCGCTGGGATTTGATGAATATTTTTGTAACTAAACTTCTTTTGAAGCTGTGGCACAACCTCTGATTTGTAGGTCTGCAACAAGTGACTGTTTGCCATTATCCTATTACCTCTCCTGATTTTACACAGACCCGATTTTTCACACCTGCATCGCTGGTTTGTATTTTGACTCGCACACCCCTGTTCAAAGTAGGGTTAAATAGTTGAACATTGGAATAATGAACAGGTGCTTCGGTTTTAACTAAACCACCCTGCTGATTTGCAGCATTTGGTTTAGTATGACGTGTTACCATGTTTACACCTTCAATCAGTAAACGTTCCCGTTTCCAATCAACAGTTATTACACGTCCGGTACGTCCTTTTTCTTTCCCGGAAATAACCATCACAGTATCTTCACGTCTTATTGTGGGTCTTCTTTTTTTACGTTGGTTAGTTTTCATTTCTAAACTCTACAATACTTCCGGGGCAAGTGAGAGGATACGCATAAATTTTCCGGCTCGCAATTCTCTTGCTACAGGTCCGAAAATGCGTGTTCCCACTGGCTCACGTTTTGCGTCAATTACCACAGCAGAATTTTCATCAAATTTAATGTAACTGCCGTCTGTACGACGAAATTCCTTTTTTGTACGGACTACTACCGCTCTGATTACATCTCCGGATTTTACCTTCGAGTGAGGGAGGCAATCCTTGATGGATGCAACAATGATATCGCCTACCCGTGCATAACGTCTCTTTGATCCTCCAAGTACCTTGATGCACATTATTCTTTTTGCTCCAGAGTTATCAGCAACTCCTAGAATGCTTTGTGTTTGTATCATTATGCCCGTTTATATAATCTGTAACGCTTACGTTTGCTCAATGGTCTGCACTCGGCAATTTCAACTAAATCACCAATACTGCATTCGTTATTCTCATCATGAGCAACGTATTTCTTTGAACGTTTGATGGTCTTTTTGTAAATAGGATGTTTAATCTTTCGCTCAACCTTAACGACAATGGACTTGTCCATATTGTTACTGACAACAACTCCACTCTGCAACTTCAGTTTGCTCATTTTAGCCTTCCACTTGTGATTGTTGAGCCTGTATTTCAGTCAACACTGTATTCAAGCGAGCAATATTACGACGTGTTTTTTTGATCATAATAACATCCGCTAATTGCCGTGAAACGTGTCCACAGCGCAACCTCAGGTATTCTTCTTTAAGGTCGGTCATTTTTGCTTCCAGTTCATTGACTGGTAGAGCTCGTAATTCAGAAGCCTTCATAATACAGCAGCTCTTTTAATGATTTTTGTTTTAATGGACAATTTGTATGCAGCCAAACGTAATGCTTCATGAGCAATTACTTCTGGTACTCCATCGATTTCATAAAGAACACGACCCGGATGTATTGAGGCAACCCAAGTATCAACAGCACCTTTTCCTTTTCCCATACGGGTTTCAGCAGGTCGCTTGGTTACGGGTTTATCCGGAAAAACTCTAATCCATGTTTTTCCACCACGTTTTAATGTTCTTGTAATAACTCGTCGTGCTGCTTCAATCTGTCGTGTAGTTAGGTATCCACGACCGATTGCCTGCAGGCCTATTGAGCCGAAACTAATCTTATTTCCAGTATGCGCATCTCCTTGCATTCTGCCGCGCATCTGTTTACGAAACTTTGTCTTTTTTGGCATTAACATGACTATAACTCTCTAATTCTGTGATCGTCTTCCACGGGATTTTCCATAATCCTCCCCGCGATAAACCCAGACCTTAACTCCAATAATGCCATAGGTTGTATTTGCTTCAGCGACACCGTAATCAATATCAACACGTAAAGTATGAAGCCTAACCTGTCCTTCACGGACCCATTCGGAACGAGCGATTTCAGCACCGTTCAAACGACCACCGACCATAACTTTGCAACCTGCGATGTTCATGCGCATTGCGGCTTGTATTGAGCGTTTGACTGCACGTCGGTAGGCAATTCTACGTTCAAGTTGACTGGCGATATTTTCTGCAATCAAGGTCGCATCGATTTCCGGACGTTTAATTTCCTTAATGTTTATTACCACATCATGCGGGGTGCGTTTGCTGAGTTCTTGCTTTAAGCGCTCAACTTCATCACCTTTTCGGCCGATAATAATACCAGGCCGCGCAGAGAAAATATTTACTTTGGTTTTTTTGGCTGTGCGCTCGACTTCGATTTTTGAAATTGCCGCATGCTTCAGACGAGCTTTTACAAATTTTTGAATATCCAAATCCTGTTTCAGTTGACTTGCATAATCTTTCTCTGCAAACCACTTGGAGTTCCATGTCTTGGAAATACCAAGTCTCAAACCGATTGGATTTACTTTTTGACCCACAATTTACCTTGAAAAACGTTAATTCCTCTTGTTAACAAAGGAATTTATTGATTAAGACTTTATTCTCCGATTTCCAGCGTAATGTGGCTGGAACGTTTTTTAATACCTGATGCACGACCCATTGCTCTTGGTCGAAAACGTTTGAGTGCACGTGCCTCATCAACGTATGCAGTAATAACCCTGTAATTATCTACTTCTGCCTCAGGATCGTGTCTGTCTGCATTTGCAATTGCAGACTGTAAGACTTTCATTACAGGCTCGGCAGCTCTGTTGCGTAAGATGCTCAATTGAGCCATAGCTCTAACTACATTCTTACCCCTGATCAAATCGACGACCAAACGTGCTTTTCTTGGCGCCACTCTTATGTTGCGTGCTGTTGCTTGGGCAGTCATTAGCGTTTTGCTCTTTTATCGTTTTTACCTACATGTCCCCGATAAGTACGGGTAGGCGCGAATTCACCTAATTTGTAACCAACCATATCTTCAGTAATAAAAACAGGGATGAATTTGTTGCCATTATGTACGGCGATGTTTGTACCAATAAAATCAGGTAAAATAACCGAACGTCTTGACCATGTTTTAATCAGCCGACGATCATTGCTGGCTTTTGCAGCAGCGACCTTTTTTTCCAGATGGCCATCAACGAAGGGCCCTTTTTTTAACGATCTTGGCACTGTTTATTTCCTCTTCAAAATATATTTGTCAGTATCTTTACGTTTTCTGGTCTTGGCTCCTTTTGTGGGTTTACCCCAAGGAGTGACAGGATGTCGACCTCCGGATGTTTTACCCTCACCACCTCCATGCGGATGATCAATCGGGTTCATGACAACACCACGTACTGTAGGTCTGCGGCCCAACCAGCGATTACGGCCTGCTTTTCCTTTTTTAATATTCATGTGCTCTGAATTGCCGACAGTTCCAATTGTCGCCATGCACTCAATTCTTACTTTCCTGATCTCACCTGAGCGAAGTTTGAGCTGAGCATAGTCGTCAGCTTTCGCCATCAACTGAATTGCCGCACCTGCGCTACGCCCCAACTGTGCGCCTTTTCCTGGTCGTAACTCAATACAATGAAGTAGAGTTCCCACAGGTATGTTTTTCAAAGGCATTGCATTCCCAGGTTTGATGTCAGCATTTTCTCCTGAGAGAATAACATCTCCTACTTTTAAACCTGCAGGTGTCAGTATATAACGTTTTTCACCATCAACATAGTGCAGCAAACTTATTCTTGCACTACGGTTCGGGTCATACTCAACACTGGCTACTTTTGCCGGAACTTCTGCTTTATTACGTGTAAAGTCAATAATTCTGTAACGGCGTTTGTGTCCTCCACCATGGTGTCTGACAGTAATACGACCATTATTATTACGACCGCCTTTTTTCTTTAAAGGCGCCAGCAGACTTTTTTCCGGAGTAGAAGTTGTGATTTCTTCAAAAACGAAACCACTCATTCCCCGTCGTCCTGGCGAGGTCGGTTTGTGGAACTTTATTCCCATAATTCTATAAGTTTAGTTTAAGCACCTTCAAAAAATTCAATAGTCTCTCCGGCTTTAAGAGTAACTAAGGCTTTTTTCCAACTGGACTTGCGTCCTTCATGACGTCCGAGGCGCTTCTTCTTGCCACGTACATTCATAGTTCTAACTTTCAGCACCGAAACTTTAAATGATTTTTCGACACTTTCTTTAATCTGTATTTTGTTTGCTCTAGGATCAACCTCAAAAGCGAACTGGTTCACTTCTTCTTTCAGTGACAAAGTCTTTTCAGACATTCTTGGTGCCCTGAGTACATCATAAATATTCATCAGCTCAACCTTTCCTTATATGCCTCAAGGGCGTCTTTGAGGAAAACCACTTTATTGTGCTTCATCATTTCATAAACACTCAAGCTGCGGTAACTAAGAACATGCACATCCGGAATGTTTCTTGAAGCAAGGCGTAAATTGTCCGATATTTCATCTGTAACAATCAACACTTTTTCAGGCAGTTTTAGCTTAGCCAGCAGTGTTTTCAGGTTCCTCGTTTTATTGTCAGCCAATTCAAGACTGTCAAGCACCAGTACACCATCCAGCCGAACTTTCTCAGCAAAAACTGCACGTGTTGCAAGACGTCTGGTTTTTTTATTCAAGCGGAATGCGTGGCTGCGTGGCTGTGGACCGAAAATTGTTCCACCGTGACGACGAATAGGTGATTTTGCACTACCTGCTCGCGCGCTACCGGTACCTTTTTGTCGGTACAATTTACGTGTGCTGTATGAGACTGCAGCGCGGTTTTTTGTTGCGTGTGTTCCTTGTTGATTTGCGGCTAAAAACTGACGAACCACTTCGGAAACAGCTTTCCGGTGGTAAGGTGTGTCCAAAATTGAATCATCAATTTCGATCTCACCTGCTGCTTTATTGCCTGTATCAACTGTTTTTAATGTTGCCATGATTATAATTGCCTTTTAAAGGCTTTATCCTTCTTGCTTGATGGCTATATCAACACCTGCAGAAATATCAAGGCGCATCAAAGCGTCCATTGTCTGCGGAGTTGTTTCCAGAATATAGAGTAGTCTTTTGTGAGTACGTATTTCGAATTGTTCTCGCGACTTTTTATCCACGTGAGGAGAACGCAAAACAGTATAGCTGTTCTTCCTTGTAGGAAGTGGAATCGGTCCGACAATTTCTGCGCCTGTCCTCTTAACTGTGTGAACAATTTCGCTGATTGTTTTGTCGAGTAATTTGTCGTCGTATCCTTTAAAACGAACTTTTATTTTTTGATCCATTTAATAGCCAGACTCTTATTATTCAATAACTTCGGATACGACACCGGAACCAATGGTTCGGCCGCCTTCACGAATTGCAAAACGTACTTCTTTTTCCATAGCAATGGGGCTGATCAATTCAATTGTGACTTCCACATTGTCACCAGGCATCACCATTTCAACTCCGTCTGCTAATGTAACCACTCCGGTTACGTCAGTTGTACGGAAATAAAACTGTGGGCGATAATTGGTGAAAAACGGAGTATGTCTTCCGCCTTCATCTTTATCAAGGACATAAACCTGTCCTTTGAATTTTGTGTGAGGAGTAATGGATCCAGGCTTACAAATAACCTGTCCACGCTCAAGATCTTCACGCTTGACACCTCTCAACAGGATACCAACATTATCTCCTGCTTGACCTTGGTCAAGTGATTTGCGGAACATTTCCACACCTGTAACGGTAGTAGTTTGTGTATCACGAAGTCCACAAATCTCAATTGTCTCTCCGACTTTTACAATCCCACGCTCAATTTGTCCTGTTGCAACTGTTCCACGTCCGGAAATTGTAAATACGTCCTCAACAGACATCAATAAGTCTTTGTCAAGATCTCGTGTAGGCTCAGGAATGAAACTGTCAACCGCAGCCATTAATTCTTTAATTGGCGCATATGCCGCGTCATTGCTATCGGCAGAGGAACTTTCCATAACTGCCAGAGCAGAACCCTTAATAATAGGAGTGTCATCTCCAGGAAAGTCATAAGAATCGAGCAATTCACGAACTTCCATTTCAACTAGTTCGAGTAATTCCTCATCATCCACCTGGTCAACCTTATTCAGGAACACAACCAGATGCGGAACGTTGACCTGACGTGCGAGCAAAATGTGCTCACGTGTCTGAGGCATTGGTCCGTCTGCTGCTGACACAACAAGTATCGCACCGTCCATCTGGGCTGCACCTGTGATCATGTTTTTCACATAATCAGCGTGACCTGGGCAATCGACGTGTGCGTAGTGACGATTTTCAGTCTGATATTCAATGTGTGAAGTCGCAATCGTGATCCCACGTTCTTTTTCTTCCGGAGCACCGTCAATCTCGTCAAAGCCTTTTGCTTCAGCTAATCCGTCCATACTCAGGACTTTTGTGATTGCTGCAGTCAAAGTTGTTTTCCCGTGGTCAACGTGGCCAATTGTGCCGACGTTTACATGTGGTTTTGAGCGCTCAAATTTTTCTCTTGCCATCTCGTCTCCTGTTTCTTTTCCTGTTTTTGACTAATTAATATTTACGCTCAGCCTGAGCTGGCCGACTCTCCAGTGAGAGCCTTCCTTGTTGCTTCAGTCACAGAAGAGTAGTGACTGAAATGCATGGTGAATGATGCCCGCCCCTGTGTGAGCGAACGTAAACGTGTGGAGTAGCCGAACATCTCCGCAAGTGGAGCTTCCGCTAATATAACCTGAATTCCACCTTGCTCCTCCATTCCGCGTATACGTCCGTGGCGAGCGTTCAGGTCTCCAATTACTTCTCCTGTGAATGACACAGGCGTAACAACTTCTATCTTCATTGAAGGTTCCAACAGCGTTGGCTTTGCCTTCTGAACTCCTGCACGGAGAACGTTGATTCCTGCAATCGAGAATGCTGTTTCCGTGGAAAGTTCCTCAAAATATTCTGCTGCAATCAAGGTTGCTTTCAGGTCAATCATCGCAAATCCGGCAAGTACACCGTTGCTCATTCCATCCTGAATTCCCTGCTCTACCGCTACTGCGAATTTTCCGGGCAGTTTCTCTGCTGACAATTTATTTTCAAACTCAAATCCACTTCCTGCTTTTAATGGCTCCAGCTTGATCCTGCAAGATGCAAATTGTTCTTTGCCGTCAAGCGTCTGCTCAAATTTGGTTGCAGATTCAGCGGACTGTGTAATCGTCTCTCGGTAAGCAACCCGAGGCGTGCCTGCCTTACAGTCTACTTTAAATTCACGTTGCAGCCGATCTACCATTATTTCCAAATGAAGCTCGCCCATTCCGGAAATGATGTTCTGTCCTGTCTCGGTATCGATCCTGCTTCGGAAAGAAGGATCTTCCTGCATTAAACGCTGCAGTGCTTCTTCCAGTTTGTCCTGGTCCGGTTTCGTCTTTGGCTCTATAGCCTGATCAATTACCGGTTCCGGAAACTGCGTTCTTTCCAGCACAATCGGATTATCTTTTGGACAGAGCGTATCTCCTGTGATCAACTCCATTCCGACCACTGCGCCTATGTCTCCTGCGCTGATTGAGCTGACATCTTCACGCTTATTCGCGTGTAGTTTAACCAGGTTGCCAATCCGCTGATATTTGTGCTTGCGTGGATTGTATGCTGACTTACCTGTTTCAAAAGTTCCTGCATAAACACGAACAAATGTCAGCTGACCTGCAAAAGGATCGCTCGCGACTTTGAATGCAAGTGCGCACAACGGTTCTGAAACAGAGGCCTCTCTGCTGACCAATTTCTTTGTTACCGGATGATCACCTTCTACAGGAGGAATATCAAGCGGAGATGGGAGGTAATGAACTACTGCGTCAAGTAGTTGCTGTACTCCCTTATTCTTAAATGCGCTACCGCACAGTACCGGGGTAATCTGACCGCTCAAAGTTGCTTTCCGCAAAACCCTGACGACCTCTTCCTGACTTACTTCCTCTTCTTCTACAATCTTTTCCAGCAAGTCATCATCGTAAAGTGACAGATGCTCCAGCAATTGCTGTCGCCATTCCTGAGCTTGTGCTTCCAGCTCTTCCGTCAAATCACCACTTTCGTATTCTGCACCGTATGCTTCTTCTTTGAAACGGTGTTCCTGCATCGAAACCAGGTCGATCACACCTTCAAATTCCTCTTCAGCGCCGATTGGAATTTGTATCGCCAGCGGATTCGCAGAAAGTTGATCCTCAATCGAAACGAGTGCCTTCTCAAAATCTGCACCAACACGATCCATTTTATTAACAAACGCTATGCAGGGAACGTCGTAACGTTTTGCCTGCAGCCAAACTGTTTCGGACTGCGGCTGCACACCAGCTACTGCGCAAAGAACCATCACTGCACCGTCCAGTACCCGCAAGGAGCGTTCTACCTCCGCGGTAAAATCTACATGTCCCGGAGTGTCGATAATGTTCAGCGAGTATTTTTGCTGATCTGTCTCCCAGTCGCAGGTCGTTGCCGCTGAAGTAATGGTGATTCCGCGTTCCTGCTCCTGCTCCATCCAGTCCATGGTGGCCGCACCGTCATTGACCTCTCCAATCTTATGTATGCGTCCCGTGTAATAAAGGATGCGTTCAGTGGTCGTTGTTTTTCCTGCATCAATGTGTGCCATGATGCCGATGTTACGCCGCTGCTTAAGAGGGACTATTTTAGCCACGTTGGTCTAATATTTTGGGCGCTGATTAGTTTCAGCAGAAACCTGTTTTCTTACCAACGGTAATGTGCAAAAGCCTTATTAGCTTCAGCCATCTTATGCGTATCTTCTTTCTTTTTCATCGCGCTGCCGCGGTTGTTTGACGCATCCATAAATTCATCCGCCAGTTTTGCGCGCATTGACAAGCCACTGCGGGAATTTGCATTTTCAATCAACCAGCGTATAGCAAGTGATTGACTCCTGCTGTGACGTACTTCCATCGGTACTTGATAAGTGGAACCACCTACCCGTCGTGACTTTACCTCAACTGAAGGCATCACATTTTCAATAGCGGCTTTAAAAATTTCCAAGGCCGACAATTCTGTTTCGCGTTCACTGATTGCATCCAGTGCACCATAAAAAATATTTTCTGCAATACTCTTCTTGCCGTGTTTCATTATTGAATTAATGAACTTACTGACTAAAAGGTCTTTATACTTAGGATCGGGCAAAATCGATCTTTTTTGCGGGGCTCTTCGTCTTGGCATATCGTTTTTTTACAAATCCTTTTTGACGCCGTATTTGGAGCGGGACTGCTTGCGTTCGTTCACTCCCACTGTATCAAGTGCACCACGTACTACATGGTAACGCACACCGGGCAGATCTTTAATCCTTCCGCCACGAATCAGCACAACCGAGTGTTCTTGCAGGTTGTGTCCAATTCCCGGAATATAACTTGTCACCTCAATTCCATTAGTTAAACGTACCCGCGCTACTTTACGTAATGCAGAGTTCGGTTTCTTTGGTGTCGAGGTATAAACTCTCACACATACGCCACGGCGTTGTGGGCATGCCTGCAATGCAGGTGTGTCCCTCTTGGTTATTTTGCTTTTGCGACCCTTGCGGACCAACTGACTTAATGTCGGCATAATTCTGGTACGTTCTTCTTTGTTTCTTGAAGCAAGATTTGAATAATCAATCCGCCAATTTAACATTGATTTATAATTTCGTCAACACCTAAATTCAAAATGTGGAAAAAAACCTCATCCACACCTTAATCTGTTTTTACATTCTGCTTTTAAAGCCATGTCATCTTAAGATAATTAAGTAAAACTAACTTTGTATTGCATCAATTGTTGAATATTATAATATAGCACATTAGCAATACGAAATAAACATTTTCATGCAAGCAAGATGACATTATATTCCTTCAGCAATAAGCTGATACATGAAAAAAGCCCCTACCTGCTGCAGCACGCACATAACCCTGTCAACTGGTATCCCTGGGGCACAGCAGCTTTTGAAAAAGCAAAAAGTGAGGACAAGCTGCTTTTGGTCAGTATCGGCTATGCAACCTGTCACTGGTGTCACGTGATGGAACGTGAATCATTTGAAGATCCGGAATTGGCTGCATTTCTGAACGCTCATTTTGTACCGGTTAAAGTTGATCGTGAGGAGCGTCCGGATGTAGACAAAATCCACATGGACGCGCTTCACGCTTTAGGTCAGCAGGGTGGATGGCCGTTGAATATGTTTGTAACTCCTGAAGGTAAACCTGTTACAGGCGGAACTTATTTTCCGCCACAGCCGATGTATGGACGGAAATCTTTCCGTGAACTGTTGGAAACTCTGGCTTCAATCTGGAAGAATGAACGCGAAAAAATATTCACGACCGCAGATCAGCTCACTGCTCATTTACAGCAAAAAGCTGTTCCTGCTTCTACTGGGCATCCGGAACTAAACTGGGAAGCGGAGGAACAGACAGTTACGCTATTCCGGGAATCGTATGATTCTCAGCACGGCGGTTTCAAACAACAGCAACAAAACAAGTTTCCGCCGAGTATGGGATTGATGCTTTTGCTACGTCACTATAAAAGGACAGGTGATGCACATTCTCTTGAAATGGTGGAAAAGACTTTACAGAAAATGTTTGCGGGCGGAATTTATGATCAACTTGGCGGAGGACTAAGTCGTTACAGCACTGATCATGAGTGGCTTGTTCCGCATTTCGAAAAAATGCTTTACGACAATGCGCTGTTTGTCTGGGCCTTGATCGAAAACTTTCAGATCACAAAAAACCCTCTTTATGAAAACGCGGTTAGGGATATTCTGAATTATGTGGCACGTGATATGACTTCTCCGGACGGCGCTTTTTTCTCTGCGGAAGACGCAGACAGTGAAGGTGTAGAAGGTAAATTTTATGTCTGGTCTAAAGCAGAAGTACTGGAAATTTTAGGTGCGGAAAGCGGTGAACTGGCCTGTGCCTTCTGGGACATCACGGAACATGGAAATTTTGAAGGAAGCAGCATCCCAAATCGCCCGCGCTCTGATGAAGACGTGGCGGCACAGTTCCGGATTACTCCGGAAGAAATGCGGAAAACGCTCCGAGCTTCGCGTGAAAAACTAATGGCTGTTCGTTCCAAACGTGTACGACCATTGCTGGATGACAAAGTTTTGACTTCGTGGAATGCTTTGATGATTTCCGCCTTTGCGCGCGCTTCCCGTGTTTTCAATGATCCGGAATTTGAAAAAATGGCAACGCGTGCGGCGGATTTTATTTTCAATAATTTGTTTGATGATTCCGGTCGACTATTGCGGCGTTGGCGGGAAGGTGAGGCTCGTTTTCCAGCTTACCTATGCGATCATGCTCAACTGGCGGTGGCCTGTCTGGATCTCTACGAAACCACTTACGATCCAGCATGGTTCCGAAAAGCTGTTGAATTATCAGACGAAATCAATCGCCTTTTCCGGAATGAAGACGGCCCTTATTATGACACTGGAATTGACGGCGAGGTCCTGCTCACACGGAATGCGGAAGCTTACGATGGAGTCGAGCCTTCCGGAAACAGCAGTCTGGCGCAGGCCTTCCTGAGACTTCGTGCTTATGGTCTTGCTCCACAGTATTATGAGGATGCACAGCGTATTTTCCGGAGTTTTGCTCCGCACCTGGAGCAAGCTGGAGTTAGCTTTTCTGCAATGCTGTGCGGCTTGCATTTCAGCCTTTCTTCCGCAAAAGAAGTTGTGATTTCCGGAAGACGTGGTGAAGCAGAAACCGAACTTTTACTGGCCGAGCTACGGTGTGAATATCATCCAAATATTGTAGTATCCTTTGTGGAAAATGGAAAAAATCCGGAAACAGAAAAAATCATCCCGTTGGCTTCCGGAAGAGCTATGGTGAATGATTGCGCGACTGCCTATGTCTGCCAAAATCAAACTTGCCAAATACCAGTTCACTCAGTGGATGAGTTACGCCAACTTCTGGGTTGAGTGATGCGGGAGTTGGCAAATCCTCCAATCCTTTCCGGACAATCAGTTCCGTGGCCAGACTTGCGGAAATTCATCCGTGTCCAGCGGGTCGCCAACTTTGAGGCGTTTCTCCAAACCGGGGAACGGCGGGGAGATGTCTCCGGAACGCTGGGCGTAGGTGGTGTCGTCTCCCAGCCAGCGGGCGGCAAAACCTCTGCGTCGCAACTTCTTTGACTTGTTCGGCGGAGCGCCATGCACGGTGAGGTAGTGAAAGGCGATGGCGTCACCAGGTTCAAGATCCCATGAACGGATGTCGTATTGCTCACGCTGGTTTTCGATGTCCGGAATCGGCTCCAGCCATTCCTCGGTGTAGTTGTAGTCAACCCCGCTGAACTTGCGGGGCAGGAACCATTTTCCCCACGCATGGGAGCCGGAGATAAACTCCGGACAGGTTGCTTGAGGCACAGTGTCCAGCGGAATCCAGAAACTCACTACCTGTTTGCCGTCCACGCAATAGTAAGGCTGATCATGGTGCCACGGAGTCGGATTGGAAGTTCCGGGTTCCTTGACTAAAACGTGTTCGTGAAAGATGCGTACCGTCTGCGATTGCATCAATTCCGCCGCCATTTCTCCTGCTGGTGAATCAAAGAAGAAGCTGCGATATTCCGGAATACGAGCCCAATTACAGTAGTCCCCGAAGAAATTTCCGCCGTCGCCTTCCGTCGTATAGTTTTTACTGAACTCTCCTGGATCGGCCATGTTATGCTCCACGCCTTTGCGTAGTGATTCAATCCATTCCGTGAACACTCCACGCAGGACTATCACCCCGTTTTGCTGAAATTCATGAATGTCTGTTTCAGATAATTTTGTCATCGTGTTTCCTCAAGATATTGGTTCAATAAAAAGTAGTTCTAATTTATTTTGCCTGCTCATAAAAATCAACCCAATAAATCAATCACAGAGCTTAGGAAAAATTTGGGGAGAAGCAATGCGCCCAACTTTGTTATCAAATCCGTTTATACGCTCAGGTCTTGTCCGTTTTGGGTAATATAAAATTTTTTTGACTGAACTTCTGAAACACCCTGTGTTATGCTAAATTCTTCGTAAAAATAGAGGCATGTCAAATTATTTATTTATTGTTAATTATTTGAATATGCTAGTGTTTTTATGATTATTAGTCACCTGATTGCAGGAATACGCTTAAAATGTTTCCTGAGTTTTTGTCCATAATTTAAAACAGTAATGATGCCTTCGTAAAAACTCTTAAACTAATTATTTGTCATCTCGAACGAAGAGAGAGATCTTAAATGCCACGTTTTTGAAACTTTTTATGAGAGCATCAACAGTAGCTAAAACATCAAATGTCCGAAACCCAAAAAACTGATTTAATCCTGCGTAACGCCCGTTTGATTGACGGCACAGGCGCTCCTTCTCAATTCGGCGACGTGGCAATTCGAGATGACCGGCTACTGGCGCTGGGTGAGTTAGGTGATCTTCAGGCAGTCCGAGAACTGGATGTTGGTGGAAAAGTTGTTTGTCCAGGATTTGTTGATACACACACCCATGATGACCACGTTTTGCTCACTGACCCAACAATGAGTTGCAAGGTCAGCCAGGGCGTCACCACCGTTGTTACAGGAAATTGCGGAATCAGCCTTGCACCACTGAAAATTGACCAGCGTCCTCCTGCTCCACTCGATATACTGGTTGAGCGCGAGGATCAATTTTTCGCCGATTTTGGAAATTATCTTCAGACCTTAACTGATAATCCACCCTCACTCAATGCAGTTTGCCAGGTTGGTCATACCACACTCAGGGCAGCAGTTATGGATTCGTATGATCGTCCGGCAACTGCAGCAGAAATTCGGAAGATGCGAAAATTACTGGAAGCTTCTCTGGAAGCAGGAGCCTGTGGGATGAGCACCGGACTTTTCTATGCTCCCGCAAACGCCGCACCGACTTCGGAGGTTATTGAACTCGCACATGCTCTTCATGAACACGGTGCTTTGCATACAACTCACATGCGTGACGAAGGTGAAATGGTTAACGAATCACTGCATGAAACCTTTGCTATTGGAGCGGAAGCGCAAATTCCTGTGGTCATTTCGCATCACAAATGCAGCGGTGCTCCTAATCACGGACGCTCTACTGAAACCCTCGCCCTGATTGATCAGGCGAGTAAAGGACAGCCGCTTGGACTTGACGCTTATCCCTACACGGCCGGTTCGACCGTTCTTTCCGCTCACCGAAATTTTCAGTCAGAGAGGGTGTTGATAACATGGTCGGAGCCGATGCCAGAATTTGCTGGCCGCGAACTTTCTGAAATTGCGAAGGAACTTGCGATGAGCGAACAGGAAGCTGTTGAAGC
>JABGPG010000116.1:0-1827 GCA_018645085.1 Deltaproteobacteria bacterium
GCGCGTTTCACATATATTTGTGACATTACCTTGATTTTCTCTATAATGTTTTCTTCATAAGTTTTGCGGACTTTTGCTGGAGAACCAGCAACCATCGAAAATGGAGGGACCTCCATTCCTTCCAGCAAAACTGCTCCTGCACCAACTATACTGCCACGGCCGATTTTAACTCCATTCATCAAAATCGCACCCATACCGATCAGGCAATCGTCTTCTACCACACAACCATGCATGACACAGTGGTGACCTACCGTTACCCGGTTTCCAATTATCAGTGGAAATCCCGGATCAGCGTGTCCCATGCTTAAATCCTGAAAACTTGTTTCGTCGCCTATGCTGATGTGTGCCATATCTCCGCGGAGAACTGCGTTAAACCAGACTGAGGAATATGCTCCAATCCGGACTTTACCAATCAGACTTGCGTCCGGAGCAATGAAAGTTGTCTCCGTAAATTCAGGTGTTGATTCATCGAGTGTGTATAAGGTCATGGTGTTTTTCAAAAAAGAGTTTAAGATTTAGTTATTATTATTAAAATAACGCTGGCTGTTTTAACTCACCAGTGACAAGCTGCTGCTTTGTCCGGACTGGATTCTGCTCAATTGACGTACCAGTTTTCTGAGACTGTTAAGATTATGAGCAGAAGCAAAAATATCAATATAAGGTAACGCCGCCTGCATTCCGCGTGTTGTCGGTTCATATCCGGAACTTCCCTTGAGCGGATTGAGCCAAATTACATTTCGCGCGTGTTTGTTTAAAAAGTGCATACTGTTTTCCAGCAAATCCACTTCACCCGTGTCCCAGCCGTCACTGATGATCAGTACAACGGTTTGGGAATCCACCAGTTTAAGTCCGTACTGACTGACAAATTGTTCCAGAGAAGCGCCGATTTTTGTGCCGCCCGACCAGTCCGGAACAGTTCCGGAAAGTTTTTCAAGTGCGCTGTATAACTCTTCTTTACGCAAGGTTTCCGTAATGCGGTGCAGAGCAGTGCTGAAGACAAAAGTCTCGATCCTGCGGTAAACACTCTGAAATGCGTAAATGAACTGGATCAGGAAACGACTGTAAAGGTCCATCGATTTGCTCACATCACAAAGCAGCACCAATTTCAATCTCTGGCGTCTGCGTTGATGTCGGGCTAAATCCAGAATCTCTCCTCCGCGGCGTAAACTCAAACGCATTGTGCGGCGTAAATCAATACTTCCACGGTGTTTTGAATTCATCGTCCGGCGACTGAAACGAGTTGCCAGAGACTTGCCTATTTCGTTAATCAACTGCATTACTTCCGTAAGCTCTTCTGCCTGAAAAGTACTGAAATCCCGCTCAGAATCGGTTTCAAAAGGACTGTAACCGGCAGCTTCTTTTTCTTCTTCCGCAGTCTCCGCACCTCCCAGCCAATCGCTGATTGAAACAAAAGCCTGTTTTTGCGGACGTGCATCAATTACCACAGCGACAGGTTCCTCTTTTTTAGCTTTGAAACGCTCGTGAAGATTTTCCGCACTTTCCCAGACGTACCAGTAGGAATGGAAGTGTTCATCAAAAATCACCTGTTCCTCAACACTCTTGGCCAAAGTTGTACGCAGTGCCATTTTGAAAGCAGCTTGATTTTCAAGTTCAACCTCTTCCAAAGCACGCAGGGCATCCATCTGTTCTCCCAAGCCGGTGCTAAGTCCGTGCTGTCGTAGATAACGGCAGAATCCAACCAGATTTGCGCTTAATTCACGACGCAGCGCAAGGTCATCAAACAAACTATCGTAAGTTTGAGTTTCAAGTACTGAAGCGGATTCTTTCAGGCTGGTGGATGTCATTAAGCTTTCTTGCGCTACAAAT
>JABGPG010000116.1:1927-3370 GCA_018645085.1 Deltaproteobacteria bacterium
CTCAAAAACAAATCAATTTGTGAGTTGAGAGTAGAGTGTGCTATTATTCCAATTCCTCTCTGCCTGCAGAAAGGTGTTTCCCAATCATCATAATTCAGGTTTTATTGACATCCTCTCCTTCTGCTAATTCATCCAAACAAAAGTCTGGTATAAATCGCATGACCGAAGGTCCAGTGGGACCTAACTTGATTGGTCTGGCAATTCCAATGATCTTTGGTCTGATCTCCATTCTGCTCATAAATTTAGTGGACACTTTTTACATCAGCATGATCGGGGTAAAGGAATTAGTGGCCATCAGTTTTACTTTTCCGGTTACATTTACTTTGATGAGTTTTTCTTTTGGCATAGGAATTGGCGCCGCGTCAGTAATTTCACGTGCTATCGGTGAAGGTGATCACCATCGAGTACAGCGCCTCACTACAGACAGTCTGCTTTTGGTAGCTTTGATTATTCTGGTAGTAGCCGGATTGAGCTATCTTAACCTTGACGCAATTTTTAGGCTGATGGGAGCCACTGATGAATCCCTTCCGCTGATTGAGGAATACATGATTCCATGGTTGATGGGTGTCGTTTTTGTGGTAATCCCGATAGTCGGAAACAGTGCGATCCGGGCAACCGGAGATACAAAAACACCTAGCATCATTATGGTAATTGCCGCGGTCGTGAATGCTGTACTGGATCCAATTTTGATTTTTGGCTACGGTCCATTTCCGGAAATGGGAATTGAGGGAGCAGCAATTGCCACCGTAATTTCTTATATCAGTATCATGATTGTGGGTTTATGGATGCTTGGAAAACGGGATCGGATGTTGACCGCAAACTGGCCGGGAATTGCTGGAATTCTGAGTTCCTGGAAAGCACTGCTTTATATCGGAATTCCTGCGATGTTAACCCAGCTTTTATTTCCTGTCTCTAATGCAGTCTTAACCCGGATTGCGGCAGATCTTGGTGACGCAACGGTCGCGGCTTTTGGGGTGGGCTCACGGATAGAATCGTTGGCGATGATTGGCTCAATGGCTCTTTCATCGGTGATAATTCCATTCATAGGCCAAAATTACGGAGCAAAAAATTTCGACAGAATTAAGACCGCAAGCCGGTTTGTGCTACGCTTTGCACTGATTTGGGGCGTTACTGCGTGGGCATTCCTGGCGTTATTTTCCGGTGGTATTGCCTGGGCATTTTCAGATGATCCGGAAATTCAGGATTTAATACAGCAATTTTTCTGGATCGTACCTTTTGGCTTTGGCTTTCATGGAATTTCACAATTGGTCAGTGCCTCATGCAATGCGCTTCACCGACCTTTCCACTCAACCTCTATCAATATTATGCGGCTCTTTCTCTTCCTCATTCCACTGGTTTATTTGGGATCACAAATTTGGGGCACAACCGGCTTTTTTATCGGCATCGCGCTGGGAAATCTGGCCACCGGTACAATCGCCTGGT
>JABGPG010000038.1 GCA_018645085.1 Deltaproteobacteria bacterium
AATCCTGCCCAATAACTGAGAACATTCGCTCATCAAAGCACGTCTGTATTGCTTTATATTTATATTTAAATATAATCGGAACTCGATATTCTTGTTTTTAAGATATCGGAACTGCTTGTTCCGTTTTTTCTTTAAACTGAGTGCCTGTTTAATTTACAGTTTCATACAATTTATCTAATTGTTATTCTTCACTATTATTTAAGGCTCAATACATTTTACAGGGCATTAGATTGGAAGAAAATAATTTTAGCCAAAAATAAAGTTAATAAACGGAACTCTAAGTTCTTATTTAAATAATATATTTATTTTTATATTGTAATATCAGTTAGTTATTTATTGGCATTGCGTGTGCAATTGGTTGCTTACAGAATTCTGATCATGAGAATTCTGTTTTCTCCCAACAATTTTTGAACACAGCAGAATAATGGAAATACTAACTACAATATCAGACTCCTTCGAAAGCGACAGATTTATGGAACCAGCAGATGATCTCCAGGAAAACATTGAACAAAATACTGCATGGTCAATGGAAATTTTACCCCATAATATTACTGACGTTTCTTTGATTCCGGAGTTTATCAATGAAGTCTATATCACCATGATTCCAGGTGCAGGCTGTTGGGAAACTATCGAAACTGCTCAACAGATTCAGGCGGTCGGGAAACAGGCAGTACCGCATATTGCCGCACGCAGTTTTACAGGAACTGAAGACTTGCAAGAATGTCTTTCCGGACTTCAGTCAGCAGGCATCAAGAGAGCTTTGTTGATTGGCGGAGGACATTCTGAACCTGCAGGAAAGATCAGCTGTGTGATGGATATGTTAAAAACAGGTTTATTTGCAAAATACGGCATTAACGATTTTGACTTTGCCGGACATCCTGAGGGTAATCCGGATGATCCAAATTCAGCAGTCCATTTGCTGGAAAAATTACGTTGGGCTGAAGAACAAGGTGTTTCTGCCCGTATTGTAACTCAATGGAGTCTCGATACCGAGCGTACCAATGCCTGGATTTCCGGACTACGGGAGAAAGGTGTTAACAATCCGATCCACCTTGGCATCCCCGGTCCTTCCACCTTAAAAACACTCATGCGTTTTGCCAAGGTTTGCGGAGTAAAAGCTTCTTCAACAGTTTTGCGTAAACAGGGATTGAATCTCAGCAAATTAATGTTTGTCAATAAACCTGACAAAATAATTGCGGAACTGCATGGTTACGATCAACTGCATCTTTTTCCTTTCGGAGGTATCGAAAAGTCTTCTGCATGGTTAACTGAGTGGCAGTCAAAAAGTTAAGTTTGATGAAGCTGTAAAAAGTCTTTAAGTCATCTCATTTCAGCAAAGCTAGAAATATAACAGCGGTTTTTTCACTAAATACTCAAGCTCCAGTAAGCCAAAGCATGTCTCTTTCCTCAAAAGTACTTGAAGCACGAGTAGTTTTTACGCCTTCCGGAAAGCGCGGTTATTTTCCATTGGGCACTCCAGTTCTACAGGCTGCTCAAATTCTGGGAGTGGACATCGATTCTGTTTGCGGTGGACGCGGTCTTTGCGGACGTTGTCAAATTGTGCAGGCCACAGGTAATTTTCCAAAACACAAAATAAATTCTAAATCCGAAAACATCTCTGCACTGAGTGATACGGAAAAAGCTTACGTTGAGCGTCCACGAAAATCACTCGAGCAAGACCGTAGACTCAGTTGCGCCACTAAGATTTTAGGTGATTGTGTCATTGATGTTCCGGCAGACAGTCAGGTTCATCAACAGGTAATCCGCAAAGACGCTGATGCCTTTGACATTGAAATCCTACCTCCTGTTCAACTGCACTACGTCGAAGTAAGGCAGCCTGACATGCACGATCCTTCAGGCGATTTACGACGTTTACGTGAAGCCCTGGAACGTGAGTGGCAGCTTAAAGACCTGCGTTTTGGTCCGGGAATGCTGCTTTCACTGCAAAAGGAGTTAAGAGAAGCTAATTGGAAAGTTACTGTAGCAGTGGATTATCTGGGACAGGTAATTGCGGTATATCCCGGCTTTAGAGAATCTTTGTGCGGACTTGCCGTAGACATAGGTTCAACCACAGTTGCAGCTCACCTCTGCAATCTGAGAACAGGAGAAGTACTGGCTTCTGCCGGAGTGATGAATCCGCAAATTCGCTTTGGTGAAGATTTGATGAGCCGTGTTTCCTACGTGATGATGAATCCCGGAGGTGATCTTGAAATGACAAAAGTAATCCGCGAAGCAATCAATGATCTTGCTGTAAAAGTTAGCACCCAGGCCAAACGTGAATTAGACGAAATTGTAGAAGTTTCATTTGTCGGTAATCCAATTATGCACCATCTGCTGTTGGGAATTAATCCGATAGAACTCGGAGGTGCGCCATTTGCGTTGGCTACTGATGAAAGTGTCAGAGTTAGAGCTAGGGATTTAAACTTAAAACTGCACATCAACACCCGTTGTTACGTTTTACCCTGCATTGCAGGACACGTTGGTGCAGACACGGCAGGTATGATTTTATCCGAAGCGCCGCATCACCGTGAAGCCATGACCCTGCTGGTTGATATCGGCACTAACGCTGAAATTGTTTTAGGCAATAATGAGCGCCTTTTGGCCGCATCAAGTCCAACAGGTCCTGCTTTTGAAGGTGCACAAATTTCTTCCGGACAGAGGGCTGCACCAGGAGCAATTGAACGTGTGCGGATTGACCGTGAAACTCTGGAACCTCGTTTTCAGGTCATCGGTTCTGAATTATGGTCGAACGATCCCGGCTTTGCAAAAGACACAAAGGGCATTGGAGTCACCGGAATTTGCGGTTCCGGAATCATTGAGGTGATTGCGGAAATGTATTTAGCAGGTATTCTCAGTCAAGATGGTGTAATCAATGGTGCTTTGGCCGCAAAGAGTAAGCATATAATTGCTGATGGACGTACGTTTTCCTATGTTTTGTCCAATGGGCAACACATGATTCAAGTCACTCAAAATGATGTTAGAGCAATTCAGTTAGCTAAGGCGGCACTTTATGCAGGAATACGTCTGCTGATGGAACGCATGGAAATTAAAACTGTTGACCGCATCCGTCTTGCCGGTGCGTTCGGCAGCCATATTGACGTCAAATACGCAATGGTACTGGGCTTGATTCCGGATTGTGATTTGGAACAAGTAAGTTCCGCGGGAAATGCCGCTGGTACAGGTGCGAGAATCGCACTGCTGAATTATGAGTCACGACAAGAAATTGAAGAAGTCGTACGCGAGGTAGAAAAAGTAGAAACTGCAGTCGAAGCAAACTTTCAGCAACATTTTGTTCAGGCCATGGCATTTCCACATAAAGTCGATTCCTTCCCAAATTTGGCAAAAG
>JABGPG010000037.1 GCA_018645085.1 Deltaproteobacteria bacterium
CATTGCAGAGGTTACAGTGTCCATCAAAAAGCAGAATCGGCATTGAATGATTTGAGTTAATATTTGTCTTTTTGGAAAAACTATTTCAATCAGCTAAAAGTATGATGAACCTGTAAAAAGTCCTGAAACCTTGTCATTGCTTCTGGAGCGAGAAAGCTATTTTATCTTATGCACTGCTATAATTAAGATCTCTCTCTTCGTTCGAGATGACAAATAATTAGTTTAGGAGTTTTTACGAGTTCATCAATTATGATGTAGCCGTAAAAACTTGTCATTCCCGCAAAGACTACCATCATACGAGTCGTGTAAAACTCCTTTGTCATTCCCGCGAAAGCGGGAATCCAGGGTAGTTTTACAAAGCTTGTTCTCAACCGACACGTTGGTCTGGATCCCGGATCAAGTCCGGGATGACAAATAGACGTTTTATTAATTTTGGACGGACTCAAGTATACTTCAAAATAGCTCAGAATGGAATATGGTTTAAAAATGAAAAAATTAATCAATCAATTTTCAGAGCGCATGTTTGCACCGACAGATGTAGCAAGTGTTGTTTTATTTCGTGTTGGTTTTGGGCTGTTGATGTTTTGGGAAGTCACGCGTTATTTTTATTTCGGCTGGGTTGAGGAACTCTTCGCAAAACCGCAGTTTCATTTTCAGTATGAATATTTCCGCTGGGTGGTTCCAATCCCGGGCGACGGTATGTATATACTTTTCACGGCTCTGGGGATTTGGCCTTAATGATTGCCTGCGGCTTGTTTTACCGAATTGCAACCAGCCTGTTTTTTCTCGGCTACACCTATGTATTTCTACTCGACCAGGCCACTTACAATAATCATTTTTATCTGATCTGTCTGTTGAGTTTTGTGTTGATTCTTGCACCACTTAACCGCTCGTGGTCGCTGGATGTTTTACGTGGCGCAGCACAGCACACGGACAGATTACCGGCAATCTGGCTCTGGTTAATCAGATTTCACATGGGCGTAGTATATTTTTACGGTGGTATTGCCAAGTTTGATCCGGACTGGCTTGAGGGTCTGGCAACGAGGGAATTACTGGGAGCAGCAAATCGCGGAACAATCTTTCAGCCGCTGATGGATTATGAGCTGGTTCATCTTTTTTATGCCTGGTCAGGCTTGCTGTTTGATTTATTTATACCTTTCCTGATGCTCTATAAACCCACCCGCAAGTGGGCATTTCTTGCAGCAGTACTTTTTCATACCAACAACTATTTTGTCTTCCAGATTGGCATCTTTCCGGTACTGGCTCTCGTGCTGACTCTCATCTTTTTTGATGCAGATTTTCCACGTAAAATTGTTCCTGAAAAATTCAAAAAATTTGCTCGTGAGCAGTACCGTCAACGGCTGATTCCGCTGACTAATTTATCTGCGGAGAAGATGGAGCAGGATTCTGTTCAGGGGATTTCCAAGACAATGCGGATTATTTTGGGGCTTTATGTGGTGGCGCAACTGCTGTTGCCTTTTCGACACACGCTCTATCCAGGCTGGACAATCTGGCATCAAGAGGGGCATTATTTCGCTTGGCGGATGATGCTGCGTCAAAAAATAACCCGCGTACAATTCAACGTCACTCATCCATCCACTGGAGAGCAGCGTTATGCAAATCCGAGGGATTATCTCAACACCTCGCAGTTCAAAGTCTTTGCGGGGAATCCGGGCATGATTCTGCTGTTTGCACAGCATCTTGATCAACTGGTACAGAGCAACGCGGGCTTCGATCCAATCATTAGCGCCAGAATTGAAGTAAGTCTGAACGGCAGGGAGTTCAGACAATTAGTTGATCCGAACCTTGATCTTTCAAGAATTCCAGCCTATCAACCTGCTTACAGCTGGATCAAGCCTTTTGGGGAACGGTGATTTATTTCTTTTGTCATCCCGGACTTGATCCGGGATCCAGACACTCTACAGATTTGAAGACAAGCTTTGAAAAAGCACTCCTGGATTCCCGCTTTCGCGGGAATGACAAAGAAAAACTTTTTATTAGCACGCATGGATTCCAGGACATAGTTTGACTTCGCCCGGAATGACAAGGAGTAGTTTTTAGCAACACTGCTGGATTCGGGGTTCATTGTTTCACTTCGCACGGAATGACAAAGAAAAGCTTTTTAGTAGCGCTCTTAGATTCCAGGACATAGTTTGACTTCGCACGGATTGGCAAGGATTAGTTTTTAGCAACACTTCTGGATTTCGGGTCATCGTTTCACTTCGCACGGATTGATAACTAAAACGCTTAGTTTCGTGGGTTTGTCATTCTCGCGAAAGCGGGAATCCAAGGGAAGCTTCTACAAGGTTCTTTGATATTTTCCTTGTCGGAAAGTGAAGATTAAGGGATGCGGTTTTAGAGAAACTATGTTTTGAGTAAAGGCAAGACTTCCGCTGTAATAACAATAGCCAACATCCACTGCAGGAGGGTTATTTTCCCACTCAAGCGAGCTTCCAGATTCTCCAAACCACTTTTCAATCCTGTTTCAACACTCCGCAAGTCACCTTTTGTTATTAAAACATCCAGGTTCTGTTGCTGTGCTTCCCGGACTGTCTCGGTAATTGCTTTAGCCTGCGATTCACTGAAAACGGAAGCTTTCAGATTTTCTGCAGTACTCAAGGTATCTATAGTAAAAACAGTCATTTTGTTCTCCGGAATAATTCATATTTTCTTTTGATTGATCATAACATAAAACCAGTAAAAAAATGCCAAAAAAAAACGGGACCGCCTGCCGAAGCAAACGATCCCGTTTCAATAAAAGTTCAAATTGAAAATTCAGGTTTTAAAACCTGAAGCGTTTCAATTAGAAACTGTATGTCAAAGCAACTTCAATGTCTGTCATACTGTAACCGTCGTATGTACCGTCGGTTTGAGCCCAATTCTGTGAACCATAACCAACGTTAAGACCTGCAGGTCCAACAGCTGTGTTGTAACCAAGCTCCATACCAGTTTTTTTGAGGGTCTCACCAGCAACACCAGCTGTGGTGGCTGTTTCCTCATAACTTCCATAATAGAAAGTGATACCGTCATCACCAAGCGCGTATACTAAACCAAGCTCAGTACCACCATAAGCAACACCGGTCTGTGAAACAGAACCTAATGCTGTGTATGAACCGTAACTGAAGAATGGATCAATGTCGCCCAAGTCGAGTTTAACTCCAAGACCTGTGGTTGAAGTCGCAGTGGAGTTTGAAGCAGGATCTGCTGTGGCTGATCCAACATCTGCTGTTGAAGCACTCGCAACAGTTACACCAACGGTAGCTGGACCGAAAGTACCTGAGAAACCAAGACCAGTTCCGGTTGTAC
>JABGPG010000036.1 GCA_018645085.1 Deltaproteobacteria bacterium
ATACTGAAAGCAGTCCTGTAATCTCCAGATTGATCTGCAAAATTCCTACCTGAACAATTGTATAATATGAAAATAACACCTGCTTGGGATATTTCCACTCTTACTGCCGGCCAAATCGAGACAGTAGAAACGCCATTCGACTGGTTTCCGGGTGCTTTGAACGAAAATGATAACAGCTCAATTAAGCAAAATGGTGTCTTGCTGCCGTTGTTGGTAAAAGAATTGCGGGATTCAAAATATCTGTTGGTCGATGGTTTTAAACGGTTTTCATGCAGAGCAACTCAGACGGAAGTTTCTAATCATGAAAAGCAGACACTCGAATTTTCCTGTATTGTTCTTCCGGATTCACTGTCCATGAAGGAAGTTGCCGGAATTCGTCTGCATACTTTAGTTGCTGCAGGAACAGGTTTTTCTGCAATACGAGTCTGCAGGCTGTTGAAAAAATTACTTGCATACGGTTTTGAAAAAGATGAAATTGTCCGTGAAGTGTTACCGCGGCTTGGACTAAAATCCTCAGTCCGGCTGCTGCGTCAATTGTTGGACTTACAGGAAATGCTGCTTGTGCAGGAACAGCATCAGCAATTCGTACAGACGGATTTTTTAATGAGTTTGTCTTGTGAAGATTTGCTGCCCTTGTTGAAATTTTCACAAAATGAGTTTCCTTCCATTATCTCACTTGCTGAAAAGATGGAAGTCAGTGGAAAAAAGTGGCGGAATCTACTTCAGGTTTTTGATGAAGTCAGCCGTTTGCAGCAGGTGTCTGTGGTTGAGGTTTTGAAATTTCCGGAAATTTTGGAAATTTTCGGACGTTCCAGTCTTCAAGCACCTGTACGCTATCGTTTGTTGAAACAGCAACTTGATGCCTGGCGTTATCCAGAGCTGAGTGATATGCGGCAGAGATTTGAACAAGGAAAGCAACGCCTCAAATTAGCTCCGCGGATATCACTCGAAAGTGAAGCATTTTTTGAAAATGATGATTTAACACTGACGCTGAAAATTCGTTCCTATGAAGAACTACAGAAACATTTGAAATCTTTGGAGCATGGAGCACCAGAGCTTAGCGCGGAAAAATCGCAAGAAATATGGAACGATTTGTTTGCTGTTTTACAGGAAGATTAAAGTAGTAGTTACGGCTTATCTGTTAAGATGTTTTCAAGCCTTGAATATTCAAGTCAAGGCTCAGCTTTGTTTAAAGGAGAAGGATGCTTATACAAAATTTGTTAATCCAGTCACAAAATAAAGAGAAATCACCTTTTTCAAGACTGGCAATCTATGAAAAATAAAAAGGTTCAACGGCCAACGCTTTCTGAAGGAGAAAGCAATAAATCAAAAAAGCGTACGCAATGGGAGGCGAAAACACATAAATCAGAAACGCGGGCGATTCTTGCTGAGGATGCACGTTACTTCATGAGTCAAGCCGTTTCCAGTCCGTGTTTGTCTGTGCTCGCAAAGGCGGAAGGAGCGTACATAGAAGATACAAATGGACGGCGTTATCTGGATTTTCACGGTAATAATGTACATCATATCGGTTACGGCCACCCCAAATTAAAAAAAGCGATTGCTGAACAAATGGATGCTTTACCTTTTGCGCCAAGGAGATTCGCATCCGAATCAGCACTCGCCCTAGCGAAAAAGCTGGTTGAGATTGCGCCCGCTGAACTTTCCAAAGTTTTATTCACAACAGGCGGTTCTGATGCAATAGAAGTGGCGCTCAAAATAGCACGCGCCGCAACCGGACGTCACAAAACAATTTCATTCTGGGATGCCTTCCACGGGGCAGGATTTGGAGCCGCTTCCATCGGTGGTGAACAGTTCTTCCGCTCCCACGTTATCGGTCCGCTACTTTCCGGAACAGAACACGTTGCTCCTTTTGCCTGTTATCGTTGTCCTTACGGTTACCCGGATCTCAATGGAGAAGCTCAACTTGAACTTTGTAAAACGACCTGTGCTAATTTCGTACGCTATGTTCTTGAAAAAGAGGGTGATGTAGCAGCAGTCATTGCTGAGCCTGCGAGGGCTGTGCCTTATCTGCCTCCTCCGGGATACTGGAAAATGGTTCGTCAAGCCTGTAATGATTATGGAGCCTTACTGATCTTTGATGAGATTCCAACTGGCTTAGGTAAGACCGGTAAAATGTTTGCCTGTGAACATGATGAAGTGGTGCCAGATATTCTCGTTTTAGGGAAAGCCCTCGGAGGCGGTATTTTACCCATTGCCGCTGTGCTTGCCAAAGCGGAACTTGATGTCGGTGGTGAATTTGCTTTTGGTCACTATACACATGAGAAAAATCCAGTGACTGCAAAAGCGGCTTTGACTACCATTGAAATTATCGAGCAGGAAGGCTTGGTTGAGAATGCCGCAACACTTGGAAAATATCTGCTCGAGCAACTTAAACTGTTGAAAGCGGAACACACTTCGATTGGCGACGTGCGAGGCCGTGGGTTACTGATTGGTGTGGAACTTGTGTTAGATAGAGTGGAAAAAACACCCGCAAACGATTTAGCTGAAGATGTCCTTTACCGCTGTCTGAGCAAGGGTTTGTCATTCAAGATTACCATGGGCAATGTGTTGACGCTAACTCCGCCACTGATAATCACCAAAACGCAAATTGATCTTTCTTTGGGAATAATCAACGAAAGTCTCCGTGAAACGGAAATTTTTTTTGGATTAACAGATTAAATTCGGAAAGTCTTTCAAATGAGTGAAATTATTATTTCTGTTGTGCTTTCTTTAAAAATGCTGTTAGGCTGTACCACTCATGTGAAGAAAACAAATCAGGAGTATTTTCTTCACTTTCTTCCATAATCTTTTTAGCAGAGGAATACAATGAAGAAGTTCGTTAATAACATACGCCAATTCAGCCGAGGTGTTCTCGGTCTGACAATTGGACTGTTGCTCGCAATTCCTGCGGCTGCAGAAACCCTCACCGTTTACACCGCAGTTGAAGCAGAAGATCTCAAACGCTATGCCTCTGCGTTCAATGAAGATCATCCTGACATCAAAATCCGTTGGGTACGTGACTCCACCGGAATTGTCACTGCAAAATTGCTTGCGGAAAAAAACAACCCCAGAGCGGATGTGATTTGGGGATTGGCTGCAACAAGTTTGATGCTTCTTCAATCCGAAGGTATGCTTCAGTCATATTCCCCGAAAGGATTAGGAAAGCTGGACACTAAATTCAGGGATTCAGCTAATCCTCCAAGCTGGACAGGAATGGATGCTTGGATTGCTGCAGTCTGTGTGAATACAGTGGAAGCAAAGCGATATAATCTGCCAATACCAACTTCGTGGATGGACCTCACCG
>JABGPG010000249.1 GCA_018645085.1 Deltaproteobacteria bacterium
GATCAAACTCAATCAATTCTTTTCGAATTTCCCTGTGGGACTGCTTGGGAATTGCCGCATAGAGTTCTCTCATCGGACTTGAAGGTAACAAGCTGAATACACAAACCAACCAGACCAAAATCAACCATTGGCCAGAACTTCTCTTCTGCCAAATTTTTAATTTGTCCAAATTTGCTGAAATGATGAGTATCATGGCAATCATCAACAATGTTGCAGAGAGGTCGTCATAATGAAAGCTCGTTGAATACATACTAGGATTTGCTGAGAGTATATTAACCCCAATTGCCGGACCAGCCAAAATCCCAATGCGCCAAAATAATACAGGTAAAAAGGAGAGTGGAATTAAAATTTTGAAAATATATAACACTTTTGCTGGAACATCTTGAAACGGACCAATGACCATACTCCACGTTTCTTCATAATTACGGAAATAAGGCATAACCTGAAACATAATCAGGTAAATTGCAACGATACCAGCGGCTATGAGTAATAGACCTGTTTTTTTATTGGTGGTTACCAAAACCATGTAACAGCCAAAGCCAATCCATACAGCACCAAGGTGTTCCTTAAAACCGAGTAAAATAATCATGCTCAACCAGAAACGCAGCCAATGTTCGCGTTGAAAATTCAAAAAAGCATAAAGGATAACAGGTGGAGCCAGAGCAGAAGGTTGAAACTCATAATAAAGACTGTTTAAGGCAGGAGCATAAAAGAGCATCCAAGCAACTCCCAATATTGCTGTTACGCTCCAAGCTTGCTCTTTACTTTGAAAAGCTTCCCGACAAATCTTAAATATCAGCAGAGGGACACTCAGATACGCTGCCGTTTTAGCTAGTGTAACCCAGTGAGTACTAGGAGTTAATAGATATAATAAGGCCAATGGAGACATCGAAGGCGAAAAATGGTCAGCCCAATTGTGGGAGCCTAGATAGGAAGAGTAAAAACTACCTTGCGAAATATTGTAGAGTTTGTTGCTGAAATTACCCACATCCCAGACATTCCAGCGAAATGAATAATATTTTAATAATGTTATTGCCAGATATAAAAGAACATGAACAAAAAACATGCTGATCAGCCAGCGTTTCCCGGATAAACTATTGACCCACTTGGTTGAAATCTTGAAGGCTTGTTTTTTTTCCCAGAGACGGTAGCTTTGAATTCCAACAAAAATAAGAGCCGGCAGCAAAAATAAATCCCGCCCTGCAATACCAAACCACCAAACAACTAATGTGATTGCCAACCAGCTTATTGCAGGATTTTGAAAAAATAAAGAAGAAATCCACAGTTTCATTTTCTAAGAATTTTTTGAGTTTCTTGAATCACCATCTCTACAGTAATTTGCTTCATGCACTGATTATCAGTACATGAAGATTTTTTCTGATTAAATACAGAGATACACGGACTACAGGCCAAACCAAGTGAAATCGTCTTAGCATGCGGGCTCATTGGACCAAATATTTTTGGTGTTTCCGGACCAAACAAAGCAATAATCGGAATATCGGTTGTAGATGCAAAATGAACTGGGCCAGAATCATTGGTAACCAATAAATCACTGAGAGAATAGAGGGTTATCAATTCTTTGAAAGTTGTTTTACCCGCAAAATTAATCACTCTATCAGGATCAATTTTCAAAGCTAAATCCGCACACGCCTCATTTTCTTCCGGACTTCCCGTCAAGACAACGGTAATTTCTGCATTTTCCAGGAGTCGTTTGCCCAGTTCAACAAAATTTGACAGTGACCACTTTCGCAGGGGAACAATATCACTGGCATTCGCATTAAGCAAAACAATCTTTTTGAAACTAAAATCTGAAATTTCTCCCTGCAGACGCTGCTTTAAAATTTGATGTTCATTTTCAGGGATTTCAATTTTTAACCTATTTTTAATTTGGGAAGCGACTACTTCTTTCAGGGTAGGTTCAACTGACTCCGGTTCCTCCAATAATTTTGCTAAAGCGAAATATGTTTGTGAAGCATGCAGATGTGGATTATAAACCAAACGATGCGTTAGGAGATTTCCCAGATAAACACCTTCAGCCAAAAAACGATGACAACCTAAACGTTTTGAAGCTCCTATCCAGGTAGCTACCAAAGTACTGAATCTCGTAAACGGTTCTAGAACAACTGCTGAAACTCTGACCTTCTTAAAAACATTACGAATCTTGACGATGTCACCTAAAATGTTTTGAATTGAGCTTGTTCTGATCAACAAGATGTCTTTCTCCTCAAAACCCATCAGTTCTAATGTCTGTTTCCCAGCAGGAGCGGTGATGAAACAAATCCGGCTCTGTGGATGTTGTTTACGCGCTTCCTGAATTGCAGGATATGCCACTACTAACGCCCCGATTTCAGCAATACCGATAAAGACAATAGTGTCATTTGATTCAGCTCCAATACCTGTTTTTTTATTTTTCCAAATTAACAAACTTGTAAAAAAACATAGTGGTATCCCGGCCCATCTGTCAATGAACCTCATTGTGTCTGGATGCATTTTTTCTCTTTAATCTTCTCGTTTTGTTTCTTTTTTTACTTGCCGTGAAAACCTCCATCACCTTTTTGGATAGACTGCTCCAAAAACAAAGACATTTGTAACTGTGATGTTCATTCACAGTTTAAATTTAGTTGCTGCGTGGGTGTATTTCAGTCGAAATTATCCTTGCGAATCCTGGATAGTAAGTTGGATTTTACGTCTGCCGCGGAATTCGTTAAAACCCAAATTAACTGCGAGTTGTGAAGGCAACTTTTCCGCATAGTTCTCTGCACGATTCCAGCCTATAATTTCAACATTTCCGTTTACTTGCCATTTGACATGTATCTCTTTGAGTCTTGTGAAAGGTGATTCCGGTGTTTCAACAGAAAATAGCGGTTCCTGATTTCCTTCTCCAAAAGGCTGGAGACGCTCTAACTGCTCCACAAACATATTCGTTAATTTTGGAAAATCCAGTGAGCCATCCAATTGCAATTTAGGCTCAATTGATTCAGGAATATTTTTCTTGCAAAAAGCAAAAAACCGTTTCCGAAACTCATTTAAATTTTCCGGAATCAACCTGCAGCCAGCTGCTGCGGCATGACCACCGAAACGTTCCAGTAAATCTGCACATTCCGAAAGTGCGTCCTTCAAATGCAGTTCCGGAATGGAGCGTCCGGAACCTTTCAACTTTTTTTCACGCTCACTGAGTATCAGCACTGGCTTGTAAAAACGTTCCACCAAACGGGTAGCGACAATGCCGTTTATCCCTTCGTGAAATTCCGGAGAGGTCAAAATCAATGCCGGATTATGCTTTTGTT
>JABGPG010000057.1 GCA_018645085.1 Deltaproteobacteria bacterium
TTTTGCGAAATTTATTAGTTTTTTTGAGTTTCTGAAAACTGTACTGAATGCATATGCCTTTTGTTTTCATAAACGGTTAATTAAAACATGGATTTAATGAGCATGTTCCATTGACATCAACCTCTGATGAAAATCAACAGGAAATGCACTAAATCTGCAAAAGTATTTTTTGTTGAAAAAGTGAGGAAGATAGAGCAGGGCTTTTATGAGGCGGGCTGTTGTTAATGTAATAGCCAGGTCCGGGGCCATCGGAGCTGAGGCAAAGTTTTAGTGAAACTGAAGTTATTTTCTGGAATGGACGGTTCCATGGATTTAAACCTATTAGCTGACTTGTGCCTGAATGACAGTCAACTCCGTCATTGTAAGGAATGGAGGACTGATGTGCTGTGGAAAGAAGAGATGTGTTTGATTCAGGCTGTGAACTTGAGAAAGGCAGCAACAAGTTAAAGAAGATAACGAGCAGCAGGGATAATCCTGTAACTGCTCCTATCAATAACTTTAGCAGGGCTTTGCTTGAATTTTTCTTGTTGAAAAAATTTTCCATTATTTTCATGAATGACATCCAATGTTCTCTTAGTTCACAACACTTTCAGCAAGTGGACTTTTGTTAGCGTTGCTAAAAGTTTAACAAAACAATATGAAGAAAATATGAAGAAATTATGTGAAGCCTGTGAAGATTCAGGATTCTGTGTGCAGACGATGCGTCTAATTTGGTATTTCCTTAGAAATTATCCACGTCAAGGTCAGTCAACGCTAGCCCCGGACTCCGTTCTTGGGACACAACTGTATGTTTTGGTAATTACGGAGTTGAATTTATTTCATACGTTTTTAAACTCTTTCCGGAACAAGGAAACGTCAGGATTGATAACAGGAAAAAGAGGTGCACAGGATAAAGGGCTAAATTTCTAAATTATACTTCCGTTTTTATATCGGCTGCTTGCAATAACGGTAAAGCCATTTTCTGATAAAGCGCGAAGGAAAATATCAGGATCCCTGCTGCTCCGACGTAATAACGAATCGGCTCAAAATATGTGAGGAGAAAACTTGAGCCGAACAGCAGCAAAAGGAGTTTGTTGCAGATCGAACAACCGAAACCGAGAAAGCCGAAAACACCGCCGATTCCAGCTTTTTTAGTGGCACAGCGTCGTGTACGAATTCCGAAGAATAAGCCAATCAGGATGGATTCCAAACTGAGGATGAGATAATCCCAGTCTGTTACCGGCGTCATGCGGATAAAATACGGGTTGTTCCAAAGTGCGGTCAATGTTCCCATCATCACAAACACCATTGCTGCGATGATTAGTGAAATGAACTGTTCCTTTAAACTGACTTCTTTCAATCTTTTCATAAAGACACTCTATTTCAGCATTTTATCAATTACGATTTTAAGTGCATCAAAGGGACGTGCTCCGGATTTAAGCACAGTTTCTCCGGTTTTATCTGGGTCCAGTTCCCTTTTCCATCGTAAACCTCAACTATTTATTTTGCGGTTGGATGGAATCGTTTACAAAAAAGACACTCAAAGTCGGAGTATTCAATAGAAACTTAAGTCACTTTACGGCTTATTCAGACAGTGACAAATTGTCCCATCATGCCCGCATCCTCATGTTCTAAAATGTGGCAATGGTACATGTAAGGGGTCTCCGAATCACGAAATTCTGGAAACGTCATTAGGACCTCTACCCGCTCGTTAGGATTTACCAACACGATGTCCTTATATCCGGCTTCCTGAGCTGATATGTTTTGCTCACCAAATTTTTCAGATTCCCGTTTAATGATCCGGAACTGGACATCATGAATATGGAACGGATGTGCCATCATGGAATGATTTTCGAGCACCCAGATTTCGGTGCTGCCGGCTTGTATTGTTTCGTTTATATGGTTGATGTCCATACTGCTGCCATTGATGGTGAGTTGTCCTTGTGGACTACCTTTCATCATGGCACTCATCATGTCCATTTCTAATTTAAAGACTCTTTTGTGAACAACTGCATCCGGAAGAGGCTCAAATGTTACTAGATTATCTGGAATATTAACCTTTGAAGAAGTTACTTCACTGGCATCAATTTGAAAAATATCAAATCGGTTAACAGCTTCTTCGACTCCCATTAATCTGTCCATCATTTGCCCCATCATCCCTTCTTCACTACCAGAATTTGAGGGTGTAATATGTGTTAAAATTGGCATTTCACCGTCAGAAAGATCAACCAGTATTTCAACACGCTCTGCTGGTGCTAAAGTGAATGATTTGGTTCTGAATGGTTTTTCAAGTAAACCACCATCGCTGGCAATGATATGAAAATGGCGAAAATCGTGGAAGGCTAAATTATAAATTCGTGCATTTGAACCATTAAGAACACGAAGTCTAATCAAAGCTTTAGTTGTTTTTAAAACAGGTTTATTGACTCCGTTTACTAAGGCTGTGTTTCCTGCTTTGCCCATCATTAAATCGTGCATCGAAGTTACATAACGGAAAGAACCATCCTGATTAAAGTCTCGATCCTGAATTATCACTGGAAAATCATCGACACCGTAATCATTTGGCAAATCCAAATTTTGACTTTCATCATCATCTATGATGAACATTCCTGCCAATCCATGATAAACCTGTTTTCCGGTCTGGTGCATTTGATGAGAGTGGTACCAGAGTGTGGCAGCATTTTGGATAATATCAAATTCACTTGTCCATTCAGCATCCGGCAGGATAGGCTGATGCGGGCCACCATCCATTTTTGCCGGTAATTTCATGCCGTGCCAGTGTAAAGTCGTGGTTTCATTCAAACTGTTTTTTACTTTTATATGAACTCTATCACCGCGATTAGCTCGAATAGTTTCACCCAAAAAGGGTAAATTGATTCCTAGAGTAGGTGTGAGGACATTTGGTAAAATCGCACTTTTACCGGATTGTACCCTCAAATTAAAATATAGATCACGACCTTTCCGTTCTGCTGTAGCCAAAGGAGGAACCTGAAATGGATTGTGAAATTTTTCTGTTACCTTAGCTTGCAAAATATTTTGAGGCAACAGGCTATAGAACAAGCTGGTTTGTAACAATTTGCGTCTTGAAAACATAAATTAATTTTTCGAAAAGGTTAAAAATAAATGGATAGTTGATAGATTCTAGCAAAGTAAAGTCAAGAAAATATGAAGATCCAAATACAAATTAAAATATATTTATCAGGGGCGCATTGCATGCCTCACTTGTATTTCATCCGGCCATAAGGATTTTACATATTGAA
>JABGPG010000035.1 GCA_018645085.1 Deltaproteobacteria bacterium
AAACTCAGCAAATTGATTGATATTTATTTGATTTCGTGAAATAAAAGTAGTGCGAAAAAAAATTTACACTTAACAGAAAGCAAAAAATACATGAAGGTTTCCAAATACCTTTTGCTCAAACTGGCTCTCCTATTTTTCCTTTTTCCGACCTTTTTAGCAGCTCAAGCAGAACAGTCCAAACTCAATGGTCCAGTAATCAAGGGGATCGTGGAGCAGTTTGTCTCCATGCATTATTCCCAGAAACCACTGGACGATGAGATGTCCTTAAAGATTTTCAAACTTTACCTGAACCGTCTGGATCCGGCCCACTATTATTTTCTGGAAGATGATGTAGCTGAATTCCGTAAATACGAATCGCGTGTAGACGATATGTTACGGCGCGGAAACGCGAATTTGGCTTTAGATATTTTTGAACGCTTCAAGATCCGTTTGTCAGAAAGACTGGCAATGATGGAAGAATTTGTGGGTGAGGATTTTGATTTCAGTATTGACGCAAACTGGACACTGGAACGCGCAGATCAGCCTTATCCAAAAACAACAGAGGAAGCCCGCAAATTATGGCGTACCAAAATAAAGTTTGATTTATTGACCCTCAAACTTGGTGACACCAGTCTCAAAGAAGGCAAAGAGCGTTTGATGAAACGGGTACGCGGATTGTGGAAAGATTTTTCACAATACGAAAATGATGATGTTGTTTCGATGTTTCTCAATTCGATGGCAGCGGCTTATGATCCGCACTCTTCCTATCTGGCAGCACAGGATTTAAAGAATTTCGATATTTCGATCAAACTTTCTCTTGAAGGCATCGGCGCAGTTTTGCGTTGGGATGACGGTTACACGGTTGTAAATTCAATCGTTCCGGGCGGTGCTGCGGCTCGGCAGGGAAAACTCAAAACAGATGATCGAATAATCGCCGTTGCTCAAGGCGAAAAGGCTTTTGAAAGCGTGATCGATATGCGTCTCAATAATGTGGTGCAGTTGATTCGCGGAAAACGCGGAACCAAAGTCGGACTTCAAATACTACGCAAAACGAAGAAAGGTTTTGATACGCTTAAAATCGTTATTGTGCGTGACAAAATTTTACTAAAAGACGGAGAAGCGCAATCCAACATTTTTGAACAACCGCCTGCAGGAGAAAATAAAAACAAACAGGAAGCGCTCAGAATCGGCGTTATCAAACTGCCTTCTTTTTATGTGGATTTCAATGATCGACGTAAAAATCCAAAAAATTACAAAAGCTCCTCGAGGGACGTAAAAGTGCTGCTGGAAAAGTTCGTGGAAGAAAATGTTGATGGTGTGATTCTGGACTTACGCAACAACGGCGGAGGAGGACTCGACGAGGCGATCAACATGGCAGGACTCTTCATTGGACTAAATCCGGTAGTGATTGTCCGGCAGTCCGGAGGGCGGAGAGTTACGGTTCACCGCAGCCGTGAGCGTGCCGTTTATACTGGACCACTGGTGATTATGCTTAACCGCTACAGCGCTTCTGCTTCCGAAATTCTCGCGGGTGCCATGCATGATTTTCAGCGGGCTTTGCTGGTCGGTGATACCACGACTTTTGGTAAAGGAACGGTGCAGAATATCTTTCAACTTCCGGAAGGATACGGTGCATTAAAAGTTACAATCGCGCAGTTTTACCGAGTTTCCGGATGGTCCACTCAAAACCGCGGTGTTGAAACCAGTATCGTTTTACCCTCGCTAAATAATGCCCGTGAAATTGGTGAATCGACGCTGGACAATGCTCTACCGTGGCGCTCGATTGATCAAGTTTCTTACCGTCCGAAAGGAACTTTTAAAACAGTACTGCCGGCACTGCAAAGACTCTCTGCAAAAAGAGTTAAGGATTCTGAATATTTCCAGAATGTTGATAAAGACGTGCAGGAATTTCTGACAAGCATAAAACCGCTGAAATATACCTCAATTCTTAAAATGCAGGAAGATGATTCGCGGCGTAAAGCACAGCGTGACCTCGAACTTTCAACTGCGAGCAAGCAAGAAAACGCGGAAGATACAACCGAGGAAGTTGAAAATACGGAAGATAAAAAAGAAATTATAGCAGATGATTACATCAATGAAAGTATGGCAATTATTGCAGACTACATTAACCTCCAGCAAAAGACCGAATAAGTATGAGCAGCGCTTCTTCCACTGAGGAAATAATAAATATTAATTCAAAAGAGGTATTGATTTCCAGAGAGGAGATTGATCAACGCGTTGAAGAATTAGGTCGGCAAATCTCTGCCGATTATCAGGGACGCGAATTGCATCTGGTGGGTGTACTCAATGGCGCGTTTATTTTTTTAGCGGACCTTGTGCGGCAACTCAGTATTCCCTGCCAAATCTGTTTTTTGCAGGCTTCGAGTTACAAAGACCAAAAGGTGAGTTCCGGTGAAGTGACACTGATGCACAATCTGGATTTAAACGGAAAAGATGTGATGGTGGTTGAAGATATCGTTGATACAGGTTTAACGCTGAAACATATTCTTGAAGATCTGCATCAGCAGAAACCGACTTCAATCGAAATCTGTGCCTTATTAAGCAAAAACATTCCGGACAAAGTTCCGGTAGAAGTTAAGTATATAGGTTTTGAAATTGAGGATCGTTTTGTGGTAGGTTACGGACTTGATTTTGCGGAAAAATACCGTGAAGTTCCGCATATCGCCTGTCTGGACTAGGTTGAGTTTTACGCAGCGGATTTTTTTGTAAAAACTGCTTAGCAGTTGTCGGGTCGGTAAATTTGGTGCGGCTCTCGATTATGCTTTAAAATTCAGTTCCTGCCGTAATCATCTTCCATGCGCTCAATGTCATCTTCGCCAAAATATTCTCCGGTTTGTACCTCAATGAAACTCAAATCGGCTGTGCCCTGATTTTCAATACGGTGGACTGAACCGCGTGGAATTTCTACCGATTCCCCACCTTTTTTGTTGAGTCGTTCTCCGTCAAGTGTTACGATTCCTTCTCCGGACAGGACAAACCAGTGTTCCGCCCTTTGCTGATGTTTTTGCAGACTGAGACGCTGACCGGGGTAAACCACGATCCGCTTGACCTTGTGGTCCGCTTCGTCCGCAAGTACCGTGTAATAACCCCAGGGACGTTGATCAGTTTCGGCTTTATTTTTCATGCAGTTTTTACTCTGATTAGTGTTTAATTCGGCAACATTTATTCTAGTAAACTGGCAAAAATACACAAGACCGGACAATCCTGCTGAAAAA
>JABGPG010000187.1:0-1583 GCA_018645085.1 Deltaproteobacteria bacterium
CAGGAAGTTGAAAACAAAGCAGCATATCTGGACAGTGCCAGACCCACCGCTGTTAATTTAAAATGGGCGCTGAACCGTATGCTGGATTGCGCTAAAACTTTTTCAGGAAATGATTCAAGAGGATTGTATAAACAATTGGAGGAAGAAGCGATTCGCATTCACGAAGAGGATGTGCAGTTGTGTCTGAAGATGGGAGTCAACGGTGTATCGCTGATCAAAGAAGGCATGGGAGTTTTGACTCACTGTAATGCCGGCGCACTTGCTACTACAGGAATCGGCACTGCGACTTCACCCATGTATTTAGCTCACCAAAATGGTATTCAGTTTCGTGTATACGCTGACGAAACCCGTCCTTTACTGCAGGGTGCACGTCTGACAAGTTGGGAATTAAAAAAATCAGGACTGGACGTAACATTACTAACGGACAATATGGCTGCGCATATCATGTCACAAGGCTTAATTGATCTGGTGATTACCGGAACTGACCGTGTGGCTGCGAATGGAGATGTGGCAAATAAAATCGGTACACACGGAGTGGCAATTCTGGCTAAGCATTTCGGAATTCCGTTTTACGTGGCTTGCCCTTATTCGACGATTGACTTGAATACCGCAGAAGGCAAGGACATTGTGATTGAAGAACGCGAAGCTGAGGAAGTAACTCATTTCGGTCTACGCAGAACTGCTCCTGAAGAAGTGAAAGTCCGTAATCCTGCTTTTGACGTAACTCCGCATGAACTGGTGACAGGCTTGATAACTGAAAAAGGTATCATTCGGGCGCCTTTTGCTGAGAACTTAGGTAAAGAATATCTTTAATAATTGAATAAAAACAAGCTCAATGAAAAACTTGTGGGATCCAAAAGCAGCGGCTCAAGTTGAAGAAAACACACTTCAATTGAGAGTTTACACTTCACGTTTGCTGGGACAAAATTCTGATTTAGTCCTACACGGTGGCGGGAATACTTCAGTCAAAATTCAGCAGACAAATTTGTTTGGTGAAGCAGAAGACATTTTGTGCGTCAAAGGCAGCGGCAATAATTTATCAACAATTGACGAATATGGTTTTACACCGCTACGTTTAAAAACATTGCGGAAATTAGCTGCGCTGGAAAACCTCAGTGATGCAGAAATGATACGTCAACAGCAAATGGCAATGAGCAATCCCGATGCGCCAAAACCTTCAGTGGAAGCTCTGCTACACGCCATAATTCCGTTTAACTGGATTGATCACACTCACGCGGATGCCGTCGTTACAATCACGAATACTCCCGAAGGCAAGGAATTGATTCGAAAAATTTACGGTGAGCGTCTACTGCTAATTCCGTATGTGATGCCCGGATTCAAGCTTTCCCGTAAAGTTTTTGAGATGACAAAGAATGTTGACTGGACGCAATTTGAAGGAATGATCCTGCTTAACCACGGCATCTTTAGCTTTGGTGATTCTGCCCGTGAAAGTTACACACGCATGATTGACTTGGTTTCACTGGCCGAAGAATTTTTAGCAACAAACTCGAGCATAGCCAACACTACAGTTCCGGAGAAAGAGAAAGTTAAAACGGTTGCTCTAGACTCCGTTCCGGGGAAAG
>JABGPG010000187.1:1683-14409 GCA_018645085.1 Deltaproteobacteria bacterium
GTTCCGGAGAAAGAGAAAGTTAAAACGGTTGCTCTAGACTCCGTTCCGGGGAAAGATAAAGATGAAGCCCAAAGAAAAACGGTAGCCCCGGACTCCGTTCCGGGGAAAGAGGAATTGCTCAAGCTCGCTGGTATCCGCCGTAAAGTTTCTGAAATAAGCGGTTCCGCAAGCTTGGCTCAATTAAATTTCAGCAGCGAAGCACGCACTTTTGCAAAGCTTACTAACGTTAAAGAAATTGCAAGTCGTGGTCCGATAACTTCCGATCATTTAATCCGCACAAAACCGGTGCCCGCAATTATTGATCCGGAAAATCCGCAACAAAGTCTTGATGATTTTTCTTCCGCGTACAAAGCGTATTTTGAACGTCACACAAACGGAGAACAAAAATGTTTGGACTCCGCACCGCGTTGGGCTGTTTGGCCTGGGCATGGAACGATTTCGTTCGGAGCTAATTTAACGGAATCCGCAATTGTAAGCGACATTGCCGAACATACTGTGAAGGCCATCCAACTTGCGGAAAATCTGACCGCTGAAGGTTCTTCCGGAGGGTGGCAACCTGTTTCGGAGAAACATTTATTTGAAGCAGAGTATTGGGAACTTCAGCAGGCAAAACTAAAATCGGAAAATGATAATCAGGGAGCACAAAAAACAATTCCGGAGTTTCAGGGTAAAATCGCAATTGTCTCCGGAGCAGCAAGCGGAATTGGTTTGGCTTGCGCGCGTGAATTATTCGCACAGGGAGCTGTTGTTGTTGGTCTGGACCTGAATCCGGAAATATCCACAATATTTTGCGATTCCGGAATGCTCGGTTTGCAATGTGACGTGACGGATCAAAAAGCTGTCATCGAAGCTGTTGCAGAAACTGTGAGGCAATTTGGAGGAATTGACATTTTAGTTTTAAATGCAGGCACTTTTCCGGCAGGACAGACAATTGAGGAAATGGACGAGCAAACGTGGTCCAGGAGCTTGGAGATTAATTTGACTGCTCCGCAGCAATTGCTGCAAGCTTGTGTACCATTTTTGAAAGAGGGTCTTGATCCGGCAGTCGTTTTTATGGCATCGAGAAATGTACCTGCTCCCGGCGCAGGTGCTTCGGCTTATTCTGTGCCAAAAGCAGGGCAAACTCAATTGGCGAGAATTGCAGCTTTGGAGTTGGGAAAATTCGGAATACGTGTTAACATCCTTCATCCGGATTGTGTTTACGATACCGGACTTTGGACTCCGGAAGCATTGGAACGCTCCGCAAAACGTTACGGTTTGACAGTTGAGCAGTATAAAAGCCGCAATATTTTAAAAATAGATGTCAAAACCAAAGAAGTTGCGAGCATGGTCTGCGCCATGTCAGGTGCTGTTTTTGCGAAAACCACCGGTGCGCAAATTCCAATTGACGGCGGAAGTGAGCGGGTTATCTGAAAATGTGTGTAACTGTGTAAAATATATCCCGAGCAGAATACGTCCAACTGCATAGAATGAGGCAAAGCTAACCCAAACAGAAAACCAAATGGGAATTCAGGACATTAATCAGGAAAGCAGTGCGACTGACAAACGTCAGTTGATGAAACGCCTGTTGTACGAAATTAATGCCTTTGAAGAATTGCTCGAGAGTGGTCTTGTTGAAAGCGGAATCCGCCGTATCGGTGCAGAGCAGGAAATGTTTCTGGTGGATGAATCAGGAAGACCTGCCTCTATTTCCGTTGAAATCCTTGAAAAATTGAATGATCCGCATTTTACCACGGAACTGGCGCGTTTTAATTTGGAATTCAATTTGGATCCGTTGGTTTTGGAGGGTCGTTGTTTTCATGAAATGGAACGTGAAATCAATCGATTACTGAAAAAAGTAAGTGGTGCGGCAGAAGGTTTATCCGCGAATGTGGTGCTGGCCGGAATCCTTCCCACAATCCGTAAAAGTGATTTAGTGCGCGAGAATATTACTCCGCTGGAACGTTATTACGCGATGGACGCAGCAACCGCTGAATTACGCGGAAAAGGCGAATATGAGTTGCGGATGACCGGATTGGATGAGCTGATTCTAAAGCATGATTCTGTAATGCTTGAAGCCTGCAACAACAGTTTTCAGGTGCACCTTCAGGTTACTCCGGAAGAGTTTGCGCCGTATTACAACATTGCGCAGGCCATCACCGGACCTGTTTTAGGAGTAGCGGCAAATTCACCGATTCTGCTTGGACGTCGTCTGTGGCACGAGTCACGCGTTGGTTTGTTTCAGCAATCGGTTGATACACGCAGTGTGGGTTCTCACATCCGCCATCGTCCGGGAAGGGTACATTTTGGTGATCGCTGGGTGGAACACTCGATCCTTGAAATGTTTCATGAATCGGTCGCGCGTTTCAGGGTGATGATCGGTGCTGAATTTGAAGACGAAAATCCATATGAAAAAATTAGACAGGGCATTCCGCCTTTGTTCCGTGCACTTCAATTGCATAACGGAACTGTCTACCGCTGGAATCGGCCTTGCTATGGAATTACGGACGGGAAGCCTCACTTGCGTATTGAAAACCGCGTATTGCCGTCAGGACCAACCGCGGTGGATGAGGTAGCTAATACAGCTTTTTTCATCGGACTTGTGCAGGGTATGGCGAGTGAATATACGGACATATCAAAAGTTATGGAATTCGACAATGCGCGTGTTAATTTTATTGACGCCGCGCGTCAGGGAATGGGCAGTCACATGCGCTGGCTCAAAGGCAAAGTATTTCCGCTTCAGGAACTTGTTTTAAAAGAGCTTTTACCTTTGGCTCGTGAAGGTCTGCAGCAGTTTGAGGTGGCTTCGACTGATATTGAGCGCTATCTCGGCATTATCGAGGAACGTTGTCTTGCAGGAACTACGGGTGCAAGTTGGCTGCTGGAATCAGTTTTGTCCATGCAAAAACAAGTACCGCCGGATCCTTTGTACCGTACACTCACTCATGCAATGCTTCAGCGTCAGGCTGAAGGACATCCGGTGCATAAATGGTCGATTGCCAAAATGGAGGAAAACAAAAGTTGGCGGCAGGGAAGTCAGCATGTGGAAGATTTGATGAGCACAGATTTCCGAACGGTGCATCCGGAAGAAGTTGTTGATTTAACTGGAAAAATGATGGACTGGTATCATCTGCGTGATGTGCCTGTGGAAAACGAAGAGGGCTTACTGGTGGGAATGATAAGCCACCGTCAAGTACTCACTCGCCTGCTGGAACGTGCGGATGAAGCGCAACCGACTCTGCTTCCTGTGCGTGAGTTAATGGATTCCTCGCCTGAGAGTCTGCTGGCTTCCTGTTCAACCTTTGAGGCGGCCGCAAAAATGTTGTCCGGACATCGTAATTTGCCGGTGGTGGAAGATGGACAGCTGATTGGAATATTTTCAGATTACGGTACAAGTTATACCATGGGCAAGGTTTTGGAAGAGCATTGCCTTGGGCCAGTTGAAAGTGAACAAACACAGGTCTCTGAATGGAATGTGGAACAGTTCATGAAAAAAGATCCTCCGCGTATTTCCGCCAGAGAAAAAATTCGTACGGCCATGAAATGTATGGCAGAACAGTCACATTTGTACATCCTTGTAGAGGATGAAACAGAAAAATTATCGGGTATCATTTCACATCGAGCGCTTTTGCGGCACAGCGAATCACTTGAAGGAAAACCGGTATCGCTGATAAACGAAATAATGTCTCCGGAACCTATTTCGGTTAGTCCGAAAATGCCGGTCTTGGACGCGATTGCGCTGATGCACGAAAAGCGGATTGGCTGTCTTCCGGTTCTTGAAAACGCAACCATTGTTGGTATGCTCACTGAATATGATTTAATGCAAATTGCAAATTATTGTTTTACACCAGGCAGAAAAGCCAAAAAATGACTTACTGCCCCAATGTTTCAGAAAACCAATTGAACAGTCGTCGTCAGCTTTCTGTCAAAGAAACACCCGGAATATCACCATTACGGGTTGAAAAAATTCCGGACTTCAAAGGCCGCTTGCCGGAACGTCCACTGTATGTTTATTTGCCGTCTGGTTATGACGAAAATGCGCAGCGCTACTACCCCGTTGTCTATATGCACGATGGTCAAAATTGTTTTCAAAGTTATGTCGAAGACAGTTTTGTCGGTTCGTGGAAAGCAGGATTTACGGCTGATGAATTGGCGCAGAAAGGGCTGATGCGCCAATGTGTGATTGTAGGAATAGGCCATGGAGAAGCACGGCGAATGGAAGAATATTTACCGCCGTACTTGAACTTTTCTCCGGAGATGAAAGTCAGCGAATCTGCTGCAGATGATGAAGCAGAAAAAATGATTCATGGAAAAGCGGATCACACCCTTGAATATTACATTAAGGATGTTGCGCCTTATGTCAATTCGCATTATCGTATTTTGCAAGGTCCTGAAAATACAGCGGTTTGCGGCTCTTCGATGGGTGGTTTGTTCACTGCGCACATTGCGCTTGAAGCTCCTGAATTTGCAAACAATTACGCGATTATTTCACCGTCATTTCAACTGAGTCGTACTAAATCCGGTCAGTTGGAAACTGTGGAGCGCTTGCGTAACGATTTACGGCAGGGTTTGCGTATTTGGCTCGACAGCGGAACTCAAAGTGCTCCCGGCTATGGCACGGATAATATGCATGAAACACGCAGCGCTTATGAAGCGTTACGTGAAAATGGTTATAAGGAAGGGCTGGATTTTCAGTATTTTCTGGACGACGGTGCAGGTCACAACGAAGAAGCCTGGGCCGCGCGTTTACCTAAAATTTTTCAATTTCTTTTTCCGCATCGGTGAAAACTATGTTACGCAGACACGAAGAAATTCAGAGCGGCGTGCTTGGTCGCAAGGTACAGGTTTTGGCTTTTGGAAATTATGGACCGCCAGTAATTGCTTTTCCTTCTGGAGGAGGGCAGTATCATGATTTTGAAGGCAACGGTATGATCGGCGCGGTTTCGCACTTGATCGAAGCAGGCAAACTGAAAGTTTATTGTCCGGAAGGTCTGGACAAGGAATCCTGGCTAAACAATGACATTGAACCGCATTGGCGTGCCGTACGTCACCAAGCATATGAGCAGTTTATTATCAAAGATCTTGTGTCTTCAATCCGTAATGACTGCAAGGATCCGGAAATAAGAATCGGCATGACCGGCTGCAGTCTGGGTGCATTTCACTCAGTAAATTTTGCGCTTAAGTTTCCGCAGATTTTCAATTATGTTCTGGCTTTGAGCGGAAGATACGATGCAGAAGAATTGTGCGGTGCAAAAAGTGATTCCGCGGAAGTTTATTTTAACAATCCGCTGGCATACGCTTACCACCTGCATGGCGAAGTTTTGGAGCAGATCCGGAATCAAACACGGTTTACGCTGGTCTGCGGTCAAGGTGCATGGGAGGACGGCAATTTAGAGGATACCAATAAACTTGCAGACTTGTTCCAGGAAAAAGGTATACCGCATGAACGTGACATTTGGGGACATGATGTTGAACACAGTTGGAATTGGTGGCGCAGACAAATAAATTTTCATTTCAGTAAAGAATTTGATAATTAATTCTGGAGATTAAAATGGAACAAAAACTTATTGGGCTCTTGCTTGGAGACGAAGAGGATTGGCCGTCAGCGTTTGAAATGCTGGCCAGACGTTTTAACAAACCACTCAAATATAGACGAAAAAGTTTCCAGATTGATGTGGACAGAATCCGGATTCATCCGTTTAATCTTCGGGATTCTACTCGTTACAATCTGGTGATTGACCGTTTGGCCTACTGGCATTTCAATCCACGTGAATGGTTGAAAAAAACCGCGTTGGTGAATAATGTTTATTTGCTGAATAACCCGTTCACTTTCCAGAGTATGGAGAAACATTCCGCCTATTGCGCAATGATTCGTTTAGGATTAAACATTCCGGAGACGATTTTAGTTCCGTCGAAAATTGGTCCGGACTCTACAAAATATTCTGAAACTTCGGCAAAGTACCACGATTTATTTAATCTTCCTGAAATCGCAAAGGAATTACAATATCCTTTTTACATGAAACCCTTTGACGGTGGTGGATGGCGTGGTGTCAGCAAAGTACGTGATGAAGCAGAGTTGGATCGGGTTTACGATGAGTCGGGCCAGATGCTGATGCACTTGCAGGCAGGCTTGGAAGATTACGAAGTTTTCGTGCGCTCCCTCGCGATTGGACCGCAGGTCAGTAGTTTTCACTATGATCCGGAACAACCACCTCATGGACGTTACGTTATTGATCATCAGTTTCTGGATCAGGAAAAGGGCCGTGAAGCAGAAATTATCACCAAAACGATCAATGCGTTCTTCCGTTGGGATTTCAATTCCTGCGAATGTATTCTCAAAGACGGTATCCTCTCACCCATTGATTTTGCAAATGCGTGTCCGGACATTGCGATTACGAGTCTGCATTATTATTTTCCGTGGGCCATCAAGTCACTGCTGGCATGGAGCATTTATAGTGTTGTAAGCGAACGTTCAATGCGCATTACAATGGATATTGAGAAGTATTTCAAAATCGCCGATTCTGACCGCAGTTACGAAGAAAAACTATCTGCTTATGAAAAGCTGGCCGATAAACATTTTGAAACCACTAGATTTGAAGAATTCAACTCTACAGTTCTCAAAGATCTGGATGAGATCATGTGGGATGTTGTACAAACGGATGAGTTTGATCAAATGATCATTCAGACTGTACGCAGCATGTTTCCGGAACATGAGCATGAGGAATATATTGCTCACTACCGGGGATTATTAAAGCATTGGGTTGATTCAGAAAACTTTTAACTCTTGCTTTGTATTTATAATTTTTGACGTGGATATTACGGATCAACGCGGATTGTGATTGGCATTTGTCTGAGAAAATTTACGTTCAAAAAATATTTTAATTTTAACAAAACATATTGAAAGGAAAAAGTAATGGCAGATTTAGACGCCGTACAAGATACGAAAGAATATTATTTGGACATTCCGCAAAAATCAGAAGCGTTTTACCTGAAGGGTTCTAATGCACTTGGTTGGGGCATGCAAAACCGTCTCGCCCGCATTTTCAATCCGGAAACAGGACGAACAGTAATGCTGGCATTTGACCACGGATATTTTCAGGGAGCGACCACCGGTCTTGAACGGATTGATGTGAATATCATGCCGTTAGCACCTTATGCTGACACATTGATGTTGACACGTGGAATTTTACGAAGTGTTGTTCCGCCTTCAATGACTCAAGCCATCGTGATGCGTGCATCCGGAGGAACGAGTATGCTCAAGGAACTTTCAAATGAGGAAATCGCTGTTGATATCGAGGACTCAATCCGGATGAACGTTGCCGCGATGGCAGTCCAGGTTTTTATCGGTGGAGAGCACGAAAAACAGTCAATCATCAACATGACCAAACTCGTTGATCAAGGAACACGATACGGAATTCCTACTTTAGCGGTAACTGCAGTAGGCAAAGAAATGGTACGCGACGCACGTTATTTTAGACTAGCCACCAGAATTTGCGCAGAACTAGGGGCGCAATATGTTAAAACCTATTATGTGGAAAAGGACTTTGAAACCGTTACTGCTAGTTGTCCTGTACCGATTGTGATTGCCGGTGGTAAGAAACTTCCGGAACTGGATGCACTTAAAATGGCTTATAACGCAATTCAACAAGGTGCGGCTGGAGTGGACATGGGGAGAAATATCTTCCAGTCCGAAGCTCCTGTTCCAATGATTCAGGCCGTGCGTGCCGTGGTTCATCAAAATGAAACTCCGGAAAAAGCCTACGAGCTTTATAAAACCCTCAAAGCAGAAGCTTAAGTTAAGTTTTTTATCCTCCTCACTAAAAACCGGTAATGCAGATTGCCGGTTTTGTCCCACGTTTATCCCCAATAATTAGCTTAAAGTTTTAATTGCCGACAGACAAAGCAGGCATAAAAGCGTCTAAAATGCTTTTAAAGAATTAAGCTGATTTTATTAGTAAATTTCCGGATAGCTTAGACATTTAAGAGCTAGTACTATTATATTGTGTTTTTTGTATATATGTAAAAGTGAGTGTTCAAAAATTTTATCAGGAGATACTAATCATGTTGAACGCAAATTTAGACGAATTAACAACTACGGATAACAACAATAGCGCTGCAGAGATTTCCGGAATAAAGGCAAAACCGCTTAAAGAATGTATCATTGAAATTGTTAGTGACGCAGGAGAAGGTGCCCAGAAAGCAGGTCAAAGCTTCGGTTCGGTATCTGCGAAAATGGGCAATGGTGTTTGGACAGTTGAAATAATTCCTGCAGAAGTTCAGCCTCCGGCACGTTCAAGAGCTGGTGCTTCAGGTATTAGAATCCGCTTTGGTTCTAACAAAATAACGAACATGGGTGATGAAGCGGATTTGGTTGTTGCCTTCAATGAGCAGGTGCTTTATGGACGAATAGAGCAAGATGCTTACAAAGCAGGAACGATCATACTGATTGAATCAAAATGGAAAAACAGCAAAGTACCGGAAATTAAGGAAGAGTATGCTCAAGCCTTGAATGAATTTAAGGAGCGTGGCTTTGATGTTCGTGAAATTTTGATGGAGGAAGAATGTCTCAAACATGTTGATAATCCATCGAAAGGCAAAAACATGTGGGTACTTGGAATGCTTTGTTCTATCTACTCACGTGATGTTACAAAAGCGGAAGCTCAGATTCGACACACATTCCGCAGAAAGTCGGAAAAAATAATTGAAAGCAATCTACGTCTTTTGAACGCCGGTTACAGTTGGGCTGCTGAAAATATAGAGTTAAAATTCCAGATCGGCAGTGAGATGAAGCAAGTGCCGCGTTTAGTGATGAACGGTAATGAAGCCGTCGGAATGGGTGTTATGGCTGCAGGAATCGAAGTATGCTCCATGTATCCCATCACCCCCGCTACCTCAGTTACACATTATCTTTCAGAGGTCTTTGAAAAATCCGGTGGTTTGGTGCATCAGGCGGAAGATGAAATTGCCGCAATTGGCTTTGCAATAGGTGCGTCTTATGCCGGAAAAACTGCAGTCACCATCACCTCAGGTCCGGGGATGGCGCTGAAAACGGAATTTATTGGTTTAGCCTCCATGGCAGAAGTTCCGTTAGTTATTGTGGATGTTCAACGCGGAGGACCATCCACCGGGCTACCTACAAAAGTAGAACAGGGAGATTTGCTTTACGCTATTTTTGGTCAGCCTGGAGACACACCGACAGTCGTCCTCGCGGCTTCGACAATAGAGGAATGTTACCACTTCGTGATCCTCTCAAGACAGCTCGCCGAAGCTTTCCGTATGCCTGTGATTTTGCTCACTGACGCAAATCTGGCCACAGGAGTTCAGCCTTTTACACGTCCGGAAATAAACCTCGATTCTTTTTCTCCTCCTGTTAACCAAAGTCCCTGGAAAAAGGAAATCAGACCATATGAATGGGATGAAAAAACCGGAATTTCACAACGTCCAATACCCGGACAAGCTGATGGAATGTATGTTCTGACTGGGCTGGCTCATGATGAAGAAAGTCATGTTGCCTATGATTCACACATAAATCAACTTGGCTGTAATCGTCGCAGTAGAAAAATGGCTGCAATCCACAAAACGCTCACTCCTCCAAAAATTAATGGAGATGAAAGTGGAGATTTGCTGGTTGTGGGTTGGGGTTCAACTTTAGGTGCTATTGAGGAAGCGGTGAGTTTAGCCAGAAAAATGGGAGGCAGCGTATCTTCCTTACATTTACGTTTCCTCTCTCCGGTTGAACCTGGATTAGAGGAAATATTCAAGCGGTTCAAAAAAGTAATGACTGTCGAAATAAACTATGGTGATGAAGAAAATGATCCGTTGATAACTCAGGAAAACAGGCGGCGGACACAGCTGTCGTGGTTTTTACGTGCCCACACTTTGATCGATGTAGACTTTTTGGCACACATCCATGGACAACCGATGCGGCCTGGTTTCATTTTGCAGCGTTTGAAAAAAGAACTTGGCTTATAAACATGCAGGAATAACGAAATACAAGGTAGGATCAGCTATTTCATAATTAAGTATTTTAAACTCAAAACTTGAAAAAGAGGTAAAATGTTTGGTTTACAAAGTGAGTGTATGCTCCACGTTCCTGAACAGTATCATACGCTTTCAGATTATGAGGGCGCACAACCACGCTGGTGTCCAAGTTGCGGTGACCATGCAGTTCTGACTGCAGTCCAGAAAGTTTGCCGTGAAAAACAACTGCCGCCTGAAAAAACGGTTTTCGTTTCCGGAATTGGCTGCTCCAGTCGTTTTCCACATTATATGAAGACTTATGGTTTTCATGGACTTCACGGTAGGCCTTTTCCAGTTGCGGAAGGAATCAAGTTCAGGAGACCGGATTTAGATGTTTTTGTTGCAACAGGTGATGGTGACTGCTGTTCGATAGGTGCAGGTCACTGGATTCATGCTATTCGTTACAACATGAATATGACTGTCATGCTGCTTGATAACGAGATTTATGGTTTGACTAAAATGCAGACCTCGCCAACATCCAGAAAGGGTACAATTTCAAACACTCACCCTCATGGTTCAATCCTCCCGCCGATCAATCCACTTATCACAACGCTTGGAGTTGCAAATGCTTCATTTGTAGCACAAACAGTAGATTGGAATCCTGCGCATCTTTACAGCACTCTACTAGCAGCACATTCACATCAAGGTTTTTCCTTCGTCCGTATCCTGCAGCGTTGTCCTCACTTTAGTCCAAATTTGTTTGCTGAAGAAATTAGTAATCCGGATTTGACAGTCTTATTGACTCACGAAAATGGAATTGAGGCAGTAGAGGAAGTTCAGAAAATGTACAAAAATTCTGTAGTACATGATCCTGCTGATATGAATGAAGCACGGGAAATAGCACAACGTGAGGATCTGATTCCGATCGGTTTGTTCTTTTGTGATCCTTCGAAAGAACAATATGATAAGTATGGCGCATCAAATATAGGTTTTTCGCCACAAAAAAAAGCAGATGCTCTGAACGTTGAATTTGAGAAATATGCAGTCTAGAATTGCAGTCCACAGTTTCTGAATGAAACTGTTGAAAAACAAACAGAGTGATAGCGGTCATTAAAAGAAATTTGCATAAACCCAAATATACTTAAACATTATTATGGACTTTTTTGCTGAGCTAAGTGCTGACACGGCAGTTGCGGTTCCTGCAGGAGAGGAACCGGATTTTCACCCTCCAAGAAATCTTCCTTTATTGCCGACGATAGCAGCAGCTCAAACTGATGAATCGCGAATATTTTGGGAACAAGCACATCAATTTTTTCAAACAAATGGCAGTTTATATTTTGAAAAAGAAGAGTCAGCTGTGTTTGAGCAAACCCCTGTTTCAGTAGGTTCTGCCTTGCTGGCACCTTATGAAAATATGAAAGGTGTTAGTTATGATTACCCTCTTTGGATTGCTGAAAAGTCAGATAATATTCCGGATGGTTTGTTTATGCCGGTAGCAGAATTGTTGCGAGGCGCACTCAAAGCGTTTGCTCCGGAAAATAATCAAGCAAAAACATTGCGTGATAATATTCCGAGAATCGAAATGTATTTGCGTGATGCTATGAGTGCAAGCGGACAACCAGAAAAGTTTGAACTGATTTTAGCTGCTACTTTGGAAAAAACGAGGGCTCAACTGGATCTTACTGGAGAGGAAAGTAAGGCTTTTGAAGCAGATCTAAAAAAATTATCCTCTCATCTGCCGGTCTCCGGTACAGTTGTGGGTTTTTCCGGAGATTCAGTATTTTATGTGCTGGCAACCTTGCTGAAAGCAAATCACTCTTCTGCCCAATTATCATTTAATGAAGAAATAACGCAGTTAACTTCCAGCTTAAAAAACTTGCTGCTGGTTGAAAAATCCAATCTTCCGGAGGAGCGTAAGCCTGAGCGCTTAAAGCAGTCACTCGGATTTTCTTCAGAAATGATCAATCCAAATACGCTCTCAGAAATTTTACCTGAATCCGCCTCCGTTGCCATGAGCCCGGAACGCAAGCAACGTATTCAGAGAACACTCGATATTATTTCTGATCCCGAAAATCAGTTTTGGACAAAAGATGCTTTGCTGCTGATCCATGAGTCGTGTTACCAGCGTCCCGGATTTTCGTGGGAAAATTGTTTCACAAATTCATCTGTCAGTTCCTATAAAGATGGTTCAGGTGCGGAGTCTGCTGCAGAAATATTTGAAAAGCAGATGGAAATTGCAGCTAGGATTTTTGCCGCAATCCGGATTGCAAAAATGGAAATCGATGATCTTTATCGTACTGAAATTCACGATCTATTTTTTCAAAATTTTAATTGGAAACGTATGGGGAACGAAGAACTGTCCCTTGTTCCGCCGGTTATTCTGCTCGAAGATGAGTCTTCCCTAAAAAATAAACCACAGCTACTCAGCAAACTGTTACTCTCAGCTAAACCTATCAATGTTATTGTGCTTAAAAACAGTCTTCTGCAAAATGAGACTGAAAAATTTTCTTCCTTGAATCCTGAAGATGATCAAGCATTTGGGTTTCGGCAGGAACTGGGACTTTTGGCAGTTTCTCACCGTAAGGCTTTTGTTTCACAAGCGTCTGTCAGCCATCTTGAGCATTTGATCCAGAGTTTGTCTACAGGAATAAAAACTGGGTTACCAAGTTTTTTCAATGTTCTTGCGCCAACTACAACTGCGGATCAAGCAGACCAAACATTTTTAGTTGCAGGAGCAGCAGTAGAGTCCAGGGAATTTCCACTCTTTTCTTACGATCCAAATCGTGG
>JABGPG010000187.1:14509-21647 GCA_018645085.1 Deltaproteobacteria bacterium
GAGCAGCAGTAGAGTCCAGGGAATTTCCACTCTTTTCTTACGATCCAAATCGTGGTCTTGAGTGGGGCAGTCGCTTTCTGGTCTCAGCAAATCCACAACCGGAGCAGGAGTGGCCCATTTACGAACTGGATGTTTGTTCGGAAGATGGTACTGAATCTTCACTTTCGCTGGCTTTTACACCAGCAGATTTTATGGTACTCAGTGCAGACGCAAAAAACTATTATCTGGATGTACCTGCTCAATTCTGGTCTGAGGATAGTCTGTTGCCTTTAGCAGAATATTTGCGCCTGCCCTTAAAAGATACACATGACAAATTGCCGTTTCTCTGGACAATTGATGAACAGAGAGTTTTGCACAGGATCTTACCAAATATAATGCTGACAGAAATATGCCGTGAACGGCTTGATGCATGGTCCTTTGTCCAGGATTTTGGAGGAAGCAACAATTATCATGCAAAAGTTGCTGCTGAACAGGAGCGTACAGAAGCAGCTGTAGAAACAGAGAAAAAAATTGCTGAACTTGAAGTAAAACATCAAGCAGAATTGGAACAGGTGCGTCAGCAAACTGCCGCAGAGGCAATGGAACGTCTGTCGGCAGTCTTGATGGATCTGGATCCGTTATCGGTTCTACCTTCGGGAAAAGCTGTTAAGGCAGCAAAGCCTGAAGAGCTAACTCCCATGAAATCTGCAGAACAGAATTTAGCACAGCTTGTAGAAGATACTGAAGAAGATGAAGAAGTTGCTGATGAAGAAATTTCTGAAGAGGCGTGGCTGGAAACTTTCCGTTGCACAACCTGCAATGAATGTACTGAGATGAGTCCAGCAGTGTTTGATTACAATGAAGATAAACAGGCATTTATCAAAGATATAAATGCAGGAACTTTTAAGGAACTCGTTCTTGCAGCAGAAGAATGTCCAGCGAAATGTATACATCCAGGGCAACCGCTTAATCCGGATGAAGCAGGTTTGGAAGATTTAATAAAACGGGCAGCAGTCTTTAACTAATTTGGCAGAATTGATGGCTTCGTAAAAACCACCAAACTAATTATTTGTCATCTCGAACGAAGAGAGAGATCTTAATATTACTAGTGCTTAAGATAAAATAGATTCCTCGCTTTGTAAGCAATGACACGTTTTTATGACTTTATTCTGGTTCATCAAATTAAGTTAAGGTTTAGTTTTAAATGGAGGTTGATAAATTTCACTTGTTTTAATTTCCAATGATAGGAGGGAATATGATTGAGCAGCACATAAGAATTCAAGACACAACCGGTAATCCGGCTCCTTTAGGTTTACTTGCATTTGGGCTGACCACAGTACTGCTGAATTTCCACAATGCAGGATTTTATGGATTTAGTTCGATGATATTGGCAATGGGTTTTTTCTATGGCGGTATTGCCCAGATTGTTGCAGGTATTATGGAGTGGAAAAAAGGTGCCACGTTTGGCACAACAGCGTTTATTTCATTTGGATCATTCTGGTTGACATTGGTGGGATTAATTTTGATTCCTAAACTAGGCTGGTTTGAAGGACCTACAAAAATAGAAATGGGCGCTTATCTCAGTATGTGGGGGTTGTTCACGCTGGTTATGTTTTTTGGTACATTAAAATCAAACCGAGCATTACAGTTTGTCTTTGCCTCACTAGCGTTGCTGTTTTTTCTGTTAGCACTAGGAGATTTTACGGGCAATATTGCAATCACTAGAATTGCGGGTTATGAAGGAATTGTTTGCGGATTCTCTGCAATTTATACAGGTCTTGCTCAGGTTATAAATGAAGTATTTGCTAAAACTGTTCTGCCGTTATTTCCCATGGAAAACGACTAGCAGCACACTCTCTCTCAAACTGAAATCAGTAAAGCAGGAGTCTATTATGTTAAATTTACCAAAGCCGGATCCTAGTATAGAGGATCAGAAAAAAGATTTTTTGGAGCGTTTAAGAAACCAACGTTTGGTTCTGCAGGGTCAGGATAAGATCGTGTTTGTAGGAGATTTACTAGATATTTACGATGATTTTTTTATTCTGACGAATGTGATTATAACCGGACCTCTGCATGTTACTAAACCTGAATGGGTACTTGTTGACAGGAAAACTATTTCACATATTCATCCTGAGTCAGAAGTTGAGAAACGTACATCAGAGTCATACTTACAGATGATGCAAGATTCGACTGATAATTGAAAAAAACAACTGTTTTAACAGGTGATTATTAATGTGGACAGAAATCGTAATTGCAGTCGGAATTCTGGTAGGTTTGGGGTTAAGCTTTGCAGTTGTACTTGCTGTGGCCAACAAACAATTTTGGGTTTATGAAGATCCCAGAATTGATGCAGTAACAGATATTCTTCCAGGCACAAATTGCGGTGCCTGCGGAGAACCCGGATGTCATGCTTTTGCAGAAAGCATCGTCAAAGGTACTGCATTGCCCGGAAAATGTACTGTAAGTTCAGCAGATGGAATTGAAAAGATAGCAGAATATTTAGGTGTTGATGCAGGTAAAGAAGAAAAAAGAGTAGCCCGTCTGCAATGCGCAGGTGGACGAATGGAGGACCGTGAGAAAGCCGATTATCTAGGCCAAAAAACATGCCGGGAACTAGCTGTTGTTCATGGTGGAAATAAAGGTTGCGCCTGGGGTTGTCTTGGATTAGCGGATTGTGAGAGGGTGTGTACTTTTGCTTCAATCAAGATGAATGACAATGACTTACCGGTTGTGAATGTTGAAAGCTGCACTGCCTGCGGCGATTGTGTTGATATCTGTCCTAAAGATTTATTCACCATAATGCCCGTCAGTCACAAACTGATCGTGCAGTGCAAATCTCTGCTTGAAGGAGAACTTGCGCAGGAAATATGCAGCGTTGCCTGTGACGCGTGCGAACGTTGTGTTGCAGATTCTGTTTCAGGTTTGATTGAAATGAAAAACAATTTAGCAGTGATCGATTATTCACGTAATGCACTGTCCAGCCCGTCTTCCACGTGGCGTTGTCCTACAGGAGCAATCCAATGGCTAACGGGACAACAATTCCAAGCAAGCTCTCAACCCCTTTTTCCTTTAGGACGGATTGAAGTTCTGGCAGATGATAAAGTTAGCTTTTAATATTCCTCCAGAAAAAGAAATGTCAGTTAAAAAATAGAATATGCAAAATCGTTTTTCAAAAAAAGAATGGAGCAAAATTATCCTGACACTAGAAACAGCTGTGAGTGAAGGTTGTGCTGGTTTTTTGCCTGAATTGCTTTCTGTTAATAGTATGTCCCCTCAAGCAGTTAATGTCTTTGGTCGCAGCATTAAAAGTCCGGAAACAGGAGATCCGTTGGCCTACATTTCAGGAATTTCCGCTACAGGTCTGCGTGCCTCCGCTTTCGTGGAAGCAGAACAGATACTGGATCATTATTCAGCTCTTCTTTCTTCAGTCAAACGATTACTGAGTTTTGTGACTTATCTTTCACTGCCTTCAGGACACCAGCCATATCATACAATTGTTGACGCAGGACTTTTTCAATGGATGGCAAAGGATGCTCAGGAGGCTGTCTATTTGGGTTTGATTTCACACAAAATAGCAGAAATATCTTTGATTCCAGGAATTGTAGGACTTGATGGATTAGCGGATTCTGCTGAGCTGGAAAAAGCTACAGTTCTGCCTGAAAGAGAACTTATACTAAAGTATTTAGGAGATGTGGATGAGCAGATAAAGTCACCGACTCCCTCACAAAAAAATATATTTGGTGAAACTCGGAGACGTATTCCAAACTGGTTCAGTTTCGATACGCCGACCTACAACACGCTGCAGAAAAATTCACCTGCAGAAGCTCTTGAAATGGCTGCGCGGTTGCCATTTATTTACACCCATCTTGATGAAATTATCCAGCAGGTTCTGCATGAATTTGCAGAAGTTAGCGGTAAAAAAATTGAGTTGCTGGAAAGCTACAAAACAGAAGATGCAGAACATTTGCTTATAGTCGAAGGTGCTGCTTTTGAAACTTGCAAAAAAGCAGTCGATAAACTCAGGCAACAAAAAGAAAAAGTAGGTTGCCTAAGAGTTGTGATGTTACGGCCTTTTCCGGGTGCAGAACTGGTGAAATTACTTTCAGGAAAAAAAGCAGTCACCGTTCTGGATCAAACTTATTTGTCTGCATCTGCAGAAGGTCCACTTTTTCGTGAAGTAGCAGCTGCGTTGAATAAAGCCCTTGATAATTCTACGGCCTCGAAAATAAATCCTGATTATCCAATTCTCGGAAAAAACCAGAAACCATTACTTTACCGTGGATTATGCGGACTTGGCGGGAAAGTTATAACAGTGAGTGAAGTAGTTTCGGTCTTTGAAAATTCCCTCAGTCAAAATTCCACTAACAAAGGATTATTTACAGGCACACAAAAAAACAATTCTGACTTACGCCATAAATTTATGAGCGGAGTTTCATTTACAAAAACCAATCCAGATTTGCCAAAAGTGGAAGCAGAACTGGACCGTTTGCAAACTGACTATCCTGAACTGTACAAGCTTACTCTTCCGGAAACATCAAGCAGCGAAGCACCAACTGGTAAAGCAAGTGCAGAACAAACACTGAATATTTCCACTGAATTACCGTTGGCCATCCGAAGTTATCATGATCAAGGTCCGCCATATACTCGACTTTCAAGATTTCAAAATCAAACTGGAATTTTTTATCAGGAAAACAAAGAGCAAAAACTAAATGTGACACCATTTGATGCTTTGCCGGTTGTTCCTGCAGCAACAGCAGAGCTTCGAGAGATGACACAATTGCGTACAAACGTACCGCAGTTTTTAGCATCCAAATGTACAGGATGTGGAGACTGTTTTGTCCAGTGTCCGGAAGCTGCCTTAGCTCCAGTTGTCTCACCTACGGAAGCATTGTTACAGGCTGCTGCTGCTCAGGCGAAAAAAAATGCTGAGCCGATTACTCAATTAACTCCGCTGATAAAACCAATTGCGCAGGCAGCTGCTAAGATATTACGTGAAGCTACAGGAACTGTTCAGTCTGCCGCTGATTTTTTCCCGCAGGCATTCTCTAAAACTATTGAACAAAAGAAAGTTGCCGGCGAACTCCTTGATTTGCTGACTGAAGAGTTTGAACGTTTAATGAAAAGCTTGCAGGAATTCCCTTTGGCGCGTACAGAAACATTTTTTGCAAAAGCTGAAGCAGAAAAACGCGGTGCGGGAGAATTGTTTTCATTGACCATTGATCCGTATTCCTGCAGTGGTTGTGGATTTTGCGTAGAAAAATGTCAGCAAAAAGCTTTGCTCATGGAAACTCAGACTCCGGAGATTGTTGAAAAACTGCGCCACAATTTCAAGTATTGGGAGTATCTCGCAGATACGTCGATCGAAACAATGCGCCGAGTTTTGGCGGATGCAGAATACTCATCATTAGCGGCAGTATTGCTTTCTAGAAATTACTACAAAAGTTTAGGACACTCTTCTGTTAATAACAAGGAACTGCTGTTTACAGAAAATGAAAATGCTCAAAGTTCAAAATTTCAACAGCAATACTATGGTGAAAAAAATATTCTTCATTTGATTTCTGCTGTCTCAGAATCGGTGACTCAACCTGCAGTTTCAACTTTAGCAAAAGAAATCAAAGAAATGCACGCTAAACTTGTTTTGCGAATTCAGGCGAAAATGGGAGAGGCATTGCCGCATGATAACTTTAAGACTTTAGCGCAAACACTTGCCGTTGATACAAAAACAAGAGTGCACTTTGACAAACTGCTGCATCTTATCAATGAAAAAGAAAATACTGCACCTGTTGACATTACAGCTTTGCGGCGCATGGTGGATTTGGAACAGTCGATTTCCGCCATGCACTGGGCTCTTACAGTTGGTCCAACCGGAGTTGGGCGAGCCAGAATGGGGATGAGTCTGCTTGGCAGTGATTCACTAGTCTGGGGTCAAAAATATCCCGAACACCCATTTTTCTATCCTGTATGGGCGCAGGGTGGACAAGGCAAAGCGGAAATTACTTTGGGATTACTTGAGGGCCACTTGCGCCACTTCCTTGATAATATCCGTCTGCTACGCAGGGCAAAACTTGAAGCAGATGGTAAATATAAACCTCATCTGCATGATGCGCAAATTTCTTCTTTGACCTGGGAGGACTTGAATGATACAGAACGTGCTGCCTGTCCGAATATCTTTTTAGTAGGTGATCATCGATCTCTTAATGAACGTAGTCTATCTGCCTGGTCAGTCCTGTTAAACTCAAACCTGCCAGTTAGAATTGTGGTTCTGGATTCAACTGACACAGTCACACCTCATCTTCATGCATCTGCGTTAGCAAAAGTTGCTCTGCTTTCTATGACATACCGTAATGCCTTTGTAATGCAGTCATCTCTTACAACTCCACAGCATTTTCATGACGGCTTAGTGAGCGGCTTAAAAGCTTCCGGACCAGCTCTTTTTCATTTACATGTTCCGGACACAGCAGCTGCCGATGAATTACTACTTCAATCGAGGACTTTCCCCGCAATCACTTTTGATGCTTCCGCAAAAGGTGTTTTTGGTAATTTGATTGATCTGTCTGCTAATCCGCCTGCTGCAGAAAGTACGCTTACTTTTGCAGACTGGGCATTTACACAGGAATGTTTCAAGCATCACTTCGCTGTACTTGATGATGATATTTCAGCAGCAGTTCCTCTCAGCAAATGGCTTGGAGAAGAGCCGGAAAATAAAGATGTTGTGCCGTATATTGAACAAATACTTGCAGATGGAGCAACTAAAAAAATCAGTGTTTCCGCAGATGTCAGCAAGGCTTCTATTTTGATTCGCGATCAGTGGAGATTGCTGCAGGAAATTTCCGGTGAGCTAACTCCATTTACTGAAAAAGTAAAAAAACAGCTCGAAGAAAAAAGCGCATCGGAACATCAGGTTGAGCTTGAGAACCTAAAAGAAGAATATGAGCAAAAACTGCAGGAACTGGAAAATGATTTTCAGGGACGTACCAAAGAAATAATCCGCGAGCGTTTGCTTGCACTTGCAGGATATCCAATAAACTAGCATTAAAATTATTAAGATGGCTTATTTACCGGCTTCTCTTTGATCATTTTTTATCATGCATGAAAAACATTTTTCTGACTTTTTACTTGTTCATCATTCTTAAACCATAATTTTATTGTGTTATTAACA
>JABGPG010000039.1 GCA_018645085.1 Deltaproteobacteria bacterium
AACGGAGGAGCGCGACACCTTGCCAGAGAGCAATGCTGGAAACGGCTGCGCCTGGGATGTCACGTTCCGTAATATTTAAGCTGCGTCCCTGAGAAACTCCGGACAGAAAAGATTTTCTGGAAGGTCCGAGTAACAACGGTAATGCGAATTCATGCAGTTCTGAAATTCTGCGGATGACCTCAAAGCTGTATTTTGCTTTTCCACTGATGAAAAAACCCATCCCTGGATCCAGCACAATTTGTGATTTAGCAATTCCGTTTGATTCAGCAAACTGCAGACGTTCACGGAAAAAACTCTTGAGGGTGTCCAGCACATCCACGTAATCTGAATCCTGTGTGCTTGTACGCGCTGAAATATCTTTGGAAAACATCAAAATCACAGGCACTTGATATTCCGCAATCACTTTTGCCATTTCTGGATCACCGCGCAGGGCGGTTACATCGTTGACGGCATCCGCTCCGGCTTCCAGTGATTGACGAGCAACTTCTGCTTTCCAGGTGTCCACTGAAATCCAAATTTCGCTTTCCGCGCGAATTTTTTGAATGAGAGGTATCACCCGCTGCAGTTCTTCATCGAGCGACACGTCTTTACTTCCGGGGCCGGTTGATTCACCGCCAATGTCGAGCAAGTCTGCACCGTCTGCAATCATTTCTCGGGCTTGCGCAATTGCGGCATCCATTTTGAAAAATAGTGAACCGTCAGAGAAAGAATCCGGGGTGGTATTCAGAATACCCATCAAACGCGGAGTATCCAGTTTTAATGATTTCCCTCTGGAATGCAGTGTGCGTGAGGGCAGTTCAAACGGTGCAGAAAACATCGGTTTTTTTAAGAAATATTTTAAAATAAAGAAAAAATGCTCCTCCATTACAAAGCCAGTTTGCCAAAATACTCAACTCAAAAACTGAAGAAATACTGATGTTGTCTTCCGGAATTGGTAAATATATAGCACCGACATCACTCGGAGCAGGTTACGCAATCACCAAAATACTTTCGCTGCGTGTGCTGGATCCAGAGTTGGCAATTGCTCAGGATTTCACTTATCAGTTTCTTGCCGGAATTCTGTTGGGCTTCGCGCTGCGGCCTGTTACAAACCAGATCTATTGGAAAAGAACGACCTCTATTCTTTTTTTCTCCATGTTTTTGCTGATCCTCGGACCGGTTGGCCAAATATTACGACAACGAATTTGGGGCATTCCGTTTGATGACACTTTTTGGCTGCTCCTGTTGGCAGAAATTATCGCGGCATTTGTTGTCAGTATCTTAGCAACTATCTTGCTTCCTGCAGAGCAGCAAACCATCAGTCCGGGTTTGCTTTGGAGGCGCTATAAAAAAGAATTAAACCTTTCCGGATTACTGAAACTGTTCGGTTGCGCTTTGCTTTACGCATTGTTATTTATAACTTTTCAAAGCATTTTTGATGAAAGTTTTGCTGCACCGTTCTGGATGGGACGTCTGGAGGAATTATTAAGTTTACCGCCTATTTCTGCGCAGGAAAAAATTCTTCTGCTCTGGGTGCAAGGCCTGCTCAATGCACTTATTCTGCTGCCTTTATTTCTTGTCTTTCTGCGGGAAAAGGTGGAACTGATTGTAGTCTTTGGTTCACTTACATTTGTAGTGGCGGTTTTTTCACCTGCCTTTGCAAATTTTCAACGCATAGAACCGTTGCTGCTGGTCGACCAGGTTTTCATCGGTTTTTGTCTGCACTTCATTTTTGTAAGCGGAGCTGTTTTTTGTTTTGGACGTAACATAAAATAAGAACTACTGAAGAAATTATAATGCTTATACCAACTCAAGAACCAAGAATAATATGAATTTATTCGCAGAACGAAATTCCAGAATTGACACAGAAAACGCCTTCAAGGTCGGACCGCACATAGTTCGCGTAGAACAACAAAAATGTGCTGTAATAAAATTAAATTTTGGTGAACCTGACTTTTCGGTACCGCGACATATCAAGGCGGAAATCAAGCGTCAACTGGATCTGGACAATACCAAATATTGTGATCCAAAAGGTCTGCTTTCCCTGCGTCAGGCAATCAGCAAGCAAATCAATGAAACCCGTGGTTTAAAAACTAATCCGGAACAGGTGGTCGTTTTCCCTGGAGGTAAACCGTCTATTGGTTTGGCTCAGCAGGTCTACTGTGAACCGGGAGATGAGGTGATTTATCCGAGTCCTGGCTTTCCAATTTATGAATCTTTCATTCCTTATGTCCGGGCTGTTCCGGTACCGCTGCATCTTGAAGAATCCGCAAATTTTACTTTTTCTCCGGAACAACTGGCAAACTTAATTACGCCCAGAACCAAGCTGATTTACCTCAACTTTCCGTCCAATCCAACCGGTGGAGTTGCTGGAAAGGAACTGCTTGAAGCAACCGCTAAAGTTATTTTGGAACGTTGTCATCCAAACGTGCGCGTTTATTCAGATGAAATCTACGAAAACATAATTTTTGACGGACAACAACACCGCTCAATTTCCTCTGTTCCGGAAATGGCGGAGCGTACAATTATTGCCGGAGGTTTTTCAAAAACTTATGCCTGGACCGGTGGTAGAGTCGGTTACGCGGTTTTTCCGTCCGTGAAAGAAGCAGACGTTTTTAAAACTTTGAACATCAATTATTTTTCCTGCGTTCCACCTTACAATCAGGAAGCAGCGAGGGAAGCTCTTGAAAATCCGCTTTCCAAAATTGCCGTGAAAGAGATGGTGCAAACTTTTGAGACCCGCCGTAATTTGATTTGGCAGAAAATCAATGAAATCCCCGGAATCACCTGTCAGAAACCCGGAGGTGCGTTTTACTTATTTCCAAATATTTCCGGAGTTTGTGAAAATCTTGGTCTCATCGAAAAGCACCAGCGTCTCAGTAAAGAGCAACAAAGTTCACCGGACAACATTTTCCAGATGTTCGCGCTTTATGAGCATCAAGTCGCAGTACTGGACCGTAAATCTTTCGGACAAATCGGCGCAGACGGAAAATACTTTCTACGCCTTTCAATAGCCGCAGATCAAGCAGTGCTGGAAGAAGGTGTCCAGAGATTAAAAGCAGCCAGCGAGGACCTTTCCGGACTGGATAAATTTTTAAAAGAACGCCCCGATTTGATTCCTGCCTGAATTTTTGCCTGATTTCAGCA
>JABGPG010000034.1 GCA_018645085.1 Deltaproteobacteria bacterium
CCTGGCTGGTCAACCGCATGGTGAGTGAAGGTCTGATAACTCACGTGCTCTCAACTAAAGACCGCCGGGTAAAACTTGTTGAATTGACCAATAAAGGGGCTGCAGATTTTCAACTAATGGTGGTTGAGCATGAAAAATGGTTAATCAATATTTTTAAAGATTTAAAAACTGATGATTTGAACCTGCTGGTTAGTTCATTAAAGCAGCTTAGAAAAATTACCAGTCTTAATTCTAAGACAAAATTGTAAATCATAGTTTTTAAATTTTATGCAATTATTTTAGTTTAGCATTTAATAGTGATCTTCACCTAAAAAGTCAAAATGACACCAATGTTTGTCATTCTCACGCAAGCTGGAATGACAACTAAAACGAATGCAACAATAATTATGACTTCGTAAAAACTCCTAAACTAATTATTTGTCATCTCGAACGAAGAGAGAGATCTTAATAATTTCAGTTCTTAACATAAAAAAAAATCTCACTTTGTAAGCAATGACAATGAAGTGCGGCATTTAGACTTTTTACTGGATCATCAATAATAAAAAGCAGATATCATGAAAAATATGAATTTTATACTTCCAGAAGGATGGGAACAACCTAAAGGCTACTCCCAAGCCGTAATGGCAGAAGGCAAGCAAATATATATTTCCGGTCAAATTGGTTGGGATGAAACTTCAACTTTTCAGACTGATGACTTTGCCGAACAAGCAGGACAGGCCCTACGCAATATTGTGAGTATCCTCGCTGCTGCCAATGCGGGTGCGGAACATATCACCAGATTGACCTGGTTCATAACTGATAAACAGGAATATTTGGCTTCCTTGAAGTCATTAGGACAAAAATATAGAGAAGAAGTGGGGCGCCATTTCCCCGCAATGTCAGTCGTTGAGGTTAAGAGCTTAATGGAAGACAGGGCAAAGGTAGAAATAGAAGCAACTGCAGTCATTCCATAAAGTAATTTTTTGGGTTTCATCAACAGAAATCAGCTGATTTGACTCCTGCTTAATGCAGCGGTTTGAAATGTGTTTTACTGTGATTAATAATAATATTCGTAGTAATATGACACACCGTGAATCATAATTACATACAATAATACTGTAGTAATAAGATACACTTTAAAGATGTATGACACGATTTAATTATTTTTATAAGTTGATACGCGTTGTAGTAATATAAGACACCATTAATATAATTTTTAATTATTTCAATATATTATAACACAGACAAACCACTAGATGAGCTAATTCGATGCCTGGAAATTCAAAAACAGTTTTAGAGCAAAAGCCTGAACATTTCCTCTGGTCGCTAAATGGAGGAGTCGCTACGATTACTCTAAACCGTCCGGAACGCAAAAACCCTTTAACTTTTGAATCTTACGCAGAAATGCGTGATTTATTTAGAGAGCTTGTTTACATAGAGGAAGTAAAAGCTGTGGTAATAACCGGTGCCGGCGGAAATTTTTGTTCAGGTGGTGATGTTCACGATATCATAGGGCCGCTGACCAAGATGAGCATGAAGGAATTGTTGGCCTTTACACGAATGACAGGAGATTTGGTCAAAGCAATCAAAAATTGTCCACAGCCTGTAATTGCGGCAATTGACGGAATTTGTGTGGGTGCAGGAGCAATCCTCGCGATGGCGAGTGATATCAGGCTTGGCACTAGCTCGGCTAAAATATCATTTATATTTTCTAAAGTAGGACTGGCCGGCTGTGATATGGGAGCGTGCGCAATTCTTCCTCGTATCATCGGACAAGGACGCGCAGCCGAATTATTGTTTTCCGGTAGAAATATGAGTGGTGAAGAAGCTGAACGCTGGGGATTTTTTAATCAACTGCATGAGTCTGAGTCTGTACTGAATGAGGCCCAAGAGATGGCCGCAAAATTAGCAGCTGGTCCAAATTTTGCGCATGGCATAACAAAAACAATGCTCAATCAGGAATGGAGTATGAGCATCGAGCAAGCCATAGAATCCGAAGCTCAAGCCCAAGCCATTTGTATGCAGACTCAGGATTTCGTCAGAGCATACGAAGCATTTGTCAAAAAAGAAAAACCTGTTTTTGAGGGAAATTAATGTCAGACCGTAGCTTTCTTAATTGGCCTTTTTTTGAAGATAAACACAGAACATTAGCGCTTGAGCTGGAAAACTGGGCCAAGTCAGAGCTAACAGAATATTCTTCTGCTCCGGCAAATGTTGATCTTGCCTGTCAGGAATTAGTGCTAAAGCTGGCCGATGGAGGCTGGCTGGATTATTGTGTAACAAATAAATATGGTGGGAAAAACCCAAATCTTGACGTACGCTCTCTGTGTCTGATTCGTGAAACATTAGCGCGTTTTTCGGGACTTGCGGACTTTGCCTTTGCCATGCAGGGACTCGGCAGCGGAACTATATCACTTTTTGGTTCAGCTGAGTTAAAGCAAAAGTATTTACCGGATGTACGCAGTGGAAATATGATCGCAGCTTTTGCGCTCACTGAACCTGAGGCTGGCTCTGATGCGGCAGCCTTAACAACGACTGCGGAACAGGATGATACTTCATTTGTACTGAATGGTGAAAAAACGCTGATTTCCAACGGAGGCATTGCGGATTATTATACTGTTTTTGCTAAAACCGGTGAAGCTCCTGGTACACGTGGAATCAGTGCTTTTGTAGTTGATGCAGATGCAGCTGGACTTGAGATCTGCGAACGTATTGAAGTTATAGCACCGCATCCATTAGCCAGGATTCGCTTTAATCAATGTCGAATTCCAAAATCTCAGCAAATAGGAGTTGGTGGAGAGGGCTTCAAAATGGCGATGGCGACACTGGATATCTTTCGTTCAACTGTAGGAGCGGCGGCTCTGGGATTTGCCAGACATGCCATGCATGAAGCACTGAATAGAACAAAATCTAGACAAATGTTTGGTGCACCGATGAACAAGCTTCAATTGATTCAGGCCAAACTTGGAGAAATGTCCATGGATATTGATGCGAGTTCCCTGCTAGTTTACCGGGCAGCCTGGACAAAAGACAAAGGTGCAGAGAGAATTACTAAGGAAGCAGCCATGGCTAAATTATTCGCGACAGAAGCAGCTCAACGTGTAATTGACGAAGCTGTACAAATTTTCGGAGGTTCCGGTGTGGTTT
>JABGPG010000134.1:0-4585 GCA_018645085.1 Deltaproteobacteria bacterium
TCTGCCATAAAATCTAAAAACAACTTCCGCGCAGCTTGCCGATCATTACGGAGTTCACCAAGCAGAGGCGCATTCCGCAGTTCCTGATAATCTATGCTGAGGCACCTGCTTGTCAGGCGTTTATCATCTTCAGGAAATAATTTCAGATTGGCATAGCCCAAAAAGATTTTGATACCATTCTGGTCTGCAGGATTGTGGGATGCGGTTAAGACGAAAGCACATGCGGCTCCAACGTGTAGTTGATAAAGTGAAATCGCCGGAGTTGGCAAAACATCAACAACCACCGCAGTCAACCCAGCCTTTCTGATACCGCGTACCGCTGCTTCATTAAAACGACCACTTAAATCACGAGGATCCCAGCCGATTACAACGAGGTCCAATGCTGACGCAAAACCGGCTTCGAGCAATTCCTGACAATAGGCATAAGTATACAATTCAAAAAATTCTTCAGTCATTACACCTTCATTCAGCAGAGCGGCAAGAGGATTTGAGGAGGAACTATCCTCTGAACGACAGACAGGACCACGTATCCCATCCGTTCCTTGTATTCGTTCAATTGTCATTGATTCGTTGGAAGAATCAGGCTTGAAGGCCGGAAGGTCACTGTTCATTTTTTATTCAAAAGAGATACGGGATTAGGAAGGGGACTCAGCCGACAGTTACGGATTTTGCCAGGTTTCTGGGTTTATCAATATTACGTCCCAGGTCTAGAGCAGCGTAATAGGCAAACATCTGCGCCATTATCATTTGCGCCAGTGGTGCACACAACGCACTCATTTGAGGCAACTGCACTGCCTGATCACAGACTGCCAAAGCACGTTCATCACCTTGAAACATGATTCCGATCACAGTTCCTCCGCGTGTTTTTACTTGCTCCATCGCAATCAGCGTACGGTCGTGCAGAACCTTTTGTTCCTTCAACGGTACAAAAAACAGAGAGTGCAGTGCCGGTTCTACCATCGACAGGGTGCCGTGTTTAAGAAATCCTGCAGGCATTCCTTCCGCATGTTGATAAGTGACCTCTTTCATTTTGAGCGCAGACTCCATGGCAACAGGATAATAGACACCGCAACCGAGAAATAACCAATGTTCCACATGACTGGTAGACCGAGCTATGTTGCGTACGAATCCGGATTGTTCGTTTAGTATCTGCTGAACCATTTCCGGAAATAATTCCAAATCCTGCTGATGTTTTTGATAAACATCCTGCGTCAGATAATCCCTCATCCGGCCAAGTTCCAAGGCTACACGCAGCATAATGAAGGTTTGCGCAAGGGCCGCTTTAGTAGAAACAACACAAATTTCCGGTCCGGAACCCTGCATTATTACTTGATCAACCATCATACTGATTGCCGATCCCATCACATTTACCACCGCCGCAGTTTTTGCTCCGGATGTCTTTGCATATTGCAGCGCGGTTTTTGTATCATAGGTTTCTCCTGATTGAGAAAGTGCCAGTACCAGATCTCCGGACTCAACAGTAACTACGGAAAATTCGTCTGAACTGAGGGCGGGGTAGTAGCGGTCTGCCAGAGTGGAAAAAAAGTATTGACTGATATTCGCCACATAGAAAGTCGTTCCCACTCCCATCAGGTAGGCACGTGAAGCTTCCCTAAACATCTCGGCCAATCCGGAAATTTGTTCTGTGGGAATTTTTAATGCCTGCCGTACTGTCTGCGGTTCATCAAAGATCTCCTTGAGCATGTAATGGGAATATCCACCCTTTTTGCTGGTTTCCACATCCCAGTCAATGTGTAGAATTGATTTTTTGACAATTTCACCGGTTTCCACCTTGCGGATTTGGTAATCATCACGGCCTAAGACGACATACTCTCCATCATCCAACACAATTGCCTGTCTTGTATATTCCAAAAAAGCATTGAGATCTGAACCGACATAATTACAGCCCTCTCCCAGTCCCAGCAGCAATGGAGATTCTTTTTTAACACAATACAAATGTTCCGGATCATGCGCTGAAAGCATGACAATCGAGTATGATCCTTCAATTTGCTGCAACGCTGCTAAAAAAGATTTTTCTAAATCGCTGTGCTCTGCATATGATTCTTCCAACAAGTTGACGAAAACTTCTGTATCGGTCAATGACTCAAAAACAACACCTTGACTCATCAACCGTTCACGCAATTCCTGGTAGTTTGAAATAATACCGTTGTGTACAATTACAAATTCCCGCTTGTAAGAAAGATGAGGGTGAGCGTTTTCCTGGGTTACACTTCCGTGAGTTGCCCAGCGAGTATGAGCAATTCCGATACTCCCCTGCATTTTGTCCAATTGTTCAAGCGCGTTGACTTCATCTATTCCTCCAATATTTTTTCTTAAGTCAAGCTCGCCCTCACTCAGCATAGCCATTCCGCAGGAATCATATCCACGATATTCCAAGTTGCGGATTGAGTTAAATAAATTTCTGCCTATATTTTCTGAATGGACAATGCCACTGATACCACACATATTTTTTGCCCTGCCGTATTTTATTAGTTTAGGTTGTTATCTTTTTATAGAACCGTAAAAAGTCTCAAACAATTGTTATTGCATACAAAGCGAGAAAGCTATTTTTTGTTAAACTCTAATATCGTGAAGATTTCTCTCTGCGTTCGAAATTACAATTATGGGTTTCAGAGTTATTACTAGGCCACCTCATTTAGAGAGTAATACAATCCGCGATGATTTTTCCGGATTCCACAATGCTGCCTGGGCCGAGAGTATGACGGGCTCCAATGGAAACGCTGTCACCTATAAATGCCCCCAGCTTCGTCAAACCTGTTTCTACCGTGTCTGAGTTGGAACTGCAGCTAATCCGACTATAATCTACAGTATGATTAACTGTCGTGAGTCCTGAACCTGATTTTACATTTTCTCCGAACACACTGTCCCCAACAAAAGAAAGGCGGCCGACATCGTTGTTTCCAAAGAGTACGCAGTTTTTCAACTCTGATCCGTAACCTACTATCGAATCAGGGCCAATCGCACTGTAATTACGAATGAGTGAATTATTTCCTACGTATGAATTGGCACCTATGTAACAGGGCCCCTTGAGCACAGTTCCGGATTCAATTGTGACATTCGGTCCTATACGTACCGCTCCTTCAAGATGCACGTGTCCCAACAGTTTAACCGTAGAATCTATCTCAGCAGTTTTCCAGGAACTCATCAACATCCTGTTTGCATCCAAAATGTGCCATGGATGTATCATATCGATCCAGCCTTTTTCCCACAAACATGCCTGAAGCCCACTGCTTGCTATCATTTGCTCATAGCAACGGGAAATATCATGCTGATTCTCATCCAATAGTTCAAATATTTTTGGAAACAAAACAAACATTCCAGCAAAGACATAATTCGCCTGATTTGCCTGGGGTTTTTCAACCAGTCGGCTGATTTTCATTTCATGATCCAGATAGACATTACCAAATTCTTTTGAAGACTCAGGCAGCGCAATCAAAGCAACCTCCCTGTCAGTTTCAGAGTAAGTCTGCAGTATAGATAAAAATGGGTTGTTGTCCGTCATTACATCACCATAAACCAGCAAAAAGGGCTTCTTCTCTAAAGAAGAGCGACAAAGGCTCAGAGCGTGGCCGATGCCCTTTAGTTCATCCTGAACGACATACTCAAGGTTCACACCAAGCGTTTGTCCACTGCCGAAATACTGACGGATCATTTCCTGCTGATGATTAACGACCAGTACTATATCGTGAATCCCTGCTTCCTTGAGGTAACAAATCGTATTTTCGAGGATATATTGCCCTGCAATGCGAATCATCGGTTTACAGCGGGTTTCAATAAAAGGACTCAATCGGGTACTGCGATTAGCCGCGAGAATAACTGCTTTCATGACGTCACCTTGAAATAAACGTTGGAATGTTTAAAATTCATTGAACTCCGGACTGGTTGACTTCTTTTTCATTTAGCACACAGTCGAGCAAATGCTTCAAAACCTCTTCTGCACTCAGCTTTCCTGTATCGACAATAATTGCGTCGTCGGCAGGTTTCAGCGGTGCCACTTTTCGGTTTTGATCCTGAAAATCACGTTTTCGGAGAGCGGATAATATTTCTTCATAATTTCCCCCATCACCACGTTCCTGCAACTGCAGCAACCTGCGTTTAGCGCGTATCTCCGGAGAAGCATCTACGTAAAATTTGAATTCCGCTGCAGGAAAAACGACTGTGCCAATATCCCTGCCTTCCAAAACCGCGCCCCCGTAACTTGAAGATTTTCGCACTTCTTCAACCAGAGTCCGCTGCTGTTTTTTCATCACTTCCCGGATCAAGGGAAAGCGGCTGATTTTCGAAGCCTGTGCCGAAATCCGTTCTGTGCGGATTTCCTGAGTTACATCAATATCATCGCAAATTACCGTTTCATTTTCAAAAACTATTCGTGTTTGATCACCCAGCTTTTCCAGAGAATCTTCACTTTCCGGACAACCCTGCGCGGCCCAACTCCAAGCAAGACAACGGAACATTGCTCCGGTGTCAACATACAAACAATCCAGTTTAGCGGCCAGTTGACGGGCAATTGTACTTTTCCCAACACCGGTGGGACCGTCAATGGCAATGATTTTAAAACCCATAA
>JABGPG010000134.1:4685-9776 GCA_018645085.1 Deltaproteobacteria bacterium
ACTTCCTGTTGACGATCCGCGCTTTTAAACTTTTTTAACATTTTACGGTAAATTGCCATTGCATCACTGCTGCGTTCAAGCTGAATATAACTTGAGGCAATCCTCAAATTAAGAGCATAGCTTTTTTGTTCAGACAAACCACGATCCAGATATAGTACTTTCAGATTAGCTGCGAGAGCCTGTGCGTGTTTATGCTGCTCAAATAGTGCCAGACCTTTTTCCCTGAGGATATGCAACTGCCATTTCTTTCGCCCATCCGGTACTGTTTCCATTGATTTTAGTGCTTGGTTCAGCCAACGTTCCGCCAGCTCGTATTTGGCCAACTCGTTGTAAAGTTCACCGATCAGCACAATCTGCTCAACTCTTTTTTCCGGCGCAAGCTCTTCTTGACGTACCGATTTTTTATAATTAACAACCAGTTGATTTAAATAAGGTGCCGCCTTTTCTTTTTGCTTCCTTTCCATAAAATAATTTCCGAGCAAATGCAGAATTTCGAAGCTGTAAGTATCATCCTTGCTCTGTTGCAGAAACGTCTCCGCACCTTTCAGCATTTCCGGAATACGGCCTAGCTCGTACTGTATTTTCAAGATTCTGTAGCGGATAACTCGTTCACTGCCTTGAGGAGGTTTTTTTAAAGCTAAATTATAATAGGTGATCGCTTCATCATATTTTTGTGTATCATAAAGAGCATTTGCACGGTGAAAGAAGAGAAATCCGTGATCTTCACTGGTTGAAAGTCCCAGGCCGACTCCCGTCACACTGAGTATTCGCCGGGGATCTTTGATGTACTTCAACACTTCCACCCTCAGCTTAATCAGTGAAAAGTCGGAGTACTGTTCAATTTTACGCCGCAGCACATCATCTGCCTGCTCATACCTTTTCATCGCAATAAGTATCCGGACTCTTAAGTGAATTTCTCTTACAGGTTTTTTTAGCGGATCGAAAGTGCTGCGTAGTTCATTTAAGATTTCTAAAGCAGGATTATATTTTTTTTGTTCAAAGTATGCCTCGGACTGTAAATAAAGTCCTTCTTGCAGAAATTGAGAAGTGGGATGCAGCTTTTTCAAGTTCGTAAAAGCGAAAATTGCAGGGTTCCATTTTTGCTGATCATGATTCACTTTGCCAAGCAGATACCAGCGGTCATCGTCCCGCTCACCCTGCCGATCAACCTGACGCATGGCCATGATTGCATCCATGGGGCTTTTATCTATTTCATACAGCATGACTCCATACCAAAAATAGTAATCAGACAGTCGTGCAGAGGCAGAATAATCTTCGAGCAACAGTTTTAAACCCTGAAATGCTTTCCTGTGCTCAGCTGCCAGCAACTCAATCACTGTTCTGAGATAAATACTTTCCTCATGCACAATTAATGATGGTTGTTCGTCTGCAGTCTCTAATGAGTGATTAAAGGACCATTGAAGCCACTGACTTGCCTTTTTTCTCTGCCCCAAACTTAGATAGAGATAGGCATAAATCAATTCCATTTCACCTTGCCAGGCACGCCATGACTTTGCTACAGACTTCAGTCCAGGCTGTTTCTTGAGCAAAAATTTATACTTCCCACTCTTTGCAGCATGCTGCATTAATTCACGCAAGGATTGTTCACGGAGTAGATCATCATTTATTGCCTGCCATTTTTCCCAAGCCTGCTCGTATTGTCCGGCTGATAAATGCAGTCTTAACGAGGCACGTGCAAGTTGATCAGGATTCCTGACACCGAACTCCTCCAGAGATTTCAATGTATTTTTGGCTTGAGACCACTGTTTCAAATTCATTTCAGCAGCAGCTCCAAGCCACAAGAAATGCTCCATTTGAAGGTCATTGTAAAACTCCGGCTTAGCAGCTTTATCGGCAACTAAATCTGCTAATTCCTGCCAGCGCTTTTCCACAAAATAATGTTCCGCCAAACGTACCACGTGTTCAAAATCATATTCAAATTTCTGAGTCATGCTTTCAAGCACGAAAAATATTTGGTCACTCTTCTTCAACTTTACATAAGCCAGATATTTCAAATAAAGAAGTTGAATACGTATTTTTTTAATGCTTATTTCCGACTCATATTTCTTAATGACCGCTAATGCTCCTTCATATTTTTTTTGCTTCAAAGCCAGCCATGCCAAGGTGTAACGACTGAAATTCCGGAAGTCAACATAAAGAGCAGAGCTGTTGTTCTGTTCGAGTGAGTCCAGAAAAAATGTTAGCGTTTTTTCTGCCTGAGCATACTTATTCTGCTTTGCCGCTATTTGTCCCTGCCAAAACCATGAAGGAGTAAACCAGGGGGTTTCCGGATAATCATCCGTAACTGTCTGGAATCTCTTAAGTGCTACATTCAGGTCACCACGAAACAAGTGAACTATGCCTTCTTTGTAAAATTTTCCTGAACGGTCAAGCCAGCTGGGGTCATCCGGAATAAAACGAGGGTCATGCCAATCCGGAAGTTCAGGAAATGCTGCCTCAGAAACTGAGACTAATGGTAGCTCAGGAAGTTCCGGTAAACGGAGAGTTGGAACAGATAGCGGGAATGTGCCGTAATGAGTCTTTACTTCAAGAGCATTGCTACTACTTTCTGAGAATCCGCTCACTGGCTGACAAACTATAATAATAGTCAGTATCAGGAGCAATAATGAAGACTTGTTTCTCATTTTCAGAAATTAATTAATAATAACAATTATTTATATAAATTATAGTCACACATTGTTGACCGACTGCTGACAATGGTTTTCAATCATTTGATTTCTAAAAGTAATCAATGCATCGGCAGTCTGATTCAAGTCTTCCGCAGAAAGCTTCAGCGCAAAGTCATAACCGCTCATTGCATGCTGGTAACGTGGGTCATAGTAGTCGACTAAAAGCATGTGCACTATGTTTTCAATTTCACCGTGTTTCAGCCACAGACGTAATTGTTCAACTTTAACTTTTCCAAGCGCCACTTTCAGTGTTTGCAAAATTGAGTCAATTTGCTGAATACTCTGTTCATCACAAATATTATACTCTTCAACTATACGGCTGATTCTGGTTTCCAGTGTAGCACTCAACAGTACCAGTTTTCCGCTCTTCATTGCATTTGCAAAGATCTGCGGAATAAAAACCTGTCCAACTTTTCGGCTTTCACCTTCAACAAAAAGAAAGAGATCCTCCGGAAGTTCACTCAATTTTTGAACGAGCAGCGCTTCAAAGTCTTTCTGAGTGCGGGGAGTTTTGTGAATGGCGCCAAACAGGGAACTGCGATGCTGTGCCAGACCTTCCAGATCCAAATGATCAGGAAGTTTTTGCAGGAGCAATGTCTTTCCTACACCAGTCTGACCATGCAGCACAATGAGCGGCGGCGTTGGATTTTCAAGTTGCTGCAGAACATATTGCCGATAATCTTTATAACCTCCCTGCATTTGAGAAACGCGGAATCCGTTTTCCTCCAGCAACCTGACCACTGCAGCGGATCTCATCCCGCCACGGGCGCAATATACAACGAGTTGCTGAGATTTTATTGCGGAAAGTGATAATAAAAACTGCTGGAGTCTCGGCTCAAAAAACTCTAATCCTTTTACAACCGCGGCATCACGACCAACCTGTTTATAGATTGTTCCAATTTCCGCACGTTCCAAATCATCAAAAAGCGGAAAACTCCTGGCGCCAGGAATACTGCCTTTTGCAAACTCCTCCGCTGTGCGTACATCCAGCAAAAGCATGTCCTCTGCAAGTGCTTCCTCCACTGATAATGCCGGGAGGCCGCCTTTGAGAAAGTCCTCAATTCTTTTGGAGAATGGCTTTGCCTGGGCTGACAAAGAGTCGTTATTTGTCATTCCTCTGCAGCAGTTTCCTGCGCGGCCTGACTTTGCTCCACTGGATCAAGATTGTGCAAAGCGCGTACTTTATGGTTGATGGTTTCAGCAATTTCCGGGTTTTCTTCCAAAAACCTGATGGAGTTATCACGACCCTGACCTAAGCGCTCTTTTTCGTAAGAGAACCAGGTACCGCTTTTTTGCACAATTTCCGCATTCACCGCTAAATCAAGCAGGACACCTATTTTTGAAATGCCAACTCCATAGATCAAATCAACTTCAGCAATCCGAAAAGGCGGAGCCAATTTATTCTTGGCAACCTTTATTTTCATTCTGTGCCCTTTGACTTCGTCTCCACTCTTAATCTGGCTCGCACGTCGTATATCAAGGCGTACACTGGAGTAAAATTTGAGTGCATTACCGCCTGTAGTTGTTTCCGGATTTCCAAAAACCACACCTATTTTTGAACGAAGCTGGTTGATAAATATGAAAATTGTATTGGACTTTGAGATCACACCCGACAATTTTCTCAGGGCTTGTGACATCAGGCGTGCATGCAATCCCATGTGTGAATCGCCCATGTCTCCTTCCAATTCATTTTTAGGAACCAGCGCTGCTACAGAGTCAATCACAACCATATCCACTTTACCAACGCGGACAAGCTGCTCTGCGATTTCCAAACCCTGTTCACCATAATCAGGTTGAGCCAGTAAAAGATCTTCAACCTGAACACCCAGTGTCTTGGCGTTATTTCGGTCAAAGGCATGCTCCGCGTCTATAAAAGCGGCAACACCGCCGATTTTTTGGACTTCCGCAATTGCACACAAAGCTATAGTTGTTTTACCTGATGCTTCCGGACCATAAATTTCAACGATCCGTCCTCGCGGCAAACCTCCAATTCCCAGCGCAATGTCCAGTGCTAAATTTCCGGCGCTGACTGCAGGAAACTGTCCCACAGTCGAACCGTCCATCTTCATAATTGAACCTTTACCAAACTGACGTTCAATTTGCGAAATCGCGGTTTCCAAATCTTTTTGTCTTTCTTCAGTCAACATAATTTCTCCTAAATTTAAATAATATAATTTGCCCAGTTTTCACTGAATTAATGTTCGATTATTTTGAATCGGCCCTTGAAAAATACTGGGGGTTACAAGTTGAACTTCAAAACGCCTCCGGACACCACTCATGTAAAGTATTTATCCCTGTATAATTAGACAGGTTTAATCTGTAAATAATAATCCGACTGTGCTGAAGTCGCAATGCTATATTCAATTTGAAACGAAAGTACGGCAATTTTCCGGCAACCACC
>JABGPG010000134.1:9876-21177 GCA_018645085.1 Deltaproteobacteria bacterium
TCGCAATGCTATATTCAATTTGAAACGAAAGTACGGCAATTTTCCGGCAACCACCTTTCAGTGCTTGACTGAGAAGGAGCGGTGATTTATGGTGATAAAGCTTAAAAGCAGTCTACCTTGAACCTTGGAAGCTTATCTGGCTATAATGTAAATATTCTATTTCACGATTAACCGAGATTTTTTAAATGAAAAAAGTACTTGTTACAGGAGGTGCAGGTTTTGTTGGATCTTTCCTTTGTGACCGTCTGATTGATGAAGGTCACGAAGTTATTGCAGTTGATAATTTTTTTACAGGCAGCAAAACGAATTTACTGCAGCTTGAGCACAATCCCAATTTCGAATTGATACGTCATGATATCGTGGAGCCTCTTCTCTTGGAAGTGGACTGGATTTTCAATCTGGCCTGCCCGGCTTCTCCGGTTCATTATCAGTACAATCCGGTAAAAACAGCAAAAACAAATGTCATGGGGGCTCTTAATATGCTGGGTCTGGCAAAACGAGTTAACGCACGTATCTTACAGGCCTCCACTTCGGAAGTTTACGGCGATCCGCAAGTACATCCTCAACCAGAAAGTTATTTTGGCAATGTCAATCCTGTCGGTTTGCGAAGTTGTTATGATGAAGGGAAACGTTTGGCAGAAACATTAATGATGGACTACCATCGCCAAAGTCAGGTTGATGTAAAAATTATTCGAATTTTTAACACCTACGGTCCAAGAATGCATCCGGATGACGGCAGGGTTGTCAGCAATTTTATTGTTGCAGCACTTAAGGGTGAACCGATCACAATTCACGGAGATGGACTGCAAAGCCGCAGTTTTTGTTATGTCACTGAATTAGTGGACGCAATGTACCGCATGATGCAGACAGAAGATTTTACCGGACCAGTTAACACAGGAAACCCCGGAGAATTCACCATGATTGAGTTGGCAGAAAAAGTCATCGAAATGACAAATTCAAGTTCCAAACTGATTAAAACCGCAGCCCGTCCGGACGATCCAGGACGCCGCAGACCGGACATTACCCTGGCTAAAAAAAGACTCGGCTGGGAACCTAAAATAACACTTGAAGAAGGACTGCGTCCTACCATTGATTATTTTGATGAACTTTTGAAAAGCGCCTAAAAAGTACTGCTCACAAAAATATTTGCTGCTTGCTTTTGTGAGTTCGTTATTTTAGCTGAAGGTGCTGACAAACTTAAATATCAATCCCCGAAAACCTTCATGTCCCTCCTGCCTGTTCCTCTGGAACTAATTAAAATCGCAAAAGCAGTTGCGAAGTCCAATGGTCGCAGCCTGCTCGTCGGCGGTGCTGTACGGGACCACTTCATGGGTAGAAACATTTCTAAAGACATTGATGTAGAAATTTACGGAATGAGCCCGGAAATTCTTGAAGCAGTGCTTGGAAAATTTGGACATCTTCATGCAGTAGGAAAAAGTTTTGGTGTGCTGAAGCTTAAAACTTCGAGCGCAGAATATGATTTTAGCCTGCCCAGATCCGAAAGCAAGTCCGGAAAAGGTCACCGTGGTTTTCTGGTAACAACTGATTCCACAATGAGTTACCAAAAAGCTGCTTCACGTCGTGACTTCACTGTCAACAGTATCGGTTATGATTTGTTAACACAGGAAGTGCTGGATCCTTTTGATGGTTTAGCTGACTTAAAGCGTAAAGTACTGAGGCATATCGGCCCCTCATTTGCCGAAGATCCGTTACGAGTTTTAAGGGCTATGCAGTTTTCCGCACGTCTTGAGTTTGAAATTGCCCCCGAAACTGTAGAACTTTGTGGACAGTTAGACCTTGCCGAATTATCAAGGGAACGGATTTTCGAAGAGTTCCGGAAGTTGTTTTTAAAAGCAAAACGACCTTCCATAGGTTTGGAAGCAGCCAAAAAGCTCGGAATCTTAAAGTATTTTCCAGAGTTAAAAGCGCTGATTGGAGTGCCGCAGGATCCGGAATGGCATCCGGAAGGTGACGTCTGGATTCATACTCTGCTTGTTATAGACGAAGCAGCAAAGTTAAGAAAAGGTGATGAAAAACAGGATTTGGAATTAATGTTCGGCGCGCTTTGTCATGATTTTGGTAAACCACTGACTACAGAATTCTTGCGTGGACGTTGGCGCAGTCCTGCTCATGACGTCAAAGGTGTTGCACCAACAGAGCATTTTTTACGCAGAATGACGGATGATCGAATTTTAATTGAACAAGTTACAACTCTAGTCAAAGAACACCTCCGTCCGGTACAGCTTTTTAAAGAACGTGAGCGTATTAATTCCGGAACAATCCGGAGACTCGCCTTACGTGTCCACATACCTGAGTTGGTTTTACTGGCCAGGGCAGATTATTTTGGCAGGACACTGTCTGAAGATGAAAGAACACATTTTGAAGCAGGAGACTGGCTTTTGGATGAAGCAGAACGCATGAACGTGCGTGACGAAGCGCCTCGTCCGTTACTCCTCGGAAGACACCTTTTAGACCTCGGCGTGACCCCCGGACCTGAAATGGGTCTTATTTTAAAACAGGCATTTGAAAGCCAGCTCAACGGAGATTTTAAAAATGAAGAAGACGCCATTTCCTGGGCAAAATCATATCTTTCAAATTAGTACGCTCTTGCTCATTCCTGCCGGAATCGTTATAATCCAAGTAATATACACAGTATTTTTTCCAAACTATATTCACAGACATGTCATCCAAAACTCTCGCCAAAAATCGTAAAGCACGGTTCGAATATGATATACAGAATACAATGGAAGTCGGCATCGTCTTTCAGGGTACAGAAGTTAAGAGTGTCCGTGCAGGGCAAATCAATCTCGCAGAAAGTTACTGCAGGGTGGATGACCGTTTACAAGTATATTTATTGAATGCTCATATTTCTCAATACGATTTTGGCAACCGTCATAATCATGATCCACTCCGGCCGAGACGTTTGCTGCTTCACCGTTCTGAAATACGCCGCCTGTATGGACAGGTTAAAGAGCAGGGGCTGACTCTGATTCCGCTTAAAATTTATTTAAAAGGAGGACTTATTAAAATGGAGTTGGCTTTAGGTCGTGGAAAAAAACTGCATGATAAACGTCAAACTATGAAAAAACGGGACGCTGAGCGTGATGTAGAAAGAGCTCTCAGCGAACGTGATTAATCAGGAACAAGATGACCGAAAACACCCTGCAACCAGCTGATTCAGATCCTGCATGGTCGTGGCTCGCCCTGAGTTTAATTTCCGGAATTGGTTACAAAAAGATCCGGCAACTAAGTGAGCATGCAGGCAGTGTGCAGGAACTGTTGAAAACTCCTGCTGAAATCCTAGTCAGCAAATTCCAACTCTCAGCCAAATTAGCCGGACTGCTTGCAAAGGCAACTCAAACACACAGTTTCCTGATCGAAAAACGAATCATTGGAGAAACTCCGGGAATCCGGCTTTTTTGTCCTGATTCATCGGGATACCCTTTGAGTTTAAAGCAAATATCGACTCCACCAAGTGTTTTGTATTGGCAGGGTGAGTTGGAGAATGCGGAAAGTCCGTGTCTTGCTTTCGTCGGTTCCAGAGGCTGCACAGCATACGGAAAACAACAAACACGTCGACTGGTTAAAGAGCTGGCACAAGCTGTTCCGGAGATGATAATTGTGAGCGGACTTGCAAAAGGTATTGACACGGTGGCGCATGAAACAGCATTAGAATGCGGTTTAAAAACCATTGCTGTACTCGCAGGTGGATTACAGCATATCTATCCTCCGGAAAATAAAAATCTGGCTGCGGAAATACTAAAAAATGGAGCACTGGTTTCCGAATTTCCACTTGGTGTAAAACCGCTTGCACGTAATTTTCCTATCCGGAATCGTGTCATCAGCGGTTTGTCGATAGGAATTGTAGTAACAGAAGCGCGGAAAAAAAGCGGTGCAAAAATCACTGCCGCGTTTGCACTTGAGCAAAACAGAGAGGTCTTTGCTTTACCGGGGCGTGTTGATTCCTCTGCGAGTTCCGGTACTAACAGTTTGATTGCACGTCAACACGCTAAATTGATTTGCAGCGCAAGCGATATTTTAGAAGAATTATCACTTTTTTCTACTTCTACAACTCAACTGCCTTTCAATTTCGAAACTACTCAACCGGGATTAAAAAGAATAAATCCGGATGATTTGAATGAAATACAAAAGAAGATTGTTTTAGCCCTGCATGACGGAATTGAGGAAATCGACGCTATTCACTCACAAACCGAAATTGAAATGAATATCTTGCTGGCTACCTTGCTAGAATTAGAATTAGCTGGTAAAGTAGAGGGGATCGGTGGTCAAATATACCGCCTTGCGGTCGAACTTGATCTGCCCACAAAATAAAACTTTTAATGAGCATAAATGGAAACTAATTTTTACGTTGTCGGAGATAATCGCGGAACAGCGTTTTTTCTGAGAAATATCAAATTTTTCATCTGGTTACTGTTATCCATTATTGTTGCTTTGTCCATTGCAATCGCTTATCTGTATTTTACTCGTCAACTCGATCAAGAATTGTTGGCTGTACGTATCGAGCAAGAAAAAATACGCAGTGAAAGTCTTATAGAAAAATTAAAACAAACTGGACAACAGGACACTGAATGGGAGCAGCAAGTGTTGTCACAGTCCTCTCAACAAAAAAAACTGAACGAGCAGCAGGCATCTCTTCTGGAACGTCAAAGAAATGAAATTAATGAGCTTAACTCAATTCTTAAACAACGCGAACAGGTGGTTCGTCAATTTCAACTTGAAAAAACTTCTACTCAGGAACAGATCAACAACCTGCAACTTAAAGCACGTTCCCTCCAGCAGCAGCTTCTGAGCGCGCAAGCATCTTTAACTGAATCGATCGCAGAAAATGAACTTGGCCAAACTAAAATAACTGAACTTGAAGCAGAAAAAAACAAACTTGAACTACAACAGAAAAAACGCAAGCAAGCTACTGCTTCAACTATTGCTCCAGTTAAAAAACAAAATTCAAAAATAAGCGCAAATTCTGCTATCTCTGTTGCAAAATTAAAAATTAACCGGAAAAATGGTATAGTAAGCGTCAATTACAACCTGACCAATAATACGAACAGGCTCCAACAGGGTCGTACTGGCATGTACCTTTCTTCTAAGAAAAACCTGGAAAAAGATATTCCGTTCCGTCTCGAAAGCTCAATTCCTTATAGAATTAAAAGATACAGAATCATTTCCAGACAATTCTCCAAAGTAAAGCCAGGAAGTTTTGTACGAATCCTGATTTGGAATGACAAAAAGGAGCTGATAATTGATAATGCTTATCCGATAAAGTAGTAACAAAAACTCCTTTACTTTCCAACCTTCTTCATGTCTGCTCTCTTAAATCTCGACAGCGTCAGTAAGCGCTTCGGTTTTAGAAATATCCTCAACAACATTAACTTCTCGCTTGATACAGGTGAGTTCGTGATGCTGATTGGAAATAACGGTGCAGGCAAATCAACACTGCTCCGTATTATCAGTTCACTGATGAAACCCTCACACGGAGAAATCACTTTCCGCGGCACAAAGCAAAAAGACAGCCTACTGGAATGGCTGCAGATAATGGGCAGTATAACTCACGAAAACAGGTTATATGCAGACTTGAATTCGAAAGATAATTTACGCTTGTACGGAACTCTTTACGGTGTTGAGCAGCTGAATTCAAAAATTGATGATGTTTTAGCGAAAATCGATCTGTCACATGTTGCGCAACTGCCGGTTCGTAATTTCAGCAGCGGCATGACAAAACGTTTGATGATTGGACGCTTGATGTTGTGCCAACCTGAAATCCTGATTCTTGATGAACCTTACACCGGACTTGATCAACACTCATTCCGCTGGTTTCAGAAATATCTGCGGGAATTTCACCAGCAGGGAGGCACCGTGCTGATGGTTACCCACCAACTTGAACTTGGCTTGGAGTTAGCAACCCGTGTCCTCGTTTTACACCGCCAAAACATCAAGCATGATATTTCCTCTGCAGGCTTGAGCGTTGAACAGTGTAGCGCCCTGCTGGAAGAATAATGCAGTTTAATACTTACCTTGAAAATTTTTCAGTCTTAGAACAAATCCAGCAAACCTCAATCCGCGAAGTGATTTTAGAACACAAATCGCTGAGCAGAATGGGAAAGCAGAGTACAAAGTCACTGATCTCACTCCTGGACGCGGCCCTTTCTTGCGGATTGTCCCCCGTTTTGCAGTGGGATATCCTCATCACAGAGCAAACTTTCCAGCACTGCCTGACACTCCTGAATCGTCTGCCTTTAGCAAAATTTCACGCAATCCGTGTACAGGATCTCGGAGCTGCGGAGTGGATCCGGCAGGAACATCCGGAATTACCGCTGCAGTTGATTGTTGAAAGCGGAAACCATAACATCACCGGACTTCAGCGCTGGGTGGAATACTTTGGTCCGCAATTACAACGCCTCGTTCTTTCCACAGAACTTCCTAAATCAGTGCTGCTTGAGTATAGTAAAACTTTAACTGTACCTTGTGAAATATTAGCTGTTGGTAGAATTTTATTGTTTTATACTCCCCGTAAATTACTTAGTTCGCAGAATTTTTTAACAAACTCCCCAGATTTTCTGGAAAAAAAATTAGTCGCCGGAGATCAACCGCAACGACAGTTTCCAACAGTTGAAAATCAACATGGAACTTTCATGTTTCATCATCGGGATTTGTTTTTGCTGGATTATCTTCCGGAACTGCAGAGCACAAGTTTGAGTGTCTTAAGACTTGATTTACGGCATCTTGATTTATCCGCAAACTGGCTTATTAAAATGACAGAACTACTCGAGTCATTTGATAAAGAAAAATGCACTGCCTTAAAATCTGCCTGGCCCACTAAAATAACACATGGTTTCTTTAGAGCAAACCGAACCGACCTCGCAATTGAGCGGATAAAAAACCCCCACCTGAAGGATCACGGAGAAACTCTGGTAGCTTATGTCGTGGAAGCAGTCAAGGGTGAGCATCTGATTATTTTAGCACGTAAAACATTCCCTTTTGCTAAAACATTACAGGGGATTACTCCGGAAGGACGGGAGTGTGAAATTGCGACCGAAGACATTCAGACTACTGACGGTCAGCCTGTAACAGAGATTGTTTCCGGAAATCTGTATCAAGTTCCGCACGTCAAATATGTGACCGCACAGACGCTGGTCTACAGTCGTTCTGAGTGATTGCAGCTTGAATGTTTAGCACAAACACGTAAACTTTAAAGGCTTTTTCTTTGAAATTTACGGTGCTGCCTGTAATAATATTTCAAACCTTTTTCGTTCAATAATCCCTGTTTAATACTGCGCTCAAGGGTCTTCATGCAGGTCTTCAGTTACCAGGAAAAAAAATCATCTTTCCCAAGTTCCGTTGTTACTATCGGAAATTTTGATGGAATTCATTTAGGCCACCGTGCTTTAATTTGTTCTGCAGTACATGAAGCAAAAGCACGCGGATGTGCCAGTGCTTTGGTGACTTTTGATCCGCATCCTCAAGAAATAATTCATTCCCAACAATCAGTTTCGCGAATTTGCACGGCTGTTCATCAACTGCGTTTACTTGAAGAACTCGGTCTCGATGAGCTGCATGTGATACCGTTCACAAAGGAACTGTCGCAAATGCCTCCGGAAGAATTCGCTCTTCAGTTTTTGATCAAACGTTTTGCTTTAGCGAAACTTGTCATAGGTTACGATTTCCGTTTTGGAAAATACCGTGCAGGCGACTTCATCCTGTTGGAAACTCTCAGCCAAAAATACAACTTTTCACTGGAAGAAGTTGCTCCTGTGCAGGAGAAAGGTCAAACAGTAAGCAGTACTCTGATACGGGAGTTGATACAGGAATATCGTTTTGCAGAAATACCGTCTTATCTTGGTCGGGACTTCAGTATATACGGAGAGGTAGTTTACGGTGAACAGCGTGGACAGAAACTTGGATTTCCTACTGCAAACATCCAGCCCGGAATCACCTTAGCTTTGCCGAACGGCGTCTATGTCAGCAAAATAAAATTAGCAGATAAAACTTATTTTGGCGTTACTAATGTGGGTAAACGACCTACATTCGGCGAAAATGCTGTTACTGTTGAAACTTGGCTTTTTGATTTTAAAGAAGATATTTATGGTAAGGATATTGAGGTTATTCCGCTTTTCCAGTTGAGGCCGGAAAAGAAATTTTCCGGGATGGAAGATTTGCAAAATCAAATTAAGCAGGACATTGAAAGCGCGCGTAATTACCTCTCAGAACGCAAGCTGTTGCCTGTAGAATGAAACTATCTGTACTTATCATTTAGTCCTATTTTTGCCAGAATCAGGGTTTTGATCTTTTCCATTCTTTTGATTTTTGTTTCCTCTCTTTTTGCATCATCAAGATAGTCCACAAATTCTCTTTGTTTTGAAAGAGCAAATTCTTGAAAGCAATTTTCATGTTTGTTTCAGCACCTCATAACTTGACTGAACAAAGCCAAAATCATAGCTTTTGGTTTCGAGGTGTTTAAGCGGAACATCATTTTTTAAGTATCCAAACAAAGGAATACCGCTGCCTATAATTACTGGAATGACCGTAATGGTAAAATCGTTGATAAGTCCCTCCGTGATGAATCTCTGAATGGTGATTCCGCCATCAATATATAAGCGCTTAGCTCCTTCATGTGCTAAGCGCTCACATAATTCTGTCGGGCTTTCTGAAGAATATGAGACCGTTTTCAATAAATGCTGAGGAATAATAATGCTTTTGCTGCTTAAAACAATGACGGGTTTTTTACCGTAAGGCCAGTTGTTAAATGACAATATTTTTTCGTAACTTTTGCGGCCCATAATCAGAACATCTACGGATTCAAAAAAAACCTTGTATCCACAGTCTTCACCTGCACTAACTCCTGCATTTGCGGCATCTAACCAATCTAGTTCTCCGCCTTTTCTGGCAATAAAACCATCAAGACTTACTGCAATGAACACAGATGCTTTTAGACTCATCGATTTACTTTTGTGATTGAACAACCCCGTGATCAGGGGATGCAGAATTAATCAATTGAGAAACGCATAATCTGCTGTTCTTCTTAGGCGCTTTCTTTTTTGGGACAATTAAACATCCATTTAATACCGAATTTATCGGTCAACATGCCGAATTTTTCACCCCAAAACTGTTCTTTCAATTCCATCGTTACCTGCCCGTCCTGTTTGAGACAATTGAATGTTTTTTCCATTTTGAGAGGATCTTCGAAGCCTAAACTCAGTTGGATACTGGAATTAGCTGTTTTTGAACTTTCTGCACTGTCCATTTGATCAGAAGCCAGGATCGAGCCTCCCCAAAACTGCAATTCTACATGCAATATTTTATTTTTTTGAGTTTCCGGAACTTCCATTGGAGAATCTCCGTATCTTCGGAGAATTGCAATTTCGCCATTGAAACATGTTTTATAAAAATTAACCGCCTCTTCACAGTCACCGTTAAACATTAAGTATGGTTTCAATTTTTCCATTTTAAATCTCCAGCTGTTTTTGTTGTTTTTCGAAAAATCTAAGAAGGGCATTTTAGCGGAACTGATAAGAACACACCAAATTCCTGTGCGATATTACAGCTAATCCGTGCGTGAACCTTTCCTTGTTTATCATAAAAACTTGCTTTTTCTGTCAGCGGAAAAACACCTTCATGCCAGACATTTGGATGAATATACAAACCCTTCCCGCCATCGACGTAAAAGGCGACAAAATCTGAGGGTTTAACATCATCTCCCGGTAGAGCCAGCGGCACAACGAAAGGCAAGCCATCTAAGGGGTAAAATAGTTGTCCGCCGTCCGGATGATAATTGACGTGCCACAAAAGAACACGTTCATGGTCTACAAAATTTTGCGGATCCTTTTGAGCTTCTCCGGGGTTTTTGGACCAACCCAGTAGATATTGGTCATTCACAGCCTGATTTTTACCGTACAAATAATCACCCTGCCACCAAAAATCGAAAGTACCTGAAACTGTACCGGCCTCATTCCCGGTTCCGGAATCTACAGGACGTCTACCTTGTGAAGGCCAAGTTACAATTTCTACAGGATAATCATGGTAATCATCAACAAGTTCACCATAATTTTCCAGTGTCTCAGAGCTTGCTTTCAGCAACGGCACTTCAAAGAGCGGAAGTTTTTGCGGAACATCCGGAACCAAATAATCAATTGGCTGGACGGTCAGCTTATTATTGCGACTTTCTTGTTTCATTATTTCTGTATTTTAAAATGAATCATGTTGTATTGAGTTTTGTTTTGCACTCTACTTTTTAGCACGCTTTAAAACCAACGTGTTCTTCACCCATTCATTGCCTGCTGAACCACCAGTTTCATTGTTTCCAGATCCACATCGTCTTTATTTCTAAAATTGATACAGCCTTTTCCATGTTTTACGTCAGGGTTAGCAGTCAGATATTTTGAAATTTTTTCAAGACTACAAGTGTAAACAGACCAATAGTGTTTCTGGTTAGCAATTGCAAACCAACCATTTTCGGATTCATAAGTCGGCATTTTATATTTCAGACTGACCTTAGCTTTAGGAAATAAATCCAAAACCAGTTTATGAACGGACAACGCCTTTTCGCTGCGCCCTTCCGGCATTTCAGCAAAATAATTTGTTATATCCATAAATCTATTTAACCTTTTTAGTTGCTTTTTGTTGATGAACTAAAACCTTCTCCCTGCTTTTTGTATTCATTTCTTGGAGGACTAAAAACATCTAACACAGTTGCACCAGTCTCACCAGTACGAATTCCATGAGAGACGCCACATGGCGTGTACCAGAAATCACCTTCCTTCATTGTCAACTCTTCATCGCCTTGGATTCGCACGCACGCACCTTCAAGTAAAACTCCCCACTGCTCCTCCGGATGACTATGAACCGTGCCCGCAGTATTCGGTTCAAGCTTTACTACTGAGAGCATCAAATTTTTTCCGCTGAAAATTCTAGTTGAAATTCCTTCCGTCAATTTTCGAAATATGCCCTGAGTTTCGTCTCCTATCGAAAACTTCCACGGTAATTGTTTCATGTCTTTTGCAATTGTCATGATAGAATCCCCCATTTTCATTCATTAAAATTCTGTTAAAATCCTAGCTAGTCTACCATTTTTAATCATTAGACATTGACGATTAAACAACCTCAAGACTGTCCGGATTTAGCGAGTTGATTTTATACTAAAGTCCAAGTTAAGACCAAGTTCTTTATAAAACTTGTGGTTGCTGTTTGTATAAACTTTATGACACAGCTAGTCCTCGAAAGCCATTTTTAATCCAAAGTAAATAAATAATAAACCTGCGGATTTTTGCAAATAGCGTGTAAGCATTT
>JABGPG010000203.1 GCA_018645085.1 Deltaproteobacteria bacterium
AGAACGAGGTCCGTAAAGGTACCTCCAACATCAACACCGACGATTTGAGTCATAAGTAAACTGTTTTGAAAAAATATATTTAAAAGTGTTGTATCAACATACAATAAATGACCGTGAATGGTCAGGTTTTTTATAAAAAAGAGAAATTAGCTTTGCTTTAAGAAAAACACTTTTAACTTGATTGAGTTATAGTGCATCACATAGCATTTCATTACATTTTAACAATAATACTACTCAACTAATAAATTTAACTAATTGTAATAAAACATGTCTACAGAAACAATCCTTGATAAAATTACGGAGTCCATGCCGCTCTCTAAAGCAGGACTTGATTTGCGTGAAAACGGCCAAGGTTTTGGTCTGATCATCGTGGATGAGGTCAACGGTTTTGCCACAGTCGGCGCAGGAAATCTTGCACCCCAAACACCCAATGAACAAGTTTCGGTGATGGTTTCAGAAACAGATCGGCTGGCCCGGGCTTTCAGCAAACAGGAAATGCCCGTACTTGCATTTCTGGACACACATGATCCCGGAAAACCGGAACCGCCTTATCCGCCGCATTGTGAACGCGGAACTGGTGAAGAGGATTTAGTTCCGGAATTGAAATGGCTGGAAAATGATCCGCAGGCAACCTTAGTTCGTAAAGACTGCATTAACGGTTTCATCGGTGCGTTTCAGCCGGATGGATCAAATTCTATTGTTGACTGGGGCAAGGAAAATAAGCTGAAAAATGTTTTAGTAGTTGGCATCTGTACTGACATCTGCGTGATGGATTTTGTGTTGACGTTGCTTTCCGCCAGAAATCACGGGATGCTTCCCGGTCTGAAAGAAGTCTTCGTTTATGACAAGGGTTGCTCAACCTATGATCTACCAAGGAGTGTGGTTGAAGAGATCGGACTTCCCGTCAGCGCCAGCCATCCGCAGGAAATCACCCACTATATGGGACTCTACTTCATGGCTTCACGCGGTGCTCAGTTGGTAGACAGTGTTCAAGTTTGAATATTTAGTTTTTTGCTAACACTATTTAAACGGTCAGGTATGCATTCCTCACATCCTCATCTGCAGCAAGATCGTCCATAGTTCCTTCGTACTGAATGACTCCCTTTTCAATAATATAAGCTCGGTCAGCAAGCTTAGTTGCGAAGCGCAAATTTTGTTCAGAAAGGATTATTGTCAAACCTTCTCTCTTCAGATCGTGGATTGTCTTAGCCATCTGCTGGACAATAACAGGCGCAAGTCCTTCAGAGGGTTCATCGAGTAAAACCAGTTTTGGATTACCCATGAGTGTACGGGCAATGGTGAGCATTTGCTGTTCACCGCCACTCATCTGTCCCCCAGGTCGATTCCTCATTTCAGCTAGGTTCGGAAAAATCTCGAAAACACGTTCTGGAGTCCATACCGGAAATTCTTTACGAGGTGGCCGAGTTCCTACTTCCAAATTTTCCATCACTGTTAAATCCGTAAATATTCGACGCTCCTCAGGAACATATCCGATACCACGCCGGCAAACAACATGCGCAGACTGACGATTTAGAGACTCATTCTCGAAGACAATACTTCCGGATTCCGGCTGAACCAAGCCGTTGATGCTTTTTAGCGTGGTTGATTTTCCGGCACCATTACGACCCAAAAGCGCTACAACCTCTCCACGCTGAACATTTAGCGAAAGATCGGTAAGGATGTGAGCACGACCATAATAAGTGTTCAAATTGGAAATTTCAAGCATGTGCTATCTCCTCTGTTTCAGTACCAAGATAAACCATCCGAACCTCTGGGTTATTGCGCACATTTTCAGGAGTATCATCAGCAATCAGCTTACCGCGGTTTAAGACCAGAATGCGGTCAGCATGAGCAAAAACAACGTCCATATCGTGTTCAGTAAAAAGGACCGACAAGTTGCGTTCCTTGACGATATCTGCGGTCAACGCCATTAGTTCTACCCGTTCTTTTGGGGCCATTCCTGCTGTCGGTTCATCCATCAGCAGTAGGCGCGGATTGTTTGCCAGAGCAACTGCCAATTCTACACGTTTGAGGTCGCCGTAGGCAAGTGTGCTACAAGGGCGGTCTTCCTGCTCCACAATCCCAACTTGTTTCAGCAGTTCTAAAGCCTCTGGTCGGTACATCCTTGAAGCTCTTCTTGTGAAAGACATTAATTGCTGACGATCACTCAACAAGGCCATTTGCACATTTTCGCAAACAGTCATGCTGGAATAAGTTGCAGTAATTTGGAAAGTTCGCCCAACTCCCAAACGCCAAATATCTGCAGGTTTGAGACCAACAGTTTCTTTGCTAAAAAGCATAACTGAACCAGAATCTGGTTTGAGTTGTCCATTTAGCATATTAAAGCATGTAGTTTTTCCCGCACCGTTGGGACCAATGAGCGCCAATAGTTCACCCGGGTGGAGCGAAAAACTTACGTCCATGACAGCTTGAACTCCACCAAATGATTTTGAAAGTCCTGTGATTTGCAAACTAGTTTCTGACATACTATATTCCTTTGTTTCGCAAACGATGCCACCAATTTCCGAAAAACCCTGCTATTCCCTGTGGGAATGCCAGTACAATGGCGATGATCAGAGTGCCTAAAAGCAACCGCCAATATTCGAATCGTGAAATTTCATCGTGAAGCCAGGTAAATACTGATGCACCTGTAACAGGTCCCCAGAGCGTTTTAACTCCGCCAAGCAAGACCATAATAAGAGCATCAAAAGAGCGTGGTATCGCCATTTCATCCGGAAAGACACTGCCTTTGGAAAACACGAACAATCCACCTGCGATTCCTGCCATGAATCCGGAAAAAGCAAAAGCCAGCCATTTCTGTCGTGAAACCCTAATACCAATTGATTCACTGCGTACCGCAGAATCTCGCACCGCTCGCATTGCATAACCGAAGGGCGTGAAAAGGACATGTCGCAAAATAAGGATGCCACCGACACTGGCGATGAGCGTCAAATAATAATAGGCCATGCGATCACTCGCCCATGCGCTAGGCCAAATTCCAAGAATACCGTCGTCTCCTCCTGTAGCTGCATCCCACTGGAAAACGATAGACCACGCAACTTGCGCAAAGGCCATCGTGAGCATCGCCAGATAAACACCAGAAAGTCGTACACAAAACCAGCCTACAATCAGTGCCAATACTCCTGACATTAATGGAGCAAAGAGCATTGCGACCTCCATCGGAGCGTTTGCATGTGAAACCAAGAGTGCCGCAGCATAAGCTCCACCGCCAAAAAACGCAGCATGACCGAAAGAAACCATTCCACCTGGTCCCATTGCAAAGTGTAAGCTGGCTGCAAAAAGAGACATTATCAACATTTCTATCGCCAATACCAGAGTGAAATCATCTGCAAACGCTGGAAGAGAAAAAAGAAAACACACAAATAAAATCCCGATAATCCGGAGAGGTCGCGATGCCGACTGGTACGGCAATTCCGGGGGCCCGACCTGTCCAAGTTGACCAGGTGCTTCAGGTTTTCCCAGTAATCCCCACGGTCGGAGGATCAAAACGATAGCCATCAGCAGGAACATCAAAACCAAAGTGCTTTCCGGAAGAATCAGAATACCAAATGCGTTGAATTCGAAGATTAACACAGCAGCAAGGTATGCCCCCAATATACTACCCATTCCACCTACAACTACCACCACAAAAATTGCTGCCAATATTTCAAAATCCATCAATAAACTAGCTCCTCCTTTAGGTAACTGCGCTGCTCCTCCGAGTCCCGCGAGAAGTGAGCCTAAAAAGAATGTTCCGGTGAATAACCAAGTTTGATTTACTCCAAGCGCACCAACCATTTCTCTGTCTTCAGTCGCAGCTCTTACTAGGCAGCCCCAGCGTGTACGGTTGAACAAAAACCACAATGCAACCAAAACAATCAAACTTAAAGCAATCAGTGCAAGGTCGTACTCCGGAAGCAAAGTTCCAAATATATTAACAGTACTATCGAGCCCGGGTGCGAGCGGTCCAAGCAGATCTTCTGCACCCCAGACCAGTAAGGCCAAATCCTGAATTACTAAGATGACTCCGAATGTAGCAACCAGTTGAAAAAGTTCCGGAGCCTGGTAAACTCTGCGTAAAATTAATATTTCAACCACTACACCAATCAAACCAACTGCAATGGCAGATAATAACATTGCCACCCAAAAACCAACTACACTCGTCAGGTGGCTGGTGAAGGTGTATGCGAAAAACGCTCCCAGCATGTAGAACGAACCATGAGCAAAATTCACTACTCGCGTTACCCCAAAAATTATCGAAAGTCCAGATGCAACCAGAAATACAGCCGCTGCACTAGAAAGCCCGGTTAAAACTTGAACGATAAAAAAACCCATAAAATCTCTATAGATGGCGTTAGAACCTTACTCAACTCATAAAAAATGCTATTTGAAAAATCACCACAGAGTCCTCTGTGTACTCTGGGACTCTGTGGTGAGATAATTTCTGCGTTATTTTTGCGCTTTAAGGCTCGCCTTAATTTGCAGGACGCAACTTGCGAACTTCTGCATCAGAGGGCAAATAGCCAGCCCCGTCTCGGTAGGTCCAGTTGACCATTGTGCCTTTGCCGTCTTTCAATGCTGTCCAGCCGACGTAAGCTCCCATCGTGGATTGATGGTCGATTTTCCGGTAGGTGATAGAACCGGTTGGAGAATCGTATGTTAAGCCTTCCATGGCATCCACAAGGGCTTCGGTGTCTGTTGACCCAGCTTTTTTGATGGCTGCCGCAATACCAAGCATTGTGTTGTAGCCTACGATGGAACCAATACGAGGATAGTCGTTGTATTTGGCCTCATACGCATTGCGGAAAGCATTATGCGCCGAAGTTTTAATATCGTACCAAGGATATCCGGTAACCAGCCAACCCTCCGGTGCTTCACCTTTGAGAGGGTCAAGATATTCAGGTTCACCGGTTAGCAATCCTAGAATCAATTTACCGTCAAAAAACTTCCGCAGTTTACCTTCTCGCGCAAATTTGGCCAGGTCTCCACCGAAAGTCACATTATATACACCTTCAGGATTGGCAGCAGATAATGCTTGAATTTCTGCACCTGCATCAATTTTGAAAAGTGCAGGCCATTGTTCAGCCACAAATTCGACATCGGGTCGCAACGACTTCAATATTTTTTTGAAAGCCGCCACAGCATCTTTGCCGTAAGCGTAGTTTGGAGCAATGGTTGCCCAACGTTTTGCGGGATTTTTTGCAGCTTGTTCAGCAAGCATACCAGCTTGCATATAAGTTGAAGGTCTCAACCTGAAAGTGTAACGGTTACCTTTTGCCCAAACCAGCGCATCTGCTAACGGTTCGGCTGCGACATAAAGCACTTTACGTTGTCCTGCAAAAGAGGTTAACGCCAAGCCGATGTGTGAAAACAAGGATCCGGATATCAAGGCCACACGATCCTTGGATACCAGTTCTTCTGCGATTTTTACGGCATCGCCAGGTTTACCGTTGTCGTCCCGCGAAACTAGTTCAAGCTTTTTGCCAATAACTCCACCTGCGGAATTTATGTGCTCAAGAGCCAGTTCCACACCCATCTTGTATGGGATGGTGTGAGCCGGAAGACGCTTATAACTATTGATGTCTCCGATCTTGATTGTACCACCCGCAAAGGCAGGTACAGCCAGCCCAACAGTAAAAATACCTGCTAGCATTCCGCTCAGCCAGTTTTTATAGTTTAACATGATCATACTCCTTTATTATTTTGACGTACGCGCCAAACGTTACCACGATATGTGGTGAAAAGGACTGCAACTTCAAGCAAAAGTCGCCCGTCCACTTTTGAGCACAAACGTGCTCCCAACACTGGCCTCAAAAGTGAGACCCATCGAACCGGAACCTCCGGTACGTGTCCTGTTTGCCTTCACCTCAATTACATCTCCTGGTAAAACCGGGCTCGAGAGGCGGGCATCGAGTTTTGTAAGTTTGGATGGATGCATCCCAACCGCTTCCGCGATCATGCGCGCAACTATTCCCAACGTACAAAGTCCATGTAGAATCGGTCGTTCAAAACTGTTTGCTTTAGCGACAACCGGATCAATATGTATCGGATGCAAATCGCCTGTCAATCGATAAAGCGAAGCCTGTTCAGGAGAAGTTACGTAGTTTCCTGACCATGAATCCCCGCTTTCCTCATCCACAGGTTCAATTGCGCTCCCTCGCTCTCCTCCCCAACCGCCAAGTCCTGGCAGGAAAATTCTATACGAAGCTCTGAAATACTCACACTCAACTTCAATATCCAGTAACGCGGCTTTCCCCTTGTCCCAAACTCCAGTGATTTTTCCGCTAGTCTCAAAGTTTCCGGATATCGGTAATGGTCGAATTATTTCCAAAGTTTGTGAAGCATGTAGCGAATATTTACGGTCATACACGCCTAACTCACCCGCCGCTTCTACCACCCAAAGTCCTAGCGCGCATGCATATGCCGGTAAAACCCGCAAATCACGTTCATAAACCAAATCCGTTTCCAAGCTCTTCGCACCAACCGCCAATGCATAAAGAATCGCATCCCGAGACTCATAATGAACCATGCGGTTTCCAAGTTTGTAATCTTGCAGATCAGAAAGTTTCATCTTGTATAATTGTTGATTCTCAGCTGATATTCAGCTTTTTTTTAGCTTGAGTGACGGCATTTTTACGTTCAGCAGAGCCCAGGATTTCGTGCCGTATTTTGTTCCACTCTGAAAGGTCCTGCTCACCTTGATCCAAAGCATGGATCAAGGATTTAGTCGCAGCCACGGCTTTAGGAGCAGCTGACACAGTGCCGATAATTTGCAGAGTCTTCTCGTGGGTTGAACCTTCCGGAACAATCCAGCCCACCATTCCGGTTTGAAGAGCGGTTTTGGCATTCCAACGTTCACCAAGAAGCAATAATCTGGAGAGAGTTGCCGACCCCAAACGTTTGTGAAGTCGTGCCACAGAATCCGGATTATAAAGTAAACCGAGACGCGTTGCCGGGATTTCAAAAAAAGATTTTTCGGAGGCGACAAGCGCATCACAGGCCAGAGCTACCGTCACCGCACCTCCAACACAAGGCCCTTCAATTGCTGCAATACAAGGCACATGCAGTCTCCGCATGAGTTTGTTGACACGTTCAATGCATTCGTCAATTTCCTGATCAGCAGGAGTTCCAGTAACATCCTCGAGATCTGCCCCGACACTGAAACTACCCTCTGCACCCTGCAATATCACTGCTCGCAAATCCTCATCTTTTTGCAAGTGTTCAAGATTTTTTTCCAAATCCGCAAGCATCGCCAGAGAAAGAGCGTTTTTTTTGCGGGGATTATTGAGTGTGATCGTGCAAACACGATCCTGAATTTTCAGTAAAACCAATTCGGACATTTTTATTCCTTGTCTTTCAGTGTCCACTTCTTTCTGAGTGGAGTGTCATCAAAGGCAAATAGCTCTTCCAAATCTTCTAGGAAATTGAGCAACATTTCTTCTGAATTCCTGTGTCCTACTAACTGCAAACCGATGGGTAGCCCTTCAGAAAATCCACAGGGAATTGATGCAGCCGGATTCCCTGAAACGTTGAAAGGAGCTGTGAAAGGGACAGCACCCCAAAGCCAATTCACTTGTTGTCCGTCAATCATGAGCGGTCGTTTACCAAGAGGAAAGGCTGTTGTAGCTGTTGCAGGTGTGATAATCAGATCAAATTTCTTAAAGTATTCCTGCAGCCTCTGTTGATATTCACGATGAGCATTACAAGCATTTTTCACTGCTTGCGGATTTCCCTCCATTATTTTTTTTCCTGCTTGCAATGATTTACGCTCATAACTTGTCAATCGATGTTCCGTAGCAGGCTCCAGCAAATGACCGCGCTCCCGATATTCCTCTGCCAAAACAAGTGTATCAAATGACTCATTCCAGCCCTCAAGCGGAAGTTTTGTTTCCTCAATTTCATGTCCAAGCATGGAAATTTTCTCAACTGCTTCACCTAGTATCTTCGCAACTCCGGCATCTACTGGGTGGTTTTCAGGGCGCGGAGACCATGCGATCCGAAACTTTCTTCGATTTAAAGACCTGGGTCTATATCTGCATCCTGCCAGTACCTCAAGTATAATACGTGCGTCTTCAACACAACGAGTAAGCGGTCCAGGTGCGATGAAATCCGACATTGCACGAAAACCGTTTTCATTTACGCAGAGTCCGTATGTCGGTTTGATACCGAATAAACCGGTGAAAGCAGCGGGAATCCTGATTGAACCACCGCCGTCTGCACCGATAGCCGCTGTCGCCAAACCCGCCCCCACAGAAGCAGCCGCACCGCCACTGGACCCCCCCGGAGTGAGGGAAATGCCCCATGGATTTCGAGCATCTCCGCCCAGACGATTCTCTGTTGTGGCAGACTGCCCAAATTCAGGTGTGTTAGTTTTTCCAGTAAATACCGCACCAGTTTCCCTTAAACGTCTAACCAATCCTGAGTCGAACTGAGTCAGGTTTTCTTGAAAAAATTCAGATCCGTATGTCGTTACTGAACCGGCCAGCTCAAACGTATCTTTAATCGAAAGCGGAACTCCACACAGTAACGGAATATCTTTCTTGGAATTCATGAAAAGTTTTTCTGCCACTTTTGCCTGTTGACGTGCCTGTTCATCCAATCGCTCAAGATAGGCGTTGAGAGATGGGTTGAACGCCTCAGCCCGCACAACGGCTTCTTCCAAAACTTCAACAGGCGAAAGGTCTCCCCGGCGATAAGCCTCATTCAAACTGACTATCGGCCAAAATAAAGGACTATCTGTGTCAAGCACGCTGTCAAAGATTTCAGGCATGTGGACTGACTCCACCACTGACCGTGAAAACCTCACCGGTTATGTAGCCGGCTTTGTCACTAACGAGATAGGAGACCATGTCCGCCACATCCTGCGGTTGTCCGACTCGCCCCACTAGCGAACGGTTTTCCGCATAACCTTCAAAGAATTCGTCCGGATATATTCGACGTAGAAAGTCGTTGTAGATCAGTCCGGGAGCTACAGCATTCACTCGTATTCCGTGTTTTCCATTTTCCGCAGCAGCCACCCGTGTCAAGGCCAGAATTCCGGCTTTGGCTGCAGAATATGCTGCACCATGTTCAGTCGAAGTTTCCCATGCCGCAATCGAGGAAATGTTAACAATCACTGCCTCAAATGCTTTCGTGCTGGAACGTTGTTTAATCATCACAGGCAGTGCGTGTCTCATGCAGTTGAAGGTGCCATTGAGATCAACATCCAAACAGCGTGACCAGGTTTCCGGAGCCATCTCCGCCACAGCTTCCAGTTTGTTCCAACCTGCATTGTTAATCAACACATCCAGCCGCCCGTATTGCTTAAGCACTTGCTCAACTACATTTCCCACCGCATCAAAATCGGTCACATCCAAGGTGTTGGACATAAATTCTCGTCCGTGTTTTTCGGCTAGCTCTGCCGCAAGCTCCCCGCAGCGACGTTCGTGTGCATCCGTAATCACAACCTCAAATCCGTCTTCTGCAAGTTGCCGGGAAATTGCCGCTCCAATTCCCGCACCTGCCGCAGCTGTGACGATAGCCACTTTTCTGTCTGTCATGCTCTTTCCTTTTTTATTTTCTGTGTGTTCAGGTTGTTGAAAACTAATTATTCTGCCGTAAAGCCGGAATAACTTTTTGACCTAATTCCTCAAGCCGCCGGAAACGACCACCAGACAGCAACGCAAAAGTAATGCGGTCAATGTCGAGTTTGGCGACTTCTTTTAGTTTGGCGACACAGGTTTCAAAATTTCCTGCAATTGTTACAGATTTGACAAAATCATCGCTAACAATTTGCTTATGTTCCGCACGCAGAGAAAGATGTTCCTCATAGTGATAGGCTTGTTCGGCGATAGTAAATTCCTCCCTGAACCGTTCCCATGCAGGTGGAACTTTTTTCCAAACTGCGAAGGTAGCGGCTTGACTTGTAGCCCAGGCCCGCACGTCATTGAGTGCGTTTTCTTCGTCATCGTCAATGCTCATTGTTACAATCAAATCAATGAGAATGTCACTGCGCTGACGACCGGATTTTTCGAGACCCTGATAAATATAATCGAGTTGCCATTTGCAAAATTCCGGATCTGCCGCACCCATTAAAATCGCGCCATCGCAAATTTCTCCGGAAAGCCGCAACATTCCTGGTTGGGAAACTGCGAGATAAATTGGTACTTGCCGCCTTGCTGTTGCCAAGCGTACAGTTGTTCCGTAAAGTTCTGCTTCTTCTCCAGAAAATAGTTGACGAAATTCATTGATACCTTGACGTACAGCACCAAGTTTGTCCGGCATTTTTCCAATCGAATGCAATGCCACCCAGCCTGCACCGAGCCCAAGCATTGCACGGTCGTTGGAAAGATCGTCGAGCGCAGTTGTGGCATTGGCCGTTACGGTTGGATGTCGTGTCTGTAGATTGGTAACCGCAGAGCCGATATGGATCTTTTCAGTTGCCATAGCCGAAACATTCATTGCTGTATAGACATCCTTCATGCCCAGTTGATGATCAATGAACCAAAGTGCCTCAAAGCCATTAGCTTCGACCGCCTTTGCAATCTCAGCGACTTGATCAAAAGTTTCGCGAGGGCTGACTCCACGTGAAATGCCAAAACGATTTACCATCGGTTTTTCCTTTGTAATGCAAAGCGGATTGCGTTTGCATAAGTTTCAGGTTGATCGACACTCATCAAGTGGCCGGCTTTAGCCACTTCTTGAAAAGTACCGTTGTTTAATTGTGAGAGCATGATGTCGGCAGCTTTGCGGGGACAAAAAATATCATTTTCTCCTCCAATAACACTTACCGGACATTTTATTTTAGACAACAAAGGCGTAAGGGGATTTCCATGCAAACACATCATGGCCTGCGCCGCATTCACATAACCGTCTCCATTTCCGACAGCCTCCAATCGACTTGCTACAACAGCTTCCAGATCCACTCCTGAATTAACTATTTGCAGTGCGGTGTCTTTCAGTAGTGCAGGTGGGAAAGCTGAAAAATCCTCCCTAATCATCCGGATACGTTCATTAAAAAACTCCAACGCCTTCTTTCCAACAACCGTTGAAGTTCCCACAACAACTGCGGCAGAAATCAATTTAGGATATTTAACTGCCGCCCAAAGCAAAAGCGCTCCACCGAGGGAATAGCCGACACACCTAGCAGGTCCACTGATTTTTTCCAAAAAAGCAATCAAGTCTCCGCCTAATTGTTCCAATGTCCCTTCTCCGGAGCCGATTGGGGTTTCTCCATGTCCCCGTAAATCGTAAGCATAAGTACGGAAATTCTTCAGCTTATGTTGAATTCCACGCCAACTTTCTTTGCTTTCCGCAAGACCATGAATCAAGACAAGCGGTGGCCCATCACCATGAATTGTGTAAGCAGTTTCAATATCACCGAGTTGAATTTTCATAGGTCTCTGTTTTCCTGAACGGCAACTTTGATGATCTGCTCTCTCAGTACAGCTTTACGAATTTTACCTGCTGGTGTTGAAGGAAATTTTTCCACAATCCGGAGCAGTTCCGGACAATGATATTTTGGCAACCCTTGCTCACGCAAAAAAGCATTCAGGTTTTCCAGCGTGGGTATTTCAGCTTGGGGCACAGACATTCTTTCCGGTATGATTACAGCACAAAGGAGTTCACCCATTCGTTCGTCTGGAAAACCAATCACCGCCACTGCAGAAACCTCTGGATGAGCTGCCAGAGCGTCCTCAATCGGCACCGGAGAAATGTTTACTCCTCCCCTGATGATCAAGTCTTTTAACCGTCCGGTAATTCTCAGGTATCCCTCATGATCAAGCATAGCAAGGTCACCGGTGCGGAAATAACCGTCTTCGGTCAGCAGTGATTTGTAGAGATCTTCCTGTCCGTAGTAGCCGATAAAAACTCCAGGGCCGCGTATCGTCAATTCTCCAACTTCGCCGCAAGGAAGAGCCTCAGCTAGAGTGGCTTCAGGTTCAGGATTCAGAATCCGCATTTCCAATCCTGGCAAACCGATTCCGGCAGTATTTATAGTTTTTTCTGGGGGAGTTCCGCGAATTGCAGTAGTCAATCCACCTTCTGTCATACCCCATAGTAAAGTAACAAAAGTATTTGGAAATTGCTCTTTAGCCTTTAGCATCAAGTCCGGCGGAACTTGCGCGCCTCCGCAAAGAAACCAACGCATCGGTGATAATTTTGGTTCGCCTTCTTTCCATTCAGTTTCAACCAAATCTTTGAGAAACGGAGTCGCAGCTGCTGTAAAAACACAATTATAATCCGTAATCATCTTCAAGGCTTCATTCGCATTCCACACATCTTGGAGCACCAGCGGAGCACCGTTGAAAAGTGAAAGCCGTGCGCCGTGAATCGTGCCGACACTATGTCCCAACGGTGAGGCCATGAAAATTGAATCATGCGGCCCCAATGAAAAACGCTCAGTGAAAGTGATGTTCAATGCCGCCAATGTATCGGCGCTGTGCATCACGGCTTTGGGTCGTCCGGTTGTACTGGAAGTAAACATGATATGATCAAGTCCGGAAACATCCGGTGCTGACGGAAAAGGTTTGTCCAGAAATACGGCCCAATTTTGAGCATTTTCATCAATTAACAAAACATCAAGTTGATGCTCACAATGTTCTGCTGCGGAGCGGGCAATATCACCTGTAGGGGTTGAACCATGACGTTCTATAGTAATAATGGCTCGGCTTCCGGTAAGTTCTGTAACATAACGAAAATTGTCTACGTCTATGCGTGTCGGCAAGTTCGCTGGAATGCCACCCATCCGCAAAATACCTAACAGTGACACCTGCCACTCCACCTGGTTCGGCATAAAAATTATTACCACATCTCCTTTGCGGACACCCTGTTGGCTAAGTGCGTCTGCCATCTTTCCGGAAGCTGTCCAAAGTTCACTATGCGTCAGACTCTTCCCCCTATTATCAACAACGGCCAGATCTGCACCACGTTCTAAAACAGTTTTCGCATAACGCTCCTGCAACCGTTCGCCGCTCCACCAACCTTGTTGGCGGTAATCATCTTCTCTCTGCATAATCTCCGCTGGGTGATTATTCCGCTTCTGGTTGTTATTAACTGTCATTATTTCTGCACTCGTAAAACTCTAAAACACATTATTTTTCATTTTGACCAAAGAGAGAATACTTTATGATATTAGAATTATAGCATAGATAATATTTATCGCTTTGTAAGCAGTGACATGATTCTAGGTCTTTTTACAGGATCATCATTATTGTCTTACCAGTAAAATTATATGAGCATCGTGAAACCATATAATACAAGGAAACAAATAAAAATCAAGAGTGATGTCACTTTTTTTATTGCATGATGTCGTTTTTTTTACTATGATTTGAATCAAGTTTGAAAAAATACATGTTTACGCATTATTCGAAGAAAACATTGGAAGCACTTAAAAGAGAGGAGCATTCCTCATTTTCTCCTCAAACCACAAAGGGGAAACGCACCCGCCGTAACATCCTCAACTCTTCACGCAAAGTTTTTGCGCGGACAGGTTATGTCACACTGAGAATGTCTGATGTAGCTGAAGAGTCCGGAGTTTCAATGGGTGCACTGTATCGATACTTTCAGAACAAAGACGATCTATTTGTCAACTTGATCGGTGACATTCACGAGAATATGTATCAAGCCAGTCGTGCGCCTGAGCTTGATTTTGCCTTGGATCCATATCATGCGCTATTGGCTGCAAATCGAGGTTACCTGGCACACTATCACGAGAACCGTGACGTCCTGAGAGCTCTCATTGAAGCAGGCACGGTTGATGATCGATTTCGTGATGTTTGGTGGAAAATGCGGACAAGACATATAGACCGTTTCGTTTATGCCCTAAAAACTTCACATGGAATTGAAACGGTGGATGGTATACCTGCGCGTTTGGTTGTCGAGTCGATGGCCTCGCTGGTGGAACAGAGTGCTTACACTTGGTTTGCGCAGGAAGATTTGAATCAAAATCCCATTTCAGTTGAAGTCGCTGCACAAGTGGTGACGAGGATTTGGTACAGAACTTTTTTTAATCAAGAACCGTTGCAGAATTCTATCTCTTAAAATAGTTGAAAGGACCATTAATGTCAGAAAAAAAACAAACTATCGCCGTCATTGGAGGAAGCGGGGGTTTGGGTTCCGCACTGGCATTGCGTTGGGGACAAGCTGGATACAATATTATTATCGGCTCACGAAATGCGGAAAAAGCTGGTATAGCTGCCGACAGGCTGAACAAACTTATGGGTCTCAAAACAGCCCGCGGATTGAGCAATTATGAAGCCGCAAATACTGCGGAAATAATTGTGTTAACAGTACCATTCTCTAACCACATGGCGATTGTCGAGGAAATTTCTGTAGCGGTTCAAGCTAAGATTGTGGTAGACACTACTGTCCCGCTTGTACCTCCGAAGGTGAGTCGGGTACAGCTTCCAGAAGGAGGATCTGTTGCCAAGCAAACGCAAGAGAAACTAGGAAAAAATGTACGTGTGGTTTCGGCTTTTCAAACAATCTCCGCCGCACATCTGGCAGAAGATCAACAAATCGAGGGAGAGGTGCTGGTTTGCGGAAATAACGTGGATGCTCGTACTTGTGTCATCTCTCTTGTTGAAGCCGCAGGACTTAAAGGCTGGCATGCAGGGCCAATCGACAATTCGGTAGTCAGTGAATCTCTCACGCCGGTTCTTATTTTTCTCAACAAACGTTATCAAATTGACGGTTCAGGCATACGTATCGTTGGACATTAGCAAATGAATGTCTCTGACAGCCAACCACCGCTTTCCTTATCGCTGACAGCATTATCCGGGATTCCTCTGGTACATCCCGGAGACTGTCTTATTTCGCTCATACTCCGAAGTTTAAAACAAACGAAATTAAGTTTAGCGGACGGTGATATCCTCGTGATCGCGCAGAAAATAGTTTCTAAAGCAGAAGGGCGTTATGTTCGCCTTGCGAATGTTAAACCTTCGGAACGAGCGCTTGAATTAGCAACGTTCACAGAAAAAGACCCGCGTTTGGTGGAACTGATTTTGACAGAATCTAGTGAAATAGTCCGCCAAAGTAACGGAGTCATTGTGGTGGAAAACCATCACGGTGTGGTGCTGGCCAATGCGGGAATTGACCACTCAAATGTTGAGACTGAAAACGACTCGGAACAAGTTCTACTTTTGCCACTTGATCCTGATCTGTCGGCATTAAATATCCGCAAACAATTAGAGAAAAAAACCAAAGTGAATGTAGCCGTTATCATCAACGATAGTATCGGACGAGCCTGGCGCAATGGCACAATAGGAACTGCTATTGGAGTTTCAGGATTACCTTCGATTTTAGATTTGCGAGGGCAACCCGATCTTTTTGGCAAGCCCTTGAGGTCGAGTGAGGAAGCGATCACAGACGAATTGTCATCTGCTGCTTCACTCCTGCAAGGTCAAGCAGGTGAGGGGCTACCTGTAGTACTCATCAGGGGTTACTCTTTTCCCACGGCTCCGTTTAATGCATCAGCCGCAATCGGAGCTTCCGGCCTGATTCGACCAAAGGAAAAGGATTTGTTTCGATGAAATCTTCCACAAAATCAAGCTCCATCCTCGCACTTTCCGGAGGCATCGGAGGGGCCAAACTCGCATTGGGTTTGACTCACGTCATGCGATCAGAAAAATTGATGATCGTCGGAAATATCGGTGACGATTTTGAACATTATGGTCTGCAAATTTCTCCGGATTTAGATACACTGATGTACACGCTTTCTGGAAAGGCAGACTCTGAAAAAGGTTGGGGCTTAGCAGATGAATCATGGGTATTTATGCAAGCCTTGGAAAAACTAGGCGGAGACACATGGTTCCAGTTGGGAGACACAGATTTAGCGACACATCTGGAGCGTACTCGCAGACTCCGTGAAGGTGAATCCCTCTCGGCAATTACTGTTGATTTTTGTCGAAGATTCGGAATTGAGTCGAGCATTATTCCGGTTAGCAACGATCCTGTGCCTACGATAGTCAAAACTCCTGAAGGCGACTTGGCTTTCCAAGATTATTTTGTAAGAGAAGGCTGCAAACCCACTGTCACAGGATTCCGTTTTCAAGGTGCAGACGAAGCAGAACCGAACCCGGAATTATTAGAAACACTGCGGAATCCATTGTTGCAGGCAGTGGTAATTTGCCCGTCAAACCCCTTCCTGAGCATAGACCCTATTCTGGCTTTTCCGGCTGTTCGGGAGGCATTGAGGAACTGTCACGCACCAGTGATTGCGGTTTCCCCAATCATTGACGGAGATGCAGTCAAAGGTCCAACTGCGAAAATATTTGATCAACTAGGATATCCCGTTTGCGCAACTGCTGTCGCAAATCACTATCGTGATTTCATAGACGGATTTATCCTTGACATTCAAGACTCTGCATTAGTTTCGCAAATCAACAAAATGGGAATCAGCGTTGAATTAGCAAACACCCTGATGACCGACCTCAACGTTAAAACAGAGCTTGCACGATCAGTCTTGGATTTTTCTGAGCGCTGTGCAAAACGAAACTTGAGCTTATAGCAAATTTTCTATGTGGGCTATTATTCCTATCAAAAATGTGAATGAAGCAAAGCATCGACTGGACTCAATTCTAAATCCGACAGAACGGCGGGAATTATTTGTGGCGATGTTTGAGGATGTTTTGCAAACGCTGATGGCCGTTCCGGAATTGGAACGGGTAGTAGTGGCAACGGTCTGTCCAGTAGCGAGTGAAATTGCTAGACGAAATGGTGCGTCCATCTTGTCCACGGGCGAGGATAAAGGTCAAACCGCTGCGGTTGAGTTGGCGGCAAAAACTTTATCTGCTGATGGAATCGAAGGCATGTTGATGCTTCCGGGGGATGTTCCTCTTGTAACTGTAGAGGAGATTCAGACAGTCCTTGAAGTGCATGGAAACGCAATCTCCGTGGCTCCGGTAATGACAATTGTCGCGGCACGAGACGAGCAAGGATCAAACTGTATTGCTCTCTCTCCACCGACTGCTGCTTCGCTACGGTTTGGCACAAACAGTTACTTCCCACACCTGGATAATGCACGTAAACTAGGTCTTACATTGAATACACCCAAACTTCCCGGAATCGGTTTGGACATTGACACTCCGGAAGATTTGCAGGAGCTTTGCCGACAACCCGTGCGGTCAAAGGTGCAGAAATATTTACGGACAAATAATATCATGCAAAGGCTGAAAAAACATGAATAAAACTCACCGCAACGGACATTCCGGTTTGCAAGATTTTCTGGATCGCCGACCCAGCGACGCGGAATCACTAGCGCTTGCTGATATTACGGAAACGCAAATGCTAAGTCAACCCGCGGCCATAATCAGAGATGAAGGGCACAGCAATCTCATTTCCTTTTCCCGTAAAATTTTTATTCCACTGACCAAACTTTGCCGCGATTTTTGTCACTACTGCACTTTTGCAGAGGCGCCAAAAAAACAGAGGAACGTCTTGGGCGGTGTACGAAATTTTATGACACCGGACGAAGTTATGCAACTCGTCAAACAGGGGGAAGCCGCCGGATGCAAAGAAGCGTTGTTTACTTTAGGTGACAAACCGGAGTTGCGTTACGTAGCAGCACGTGAGGAATTAGCGAGTTTGGGACATGAAACCACACTTTCATACTTGGCCGAAATTTCAGCGTTGGTTGTATCCGAAAGCAGTCTTTTGCCGCACATCAACGCCGGAGTGATGAACGCAGAAGAACTGCGGAAATTACGCAAATTATCTGTTTCACAAGGCTTGATGCTCGAAAGCTCAGCTCAACGGCTTTGTGGCAAAAACGGTCCGCATTTTGGTTCACCGGACAAACTTCCGGAAGTACGCTTAGAGACCATTCGGTTGGCCGGAGTTGAGAAAATTCCTTTCACTTCAGGGATCCTGATTGGTATTGGAGAAACTCGTTTGGAGAGGATTGAAGCTCTACTGGAGTTGCGAAAATTACATGAACAATACGGACACCTTCAAGAAATAATCATCCAGAATTTTCGAGCTAAATCCGGAACAAAAATGGAGAATGCAGATGAGCCAAATCTTGATGAATTAGTTTGGACGATTGCAGTAGCGCGGATTATTTTCGGGCCGGAAATGAATCTGCAGGCTCCTCCTAATTTGAGTGCCGGAAAGCAGAACAACCAGTACGCTTTGAAAGCACTGATTGACGCTGGAATAAATGATTGGGGCGGAATTTCGCCGGTAACTCCGGATCATGTTAATCCGGAAGCACCATGGCCGGAATTGAGGGAGTTAGCGCGGATTACTGCCGAGTGTACAGGAAGTTGCGGTGGAAGAAAATTGCTCACGGAGCGGCTGGCGGTTTATCCGGATTATGCCGTCAATGGTGAAATTTGGCTGGAAAATTCGTTGCTCCCGCAAGTTCTACGTTTGAGAGACAGCGAAGGGTTTTCTCGTAACGACTCATGGTCTCCCGGTCAAGAAACACGGCCTCCTGAAATGACGTTTAATTCGTCTAAGTTTAAAAATTTCCGGCCGACTCAGGCACTTGAAAAACTTCTGCAGAAACCCGAAAAGAATACTGAGTGGTCTGAAACTGAAATTGAACAACTTCTGTGTTCTCGGGGAGATGATTTTTTAGCTGTTTGTTCTGCGGCAAATGATCTGCGGAAGCAAGTCAATGGAGAAATCATCACTTATGCGGTCAACCGCAACATAAATTACACTAACATCTGTACTTTTCGCTGTGGATTTTGCGCATTTTCAAAAGGAAAAATGTCAGAAAATTTACGAGGGAAACCGTACGATTTAAAATTGGACGAAATAGTGCGGCGTACAGAAGAAGCGTGGGAACTTGGTGCGACAGAAGTTTGCTTACAAGGTGGAATTCATCCGGCTTACACGGGACAAACTTACCTCGACATCTGTGCAGCGATCAAGTCTGCCGTCCCGGATATGCATATCCACGCCTTTTCTCCACTGGAAGTATGGCAGGGTGCGCAGACACTTGGCATGAAGGTTGCGGAATTTTTACGGCGTTTGCGTGCTGCCGGACTCGACAGCTTGCCCGGCACGGCTGCCGAAGTTTTGGATGACGAGGTGCGGGCTATTATTTGTCCAGACAAACTGACCACTGAGCAATGGTTTTCGGTGATACGTGATGCACACAAAATTGGCATCCGTACCTCAGCGACCCTGATGTATGGTCACGTCGAAACCCCCAAGCATGTCGCGCGTCATTTTTTGCGTTTACTGGAACTCCAAAGACAAAGCGGCGGGTTTACTGAATTTGTGCCTTTGCCATTTGTGCACATGGAAGCACCGCTTTATCTCAAAGGCAAAGCCCGCAAAGGACCAACATTCCGGGAAGCGGTTTTAGTTCATGCGGTGGCCCGTCTAGTTTTACATCCACACTTCAGCAATATCCAAACTTCGTGGGTAAAAATGGGTCCTGAAGGCGTGAGGGTCTGTCTCGATTCAGGTGCCAACGATTTAGGTGGAACGTTGATGAACGAAAGCATCACCCGAGCTGCCGGTGCGGTCCACGGACAGGAAATGTCTCCGCAACTCATGGAACAAACTATCCGAAATATAGGGCGAATCCCCAGGCAAAGAACGACTCTTTACAACACTCCTGAAAAAATAAACCCAAAAATTAATATAGAGTCATGCGATTTTTTGGAAGTTCGACAAAAACATTCAGCTCCAGTTATTTAGCTGACACATGAACATTTTTTTATATTAAAATGATCAACCTGTAAAAAGTCCTAATACTGCAACATTGCTTACGAAACAATAAATTTTAAATAAGCGATTACACTAATATCATTAATATTTCTACAATAGTAGATATTACCCCGCACCTTAGTCAGCAAGCTGAAAAAGGACAATTTCAGAGGCTTTTAACTCGGGTCGTATTTCAGGCTTTTACGACTACATCAATCACGGTCTAAAAAAGCGGTGCGGTGTCCATTCTTGTGCCAGAGTACGGGAAAGAAACTTTCATCCAGTTCCAGACAGTTCTGCTTCTTGTAACGGCTGTAAATCGGGCTTAGATTTTCAGGATGATGGCGACTCTCACTGTTCATACAATGTGCAACTACAGAGCGCCGCGGGTTTTCGGTACGATTACTCCCGGATCCATGCCATGTCCCGCCATGATGAAACACCGCATCTCCCGCATTCACTTTCAGTTTAACCACCTCATATTCGGCAATGCCCAAACTTTCTGCTGCAGAACGCAAGCCCTCATGGTAATCCTCCGGTGCATGAAAAGCGTGCAGTTCAGAGGAAACCGGCCAGTTATGTGAGCCTGTAACATATTCGATGGTACCTCCATCAGGATGAGTGTCATCGAGCGCCATCCAGCATGTTACCATTGACGGCGGATCAATCCACAGTTGATATGTATTATCCTGATGAAAACCTAAGGGTTTTGCTCCAGGCGCTTTCCAGATTACATTGTCCTGATTGATCCGCGCTCCCGGCCAGTTCATCAACAGCGCACAGGCTTTGCCGACTTCCTGACTCAACACAAGGCTGGCGATTGTACGATCCGCTTTCCAGCCGTTACAGATTTGGCGGGTGAAACTCGGATCGCTCTTGCCATGCTGCCAGTTCCATTCATCCGGCTGAATCCCAGTTTCAAACTCTCCACGAAAAAGCGGTTCAAATCTTTTACGAGCCTGTTCAACTAATGAATCCGTAACAAAATTAGGCACGACTACATAGCCCTGTTGCCAAAACATGTCGTAATGATAATTCTCTAGCATAAATGATGGTTCTTTAAAAAGTCATAATGAAAGCTATGTTTGTCATTCCCGCGAAAGCGGGAATCCATTGCTTCAGATACTTACAAGTTCCTGGATTCCCGCTTTCGCGGGAATGACAACTTTTTACGAAGCCATCATAACTTATAAATTGAATGTTTTTGATGAAACCGTAAAAAGTCTAAAAGGTATACTTTTTTGTCATCTCGAACGTAGAGAGAGATCTTAATAATATCTGTGCTTAACATAAAATAGATTTCTCGCTTTGTAAGCAATGACACTGTTTCAGGACTTTTGCAGTTTCATCTTAGTTGATGCATGCGTAATTAATTGTCATTCCATCGCAAGTTGTCATTCCCGCGCAAGCGGGAATCCAGCTTCTGTTTATGCTCTTTTATTTTCTCACTCGTTCGCTCTGCGGATCGTAAAAAGCCCGAAGAGATGGACGCGCTTTGTAACGTTCTCCTGCAACTT
>JABGPG010000045.1 GCA_018645085.1 Deltaproteobacteria bacterium
GCAATCTTCTCTGTAATCAAACCCGGCAGCAGAATCAGCTGACTGTTTCAGCGCTTTTCAAGGCAGCAGTATTTCCCACAGATGAGCTAAATTCCTTCAGTAGTTCTTTCTCCTGCGACTTTGCGGATTCAAGGTGTTTTTGTTTGACCAGATCATAACCGCGAATCTGTTCCGGAATTCTTGCAATTTCAACAGCCAGAGCATGATTTTTCTTGGAGAGTCTAGGCAGCAGTTCCTCAATTGTTTGCTCATATTCCTCAATCAAACGACGCTCCATTTTCCTCTCCGCTGTCTTGCCGAATGGATCAAAAGCAGTTCCACGCAAAAACTTGAAGCGTGCCAGCAAATTCATTGCAGACAAAATCCACGCTCCATAAGCGGTTTTTACCGGCTCACCCGTATGCGCATTCCTTTTTGAGAACAATGGCGGTGCCAAATGCAGTTTCAGTTTATAATCACCTTCGAAACGACCCTTTATTTTCTTCATAAAATCACCGTTCGTGTAAAGACGCGCAACTTCATATTCGTCTTTGTAGGCCAGTAATTTAAAATAATAAGCGGCAACTGCTTCGGTAAATTCTGTACTTCCGGGAACACGGTCAATTTCAAGTGTCCGCACCCGTTCCACTAAATGCAGATAGCGCTGAACATACGCTTTGTTTTGATAATCCTTCAATACATCTGCACGGTGCTGGATCAGTTCATCCAAACCTTCTGGCGGATCTTTAAGACCAAATCCTGCTACGATAGCGGCCGTTAATTCACTTACGCGCTTACCGTCATGTGCTGTCCGACGACCCCAGAGAAATGCCAGCTTGTTGCCTTCAACTGACAAGCCGTTGATTTCCATTGCTTTTTCAATAGAACTTTGTTCCAGCGGAATCAGTCCACGTTGATAAGCAAAGCCCAACATAAAAATATTGGTTGCAATCGTGTCTCCAATCAACGCAGTTGCAAGTCGTGAGGCATCCAGGAATTCGGTATGATCTGTACCGGCAACTTGCTGAATGGATTGTTTGATTTTCAGGCTTGGAAAAATCATATCCGCATTTTTAGTAAAATCACCGGTAATTAACTCATAGCTGTTAACCACAAGTTTTGTATATCCGGGTTTAATCACAGACAGAGTTTTTTGACCGCCTGTCACCACCAGATCACCGCCTATCACCAAATCCGCACCCTGAGATGCAATCCGTGGTGAGTGTATATCTTCCGGACTGTTTCCGATGCGCAGATGAGATAAAACCGCCCCGCCTTTTTGGGCCAGTCCTATCATGTCAAGAATACCGACACCTCTTTTTTCAAGATGTGCAGCCATGCCCAGCAATGCTCCGATCGTGACCAGCCCTGTTCCGCCTACACCGGTCAAAACGATGTTATAAGTACCGTTTATTTGCGGAAGTTCAGGATCAGGCAAAGAGCTCCAAGTATCGTTAATATTTACTGAAGGCGAATTTTTACGCATTTTTCCGCCGACCACACTCACAAAACTAGGGCACAATCCGTTGACACAACTGTAATCTTTGTTACAGGCAGACTGATCAATCACACGTTTACGTCCAAACTGAGTTTCAAGCGGTAAAACAGAAACACAATTCGATTTAACCCCGCAATCTCCGCAACCTTCACAGACATCGTCATTGATGAAAATTCTACGTGGCGGATCCGGAATTATCCCACGTTTGCGACGCCTTCGTTTTTCAGCTGCGCAAACCTGTTCATAAATCAGTACAGTCACACCCTCAATTTCACGCAATTCACGCTGCACAATGTCCAAATCCTTACGATCGTAAACCTTCACGTTTGCAGGAATTCCGGAACTTTGGGGAAACTTGTCAGGATCATCGCTGACAACAGTCACCTGTTTTGCACCTTCCGCGAACATTTGCTGAATAATGCTCTGCACAGACATCGGTCCGTCAAAACCCTGACCACCGGTCATGGCAACTGCGTCATTGAATAAAATTTTGTAGGTAATGTTTATTCCGGAAGAAACAGCGGCACGGATGGCCATAATGCCGGAATGAAAATACGTGCCGTCGCCGATATTTTGGAATATATGTTTGCGTTTACTAAACGGCGACTGTCCCACCCAGTTTGCGCCTTCTGCGCCCATGTGAGTGAATCCAAGCGTATTGCGGTCCATCCACTGCACCATGTAATGACAACCGATTCCTGCCATTGCAATGCTGCCTTCCGGAACAACCGTGGAAGTATTATGAGGACATCCGGAACAAAAATACGGTAAGCGTACCATCGTTTCCTGCGGCAAAAGTGAGGAATCCAGTCTGGACTCCATATCGTGCAAGTTCTTTTTAAGCTTAGCGTCACCTTGAAAAGTCAAAATCCGCCTACCAATTGTAGCGGCAATGTGGTTAGGATCAAGCGCTCCGGCTGTACGGAACAAAGCCTCACCGGTCTCATCCAGCTTTCCAATCACTTGCGGACGATGTGAAGCATCGTAAAGCATTTCCTTGATTTGTGGTTCGATAAGGGCACGCTTTTCTTCCACTACGATGATCAAATCAAGTCCTTCAGCAAACTCAAGAATGCCTTCAGGTTCAAGCGGCCATGGCATGGCAACCTTGTAGAGACGCACACCCAGACGCTCTGCTTCAGTTTCGTCAATTCCCAGTTCTTCAAAAGCAAGACGAGTATCAAGATATGATTTACCAACAGTAACAACACCTATTTTTGCGCTGCCACCTTGCCAAATTGCACGGTCCAGTTTGTTTGCCCTGCAAAACGCACGTACTGCATCCATCTTGTATTCGTGCATTCTCTGGTCCTGAGCATGCGGTGTGTCAGGAAAGCGGATATTTAATCCATCTTCAGGAAAATTGTAATTGTCTGGGATGACTACCTTGAGACGTTCAACATCAACATCGATTGAAGCGGTTGCTTCCACGGTGTCATGCAAACACTTTAAACCAACCCAGCATCCGCTGAATCGCGAAAGAGCCCAGCCGTAAATTCCAAAATCAAAAACCTCCTGTACACCGGACGGATTCAGCACCGGAATCAGTGCGTCCACCATAGCAAATTCACTTTGATTACAGACAGTGGAAGATTCCGCAGTATGATCATCCCCCATCAAAGCCAGTACACC
>JABGPG010000033.1 GCA_018645085.1 Deltaproteobacteria bacterium
GCGAGCGTGTCGATTTTTCAACGACAATACTCATTTCATCAGTAATCGACTTGAACGTATTGGCGTAGACTGAAAGCAGGATGGGATCGATTTGACTCATTTTATTTACCTAGTTTTTTTGACTGGATCGTTGGTTTTTAGCCAGTTTTTTCAGTTGCTGTCAGAACCTTAATTTGAGAGAGCAGGAACCAAATTTTCATGTCCTTTACGGAAAAGCGCCAAAGAACCGCAAGGATCGCAAACACAGTCAAAAGTTTTACTGACAAAGATTGCAGTGGTAATTTGCTCAATCATGGCAGGTCCTGAAATACGGTGTCCGGAACGTAAACGGTGTCCGTCATAAACGGGGATTTCCTGAAAGCAATCATCCGACTCAAGAACTTCAGATTCAAAAACATAAACTCGACGCTTGCCTTTTAATGCTGCTGACGGATCTGCATCTCCTGCGGTTTCTTCTTGCGGTTGCGGTTTTTCAGTTTGTCCGACTGCCTGCACGCGGACATTGATGATTTCTATGCCCGCGCCTTTCGCAGCGGACGTTCCGTTTTCTTCCAGAGTGTAGCCGTACAGTCGGTTGTGTTCCGCATGAAACTCCTTGATTATGAGTTCCATATCACGTTTACGAAATGCTTCGCGGGGTACGTTAAAAGAAACCTCATGATATTGCCTGAGGTAGCGGCAGTCGAATTTGATGATACTTTGTTGATCTGCTTCAGGAATTCTTTCCTGGCTCAATAAACGACTTCCCTCGTTTTCCATTTCGCGGACCAGACATTCAAGTTTTGCCCAGTCCAACTGCTCCAAACGTGAAACAAAAGTACGGATAAAATCGTGTTTGATGTCACTCATCAACATACCGACCGCACATAAAATAGATGATTCACGTGGAATAATTTGAAACGGAATTTCGAGTTCATCGCAAATCATACAGGAATGAATCGGCCCCGCGCCGCCAGCTACAACCAGTGGAAATTCACGTGGATCAAAACCACGCCGAATTGAAATTTCACGCACGCCCTGCGCCATGTTCGTGCAGGCGATGCGGTACATTCCGGCTGCCGCGCGTTCGATGCTCATGCCCAAAGGTTTGGCGATGTGTTCCTCCACAGCTTGTCTGGCTGCATCCATATCCAGATGGATTTTCCCTCCTGCAAAAAAATCAGGATTCAGAAAGCCGAGAATCAGATTTGCGTCTGTAGTTGTCGGTAAACGCCCGCCCTTCTGGTAACAAGCTGGACCTGGATCTGCACCCGCACTTTGGGGCCCCATGCGTAATAATCCGCCTTCGTCAATCCAGCCGATCGAACCACCACCGGCGCCAATGGTGTGAATGTCAAGCATCGGCAGGGCAATGTGATGGCGGTCAATTTTTCCGGAATTGCTAACAATCGGATTTTCCACCACCAATGCCGCTTCAAAACTGGTTCCGCCCATGTCGACCACAATACATTTGTTTTGACCATGAACTTTGGCATAAACCAAACCTGCTCCAGGTCCGGAAGATGGTCCGGAGAGTAAAGTTTGCGCTGCACTTTTCCGTGCCAGTTCAGGAGTCATCACACCTCCGTTGGACTGCATGATCAGCAGCAAACCGTCAGCACCTGACTTTCCGGCGAATCCGGCATCCTGCAGACGCTCTTTCAGTTGATTCAAATAATGTTCGAGTTTTGGCCCCACATAAGAATTTAGTACGGTTGTACTGACGCGTTCATAAAAACGGATCGAGGGCAATAAATCAGTGGATACACTCAAATACGCAGACGGCATTTCATGGCGGACAAGTTCTGCGGCCTGCTGCTCGTGTTCCGGATTAGCAAAGGCATTCATAAAACAAATCGAAACTGCTTCCACTCCTTCCTTTTTGAAAAGCTTAACCGCCTGCCTTACTTCCTCCAAATTCAGCGGTGTGATTTCCTGTCCGTTGCGATCCAGACGTCCTTCCACACCAATCCGTAAATAACGCGGCACCAACGGTTCTACATTCGTGTAACGGTTATTGTATTGCTCCTCGCGAATTCCTCGCCGCATTTCCAGAGCGTCCCTTACTCCCTGCGTGGTAATCAGTCCGGACTTGGCCCCGGCACGTGTCAAAGTGGTGTTTGTGCTAACTGTTGTGCCGTGAACAATAGTATCAATCGAAGCAAAAAACTCTTGTACAGGCAACGGGCTATCACCGATTTTAGCCAGTTCCTCCAGACCACGCACCACTGCCACCGATGGATCATCCGGAGTCGAAAGGACTTTGTGAATAATCGGGGGCTGCCCCTTGCGGACATAAAATAAGTCCGTAAAAGTTCCGCCTACATCAATACCGATTTTCAAGCTCATTATTTGTTTTTGAGATGATTACAGATTAAACTGAATTTCAACAGTTTGTCTAATCCAGGACAACAGTTGCACTACCTTTTAACAAAACCTCGCCATTTTGATTTTCCGCAAGCAAATCCAAATCCAGCAGATTTTCTCCGCTTTCATTGATTTTTCCGGAAACAACACCTTTGCAGGTGATAATGTCACCAGGATATGCCATTGCCGCAAAACGCGACTTAAAGCTACGGACAGCGGTTTGCGGCAACCACTCTGTCAGGACTTGAGCTAAAAAAGCCATGTTCAGCATACCGTGCGCAATTACCCCGGAAAGTCCTCCGGCTTGTGCTTCCGCATCGTCAAGGTGAATTGGATTGTGATCACCGGACGCACCGGCAAACAAAGCCAGTTGTGTGCGTGTGATCGGTGTCTTGACCAATTCCGGAATGGAATCGCCAATCTTCAAATTTTCAAAATTAATATTTTTCGACATTGTATACATTCCTCAAATCGTATGAAAAAAAGATTAGAACGACTGACAGGATAAACAGGTTTTTTATGACCTTCGGTCACTATTTTCGCCCATTTTATCCTGCAGCAATCCTGACTAAAAGTATTTCCAAATAATGATGCTTAGCAATAATTCTTAAAACCGGGTCATTTTGACTTTTTTGCTGGAGCATCAATAATCATCCGTTCCGTACCACAATCGTGGACTGCAGCTCACAAACCAGTTCATTACGTTGATTACTTAAACTTATTTCCATCACAATGAATAAAAGTGCTCCACCTTTTTTTT
>JABGPG010000246.1 GCA_018645085.1 Deltaproteobacteria bacterium
TCCATCACGCGGACCAACTTCTACAAGCTGGATTTTTTTTGGAATCATGGTTTTTATTTATCAAAGAAAATGGAACTGTTAAATAATAATAACATCCATGTTTGTCATTCCCGCGAAAGCGGGAATCCATTCCCCGATCAGGTCGAGGACAAGCATTTCAGCTACTTTCAAGTTCCTGGATTCCCGCTTTCGCGGGAATGACAACTAATTAGGAGTGCATCAAATAAAATTAGCGTATTATTTTTAATGCTCGCTAAGTTGGTACACAGGCTAACATTTTTTTCCGCCAACTAACATCTTTTTCCGGCACTGAAATTGTTATGGATGTTGCTGTTTTTAAAATAGTCCAATAGAATGGCTTTCAAATTGAGAGAATTCTTAACTCAGTTCAGCAAGAATAATTGAAGGACAAAGCTCATGCAGATCAACAAGTATCAGGAACGTATTATTGAGATAGGCCGTACAAAATCGGCGAAGCTTATCCTTCCGGAAAAAGATGATCCTCGTGTTTCGCTGGCAAAAAGACAGCTTCGCGAATTAGGTTACGATTTGCTTGATCCGGAGGATTTCCGGAGCAGGGAAAGTCATTACGCGGAAATTCTGGAACAGGAACGCTTCTTTAAAAAAATGACAGAAGAAGCTAAAAGAAAATACATGAATGACCCGCTGAATTTCAGCATGATGATGGTCAGCAATGGTGATGCAGACGGTCTGGTTGCTGGAGCCATTACTTCAACCAGCGATGTGTTACGTTCTGCAATCCGGATTGTAGGAGTTACTCCGGAATCAAAATGGGTTTCAAGCAGTTTTTTCATGATTTCACCAGCTGCAGATGCGGCTTATACTTTTGCGGATTGCGCGGTTATTCCGGAACCAACCAGTGATCAACTTGCTTCCATCGCCGGAGAGTCAGCATCGAATCACCGCTTGTTGACAGGCGAGGAGCCTCGTGTCGCCTTTCTTTCGTTTTCTACAAAAGGCAGTGCAAATCACCGGCGTGTTACACATGTTAAGGAAGCGGTTAAAATATTTGCAGAAAAACATCCTGACATTTTGCATGACGGCGAACTGCAGTTGGATTCTGCTCTGGTTCCTGCTGTAGCAGCAAACAAAGCCAAAGATTCTCCGCTTGCCGGAAAAGCGAGTGTGCTGATATTTCCCTCTCTGGAAGCAGGAAATATCGCCTACAAAATAACTGAGCGGCTGGCCGGATATACGGCATTGGGACCGCTGCTTCAAGGTTTGAATAAACCCGTCCATGATTTGTCAAGAGGTTGCTCTTCAGCTGATATTGTCAATGTTGCAACCATCGCAGCCATGCAAAAATAAAATTTTATGATAATTCTGAATGCCTAAACTCTCCTAGTGGATTTAATTTAAAACATTTTTGATGTGCTTGTAGAAAGACTTGATTCCATGTCATTGCTTACAAAGCGAGAAATCTATTCTAAGTTAAGCACTAAAATGATTAAGATTTCTCCCTACGGTCGAAATGACAACATGCGTTTCAGAGTTTATTTCGAAGTCACCCTTTTTAACAGAATTATATCTTTGTTAACAAAGTTCCAGCTTAATATATCCAATAATTAAACTTATAATAGAAAAATGACTGATCCTGTTTTAGCTGAAAATTACAAAAATACACCTTACTGGTGGGAGCGAACGCCCCGCCCTGTTATTAAAGAAATTGAACTGCCGAAAGAAACGGAAGTCGCGGTGATTGGCTCAGGATATACCGGTCTATGTACTGCAATCCAAACCAGTAGAAATGGTCTGGATACAGTTGTTTTAGATGCTCAAGATGCTGGCTGGGGCGGAAGTTCACGTAATGGCGGACAAGTCAGCAGTAGCCTCAAACCCAGCTTTGAGGAACTTTCCCGCAAGTATGGTGAAGAACCGGCACGTGAACTTTTAAAAGAAGGTATGAATGCGCTGAAATGGATTGGAGATTTTATTGAGGAAGAAAAAATTGACTGCGATTTTAAACGTGCCGGTCGTTTCTATGGTGCTCATTCTCAAGCTCAATTTAAACAGTTAGAGAAAAAAATCAGCGTACAACCGGAAGGCCTACAGGTCGATGTAGAGCTTGTTTCAAAATCTCAACAGCATACAGAAATCGGCACTGATTTTTACCACGGCGGAATCGTACATCCATACCATGCATCACTTGATCCTGCAAGATTCCATCAAGGATTACTTGAAAGAGCAATCAGCGGAGGTGCAAAGCTTAAGGCAAAATGTGCTGTGAATAAAATTGAGAAGAAAGGCGAAGTTTATCAGCTTCACACTGAAGCAGGAACAATGACTGCCCGCCAAGTTGTAGTTGCCACCAGCGGTTATACCGGTGCTGCTACACCGTGGCACAGAAGGAGAGTCATTCCAATTGGCAGTTATATTATTGCTACAGAACCTCTCGAGGAAGGCTTAGTGGACGAGTTGATTCCAAAGGACAGAGTAATTACAGATACAAGAAAACTGGTCGTTTATTACAGGGCTTCGCCTGACCGCAAACGTATTTTGTTTGGCGGCAGAGTATCTCTGAATGAAACTGATCCGGAAAAATCAGTCAAACCTCTGCACAATCAACTCACAAAAATATTCCCGCAATTAGCAGAAACAAAAATCAGTCACTCATGGATGGGCTTTGTGGGATATACCTTTGACCATATGCCGCATACTGGAAATCAAGATGGTGTTCACTATGCCATGGGATACTGCGGTTCGGGAGTTTCTCTGTCAAGTTACTTTGGTACAAAACTGGGTCAAAGACTGTCCGGACTGATTCAGGGAAATACTGTTTTGACTGAACTTCAATTTCAATCTCGTCCTTTCTATTCAGGCAATCCATGGTTTCTTGCACCTTCTATTCTATATTACCGCTTACTTGATCGTTACCTGAGTTGATTTTCGAAAAATATTTAGCATTGCCGGAAAAGATGATCAACTCCTGTTATCGTCATTCATGCGGACACTTGTCTTCACTGGACTACGTGAACCGCTAAATTCCAACAATATTAGCTGTCCAGATCAAAACCGCTGAAAACTGCAATACATCAGTTAATGAGGAGAGTACTTCTGCAGTTTGATGTTGAACTT
>JABGPG010000186.1 GCA_018645085.1 Deltaproteobacteria bacterium
AGTCGAATTCAATCGCATCTCCTGATTTCAACGCAAGTTCAACTGCCGCCGTAGCTACCGCGAGGTCTTGAAGTCCAACTCCTGTGCCGTCAAAAAGTGTGATCTCATCCGCCGATGTGCGGCCTGAATGAGTGCCGTTGATGACTGCACCAATTTCAGTGATCCGGTCTTCTGTCAAGCTGCCCTCAGCAATGGCGTGCTGGCATTCTCCGATGGTGATTGCCTGTGCAATTTGATCGGTGAAAAGAGTAGCATCGGCAATCAACTCAGCTTCGACCTCCTGCTTGCCTTTGGTATCGGTTCCCATACAGGCGAGATGTGTTCCGGCTTTTACTTGTGCTGCTTTTAAGATTGGTGCAAAACTGGAAGTGATTGAAATGATAACATCCGCCTGCGCGCCGAGTTCATCAAGAGTAACAGACTCAAACGCTAAGCCGATTTCTGCGCAAACATCTTCAAGACGTGAAAGCATTTCCGGATGATAATTCCAGCCGATAACGCGCTCAAAGTTGCGTTGCTCAACTGCGGCCCGCAACTGAAAAACAGATTGATGTCCAGCACCGATCATTCCCAGAACTTTAGAATTTTCACGGGCGAGATGTTTGATAGACACGGATGAGGCGGCCGCGGTACGGACTGCGGTTAGATAATTTCCGCCGACCATGGCTTTCACCTGTCCGGTGTCGGCATCAAAAAGGAAGACTGTCGACTGATGATTGCTTAGACCTCTGGCTTCGTTCCCCGGCCAGTATCCACCCGATTTTAAACCAAGTGACATTCCTGCTTTATCAAAGCCGGATTTGAAACCGTAAAGTGCGTCAGCATAACCGATATCTTCACGGATTACCGGAAAATTGCAGGCCTCGCCGTTTGACATTGCAGCAAAAACTTTCTCTACTGCATTAAAAGCAACATGGCGGTCGATTAAATTTGGGATGACTTTTTCAGGTACAACAATCATTTTATTTTTGCGCTGAGATTTAGTAAGCTTTTCCGCGTGCCGAAACCGGCCACAACACTTCAACTTTTCCGCCGCGTACACCGACATACCAATCATGAACATTCGCTGTGGGGTCACAATGGCCAGGTACAAGTTTCAACTTTTCATTTATTTTCAGCACACCTTCCGGATCAGAAATCACACCGTGTTCGTCTGAACATTTGATGTATTCCACATCCTTACGTCCAAAAACATAAGGCAGGCCACTGTCCACAGATTGTGCTTTTAGTCCTGCGTCACAAATTGCTTTGTCGGTTTTGGAGTGACTCATCACTGAAGTCAGGATAAACATTGAGTTTTCAAATTCTGAAATCGGCTGTCCGTTTTCATCGTTGATTGTCTGATAATCTGCATCCATGAAGGCATATGAACCGCATTGTAGTTCGTTGAAAACTCCGGAAGTTCCTTCAAAATAATAACTACCGGTTCCGGCTCCGCCGACGATGTCGCATTCAAGTCCTTCAGCTTTCAGCATTTCGACTGAATGGGAAACCATTTCAACCGCAATCTCGATTTTTGCTTTGCGTTCATTGTAAGCTTTGATGTGCTGCATTGCTCCCTGATAAGCTTGAATTCCTGAGAATTTTAAATTCGGTGCGGCTTCAATGGCTTTGGCAATCTCAACCACCGGTTGTCCTGCTGAAACACCGCAACGTCCTGCGCCGCAATCAATTTCCACCAAACATTCCAGAGTTGTCCCGTGTTTAACTGCCGCTGCAGAAATATCCTCTACATTGGCAATATCATCCACGCAAACGATAATTCTCGCTCCCAGTTTGGGCAAGCAGGCCAAACGTTCTATTTTGGCAGGATCACGAACCTGATTTGAAACTAGAACATCTTTGATTCCTCCACGTGCAAAAACTTCCGCCTCTGAAACTTTCTGGCAGCAAACGCCGCAGGAATTTCCCATCTCTTTTTGCAACTTGGCAATGTCAACTGACTTGTGCATTTTTCCGTGAACGCGGTGACGCACACCCATTTCGCTGGCAAATCCCGCCATGGTTTTAATGTTGCGTTCCAGTGCATCGAGTTCAATCACCAGGCACGGTGTCTGGATGTCTGCTTCGTTCATGCCTGGCAGGGCTGGGACATCATATCCGACTTCCAGTCCTTCATAAGTTGCTGTGTTCATTTTATTCTCCTGTTTAAGAATTCAGCCAGGGCAGTTTGTCCAAATCAACATTGCCTCCGGTAATAATTAGACCTACGCGTTTTCCCGCAAAGGTGCTTTTGTTATTTAGAATAGTCGCCAACGGTACTGCGCTTGAAGGTTCCACGACGATTTTCATTCTTTGCCAAATGAGTTTCATTGCATCAATAATTTCCTGCTCGGTTGCGAGCAGAATGTCTTCAACATGGTTTGAAACAAAATGCCATGTCAAATCTTTCAGCGGCACTTTCAGGCCGTCCGCAACCGTCTCTGGAGCGTCATCTGCGATAATGTATCCGGCTTTGAAGGAACGGTATGCATCATCGGCATTCTTTGGTTCTGCGGCGTAAATTTTTATCCCCGGTGCAACATTCGACAAAGCCAGACAAGTTCCGGAAACCATCCCTCCGCCGCCAATCGGCGCAACAACCGCATCCAAACCTGCGGTTTGCTCCAGCAATTCCAGCGAGCAGGTCGCCTGTCCGGCAATCACGCGCGCATCATTGTACGGATGCACAAAATCCGCTCCGGATTCAGCCACAACTTTGGCGAAAGTTTCTTCGCGTGATCTGGTGCTTGGTTCACATTCGACAATGGTTCCACCGTAAGCACGTACCGCAGCTTTCTTTGGTTCCGGGGCGGTGTGCGGCATCACAACGGTTACCGGAATTCCTCTTTGTCCAGCGGCATAAGCCAGCGAGAGTGCATGATTTCCCGAAGAGTGAGTGGCCACACCTTTGACCGCTATTTCCTCACTCAAGCCAAAAACCGCATTCGAAGCTCCCCGCACCTTGAAGGCCCCTGCTTTCTGGAAATTTTCGCACTTGAAAAATAATTCCGCACCACTCAATTCATTGATAAATGAACTGCTCAAAACCGGTGTTTTACTGATGTAAGGCTTGATGCG
>JABGPG010000177.1 GCA_018645085.1 Deltaproteobacteria bacterium
AAGGAGGAGCATGACAGTGATCAAAGAGATTAAACAATTCCATGATGAAATGACTGAATGGCGACGTGATATTCACCAGCATCCTGAACTGAAGTTTGAGGAAAATCGTACTGCGGATCTGGTTGCTGCTAAGCTCGAGGAATTTGGTATAGAGATTCACCGTGGACTTGCTAAAACCGGTGTCGTTGGAACAATCCGCAACGGTGACGGACCTTCGATTGGGCTGAGAGCGGATATGGACGCTTTACCATTAGAAGAAAAAAATACATTTAAACACGCTTCGAGCAATCCTGGCAAAATGCACGCATGCGGTCATGACGGTCACACTGCGATGTTGCTTGGCGCAGCAAAGCATTTAGCCTACAGCAAGAATTTTAAAGGTACGGTTAATTTTATTTTTCAGCCTGCTGAAGAAGGTGGCGGCGGAGGTGAGTTGATGATAAAGGAAGGCTTGTTAGAAATGTTTCCCGTTGATTCAGTCTATGGTCTGCATAACTGGCCCGGTATGCCTGCTGGTATTTTTGGGGTTGGATCCGGACCAATCATGGCTTCGGTGGACACGTTTGATTTGACGATTAACGGTCGCGGAGGACATGCTGCTATGCCTGATCAGTGCATTGATCCAATCGTAATTGCATCACAAGTTGTAACGGCATTACAGACCATTCCGAGCCGCAACACTCATCCCGTAGATTCTGTAGTGATCAGTGTTACTCAAATTCATGCAGGTGACGCTTACAATGTTATTCCGGACAGTGTGCAGATGCATGGAACTGTACGTACATTTCAACCGGAAACCCGAAAAGAAATTCCTTCATCCATGTTACGTGTAGCAGAAGGTGTCTGCGCCGCTTACGGAGGAACTTGTGAACTCAACTATATGTCAGGATATCCGGCAACAATCAACTCAGTTGCGGAAACAGAAATTTCAGCAAAGGCAGTTGTTGATTTGCTCGGCGAAGAAAATATCATCCGTAATCCAACACCCAGCATGGGAGGAGAGGATTTTTCATACATGCTGGAGGCTCGTCCTGGCTGTTATGTCTGGCTTGGTATCGGTCCCGGAAAAGGTGAAGGAGGTTGCATGCTTCACAGTTCACACTATGACTTTAACGATGATGTTCTCCCGATCGGAGCCAGTTACTGGGTTAAATTGGTGGAAAACGAACTTCCAGCTTAACGCGAAATTAAATTACTTTTTAAAATATTATGGAAATCAAAGGTACAATAAAAAAAATAGCAGAAACAGTACAAATTTCGGACCGCTTTCGCAAACGTGAGTTTGTGGTAGAGTACGCAAGCAATCCGGATTATCCACAAGCTCTGCAATTTGAAATGGTGCAGGACCGCTGCGAATTGTTGGATTCTTTTCAGGAAGGTCAGCAGATTGAAATTTCATTCGACTTAAGAGGACGTGAATGGACAAATCCTCAGGGGCAAGTGAAATATTTTAACACGCTGCAAGCATGGAAACTGGTTGCAGAACAAAGCTCAGCAACCCCTTCTGCTCCAAAACCTCCCCAAACCGGATCCGGACAGATACCACAGGAACAACCTGGCTGGCTGGAAAATGAAACCTCCGACGATTTGCCTTTTTAAGCGCTTTCACTTTCTTTTATTCTCAGTCGTATCAACAATCAGCAAAATAACAAATGTTAGTAATATTAATCCCAGACACTGACGAAAACAGTGAAGAATATAAACATACGTGGAAGCACCTTAGCAATTTGGAAAAAATACGTTTAAAAAAACACAAAGTACAGGGCAGAGGGCAAGGTCTTACTGAAATATATTTAATCGGTAATACCGCCGAAGTCAATCAAGAAGAAATCGAATCACTGCCGGCGGTGGAGCGTGTTGTCCGGATTACCCATGATTTCAGAATACTGGGACGTCACTCAAAGGAAACAGGTTCTATTGATTTTGAATACAACGGAGTTCGTTTTAATCAGGACAGCTTTCATATTTTTGCCGGACTATGCGCCGTTGACAATCCGGATAATGTAGAACGTATGCTCCAGGCATTGCAAGAGAATGGACAGGTTTGCACGAGGATGGGAGCCTATAAACCACGTACAAACCCTTATTCTTTTCAGGGACACGGTAAAGAATGTCTACCCTATGTTTTTGAGTTGGCAGGCAAGTATGGAATCAAGGTGATTGCGATGGAAGTAACCCATGAAGCACACATTGAGGAAATTGATGAATGCCTGGAAAAATTGGATAGACCAACCGGTGTAATGCTGCAAATTGGTACACGGAACACGCAGAATTTTGAATTGCTGAAAGCAATCGGACGGCAGAACACATACCCTGTTTTGCTCAAACGAGGATTCGGAATTTCTTTGAATGAGTCTCTCAATGCCGCGGAATACCTGGCCAGTGAAGGAAACAATCAGGTTATATTTTGTTTAAGAGGGATGAAGACATCATTTAACGAGCCCCACCGTAACATGGTCGATTTTGCTCATTTACCGATCGTCAAACGCTTGACCAAGATGCCGGTTTGTATTGACCCTTCCCATTCTGTAGGCACAAGGGATTCTTCACCGGATGGGGTTTTGGATGTTTTACATGCAACATCACAGGGAATTATTTCTGGCGCAAATATGGTGCTGGTTGATTTTCATCCGTCTCCTTCGGAAGCACTGGTGGACGGTCCGCAGGCGTTGACTATGGATGAATTACCAAAGTTTATTGAAGATACAAAAATTACGAGAGATGCCTACAAAAAAAAGATTGCTCTTTGGAAGTAGAAAGAGCCCGTGTTATTCCAGTTTTATAAAGTTTATTTTTATAAATTGATTTAGTTTTTACTTAGGTAATCTGCTTCCGCCCTGCCTTTTTCTTCATCTACAAAAAAGAGCAACGTTCCACCTATCACAAACAACACAATTATCGAAGCAATGCTCCAACGTGATGCATCCTGACCAACTTCGATTAACTGTTCCGCGGTTGGAGATTCAGGCATCAGCACGTTTCTCATCGTCAGTCCTACTACAGCCATCAAAGCCGGCCCGATAATAGCAGCGAATTTGCCGAGCATATTGTAAAATC
>JABGPG010000032.1 GCA_018645085.1 Deltaproteobacteria bacterium
AAAAATAAAAAGAGAAAATAAATGACAGAAGAAACAAAATATGGAATTAAGCGTGTAGTAAATTATACTTATGAAGAGGCAGTCGTTAAAATCACCGCTGCGCTCGCAGAGCAGGGTTTTGGTGTTTTGACTGAAATTGATGTTAAAGCAACCTTAAAAAAGAAAATTGATCAGGACTTCACAAAATATGTAATCCTCGGTGCATGCAATCCAGGACTTGCTTACGAGGCATTATCAGAGGAAATGGACATCGGTCTGCTGCTGCCCTGCAATGTCATTGTTTATGAACATCCGGAAAATGGGAAAACCGTGATCGGAGTTATTGATCCGGAAATGATGGTACAGGCAACCGGACGTACTGATTTGGTGGAATTCGCAAAAAATGTGCGTGAAAAATTACAAAACGCCATTGCTGCGGTTTGAGCTGAATCAGCCCATCCTGCCGAGAAAAGTTTGCTTTTCATTGAGCCTGTGTTAAACTCCCCATTGAAGCGTAAATGAATTTCATTAGTTGCAGTGCATTATTTTATTTCAGGTGAGCGGCCCCAAAATGGCAAAAGTTATTACATTCGCCAGTCAAAAAGGCGGGGTCGGTAAAACCACCTCCGCAGTACATTTGGCCACTGCATTTGCACTTGGTGGTTATAAGACGTTGCTAGTGGATCTTGATCCTCAAGGTTCCGTTCGTCACTCTCTTGGTGTTGATAAGTCTGCCGGTTTAGGGATCCGTGAAGTTTTTTGTACTCCCAATATTTCGCTGCAGGAAATTATAACCACCGGTAAACACCAGAATCTTGACCTGCTGCTTTCAAATATTCAAGACCTGCTGACTGAACAAACCGTCAATAAAATTGCCTCCGACTATTACCACGTCGCCCAGTGGATGGAGCAGAATGCAGCGGCTCACTATGATTTTATTATCATGGACGCACCTGCTTCCACAAGTTCTTTGAGCATTAACGCAATGCTTGCTGCAGACCTCATTATTGTCCCGCTGGAATGTGAAACTTTAGCCATAAAATCGCTTAAACGTTTTTTGCAGGCATTCAAGGAATTGCAGAGAACGATTGAACCAAGGTTACGGCTCGCAGGAATTTTACTGACTATGTATGATGAGAATATCCTCTCCCACCGACAAGTTTGCAAACAAATTTGCCAGACTCTCGGCGATTCTGTTTTTGAAACAATTATTCCGAATTGTCCGCACATCCTGGAAGCCAGTAATTTAGGCATTGATGTTATTCAGCGTCACCTAAATTCCGCCGGTGCAACCGGATATATACGTCTTGCTAATGAATTGCTGGACCGTTTCCTTTTAGCAAAATCCGGAGAGACAAGTTAACAAAGACTAAACACAGACCGATTTTTATAAAGATACATTTTCTTTTTACAGGAGGCACAGCAGGAACAGGAGGCATTATTTCAGCATAACCTTTTCTAAAAATGAACTATGTCTCCGAAACTGTTTTATCTCAAAATTATCTTTTATTTGTTTTTTGGCGGATTAATTCTTGGTTCGTCCCCGCTGTTTGCGCTGGATGTAAGTGATAATGAGCAAAAAATAAAACCGTTGCTGGCAAAAGTTTACCGCCAGGAAGATGTTTCACAATGGTTGGTCAGTGAAAAACTGGATGGAGTACGCGCAATTTGGAATGGTGAAAAACTCCGTTTCCGTAGTGGGAATTTAATTCATGCTCCGAACTGGTTTACAGAAAATTTTCCTGCTCAAGCAATGGATGGTGAGCTTTGGCTGGGGCGCGGAACATTTGACCGGCTTTCCGGAATAGTACGCAAAAAGATTCCTGATGAACGCGACTGGAAACAAGTGCGTTACATGTTATTTGAACTTCCGGAAAGTAGCGGAACTTTCAGTGAGAGAGTGCAGAAAATGCAGAAATTGACTGCGTCTGCAAAAATACAGTGGCTCCAGACAATTCCGCAAATTCGCCTTGATTCGGAAGAGGCACTGCTGAAAATGCTGGATGACTTCGTTAAAAAAGGTGCTGAGGGATTGATGCTGCACCGAGCAGATTCACACTATCACAGTGGTAGAAGCAATGACCTGCTTAAACTGAAACCCTGGCAGGATGCAGAAGCGACCGTGATTGAGATACTTCCCGGCAAAGGGAAATTCAGCGGAATGATGGGTGCGTTAGTGGTAAAGGACAAAAGCGGTCACATTTTCCGCATCGGTTCCGGTTTCAGTGACAGCGAGCGGCGGAATCCTCCCCAGCCTGCTTCAGTCATTACCTACAAATTCACAGGTACCTCAAAAAAAGGTTTACCGCGTTTTGCCAGTTTTTTGAGGATGTATCAACAGAATTGAACTATCAAATCCCGCCACAGATGATAAGCCTGAAACGGAGCTTAAGTGCAGTATTTTGAAATTGGTGTTTGGACTGTACTTGGTTTGATTGCAGGCAGTTTTGTCAATGTTTGTCTGGATCGTCTACCGCTGCAATTTGCCGATGAGGAACAGCGTTCAAGCTTGTTGGCATCCGCTGAATTGTCAGCTTTCCTGAAAAAGCACCTCCGGGAACGCACACTCAGTTTAGCAATTCCTGCTCGATCTTTTTGCTTTTCATGCGGACATCAACTCAACTGGTTTGAAAATATTCCTGTATTGTCATATCTGTTGAGCAGAGGTCACTGCAGAAAATGCAATGCGGCAATCGGTGCAGGAACAATTTTGACTGAAACAGTTCATGCTCTGGTTTACTCAGGCTGCGGCTGGTTTTTAAACGGCTGGATCTGGCCTTTGACTTTCAGTATTAACTTTTCATTTTTGTGGATTCTGGGACACTGTTGGAGTTTCAAACGGACACGTAAAATGCTGTTTTTTGCAGGAGCTGTTTTGTTGATATTAAATCTAGGCGTTTATTATTATTGATGGTTTGTAACTATTCGCTGTTCTTCTGGTTACGAGGCTCAGCTACTCGAAACACAGCTTGCTCAGAATCGACAGGACCAGAGGAACGGGGCAAACATGCTGCTGATCGTGAGGCGGAGCCTCACCCACTGCATTCCGCGGCAGAGCCACGGAACGAGAGA
>JABGPG010000031.1 GCA_018645085.1 Deltaproteobacteria bacterium
ATTTACTTGACCATCAAACCAGGCAGGTAGAGTGCAATTTGCGGAAAGATGGTCAGCAGTGCTGTGGTCAAAATCATTAAGAGAAAAAATGGAAACGCGGCTTTGGCAATGGTACCGATTTTTTCTCCGGTTAGTCCCTGAATGACAAACAGATTAAAACCGACCGGAGGTGTAATTTGGCTGAGTTCAACCATTAAAATCAGGAAGACTCCAAACCAGATTGGATCGAAACCAGCTTGAGTGGTGAGTGGTAAGGCAATAGGCAAAGTCATGACAACGATCGAAAAGCCATCCAGAATGCAGCCTAAAAGCAGATAAATCAAACCGAGCATAATTATTAAAACATACGGTGACAAATCCAAACTGCCGATGTATTGAGTCAACTCACGTGGGATACCTAAAATTCCCATTGCTCGTGACAAAAACGAGGCTCCCATCACAATCAGAATTATCATACTCGTTGTTTTGACTGCAGCCAACAAACATTCCAGTAAGGTACTCCAACCCAATGAACGGTTGGCCAAAGCAAACAAAACTGCTGCCAATACACCGAGCGCCGCTGCTTCAGTCACAGTGGCAATTCCCATGTAAATGCTACCCAACACAGCCATGATTAAAACCCCGACTGGCGCTACTGATTTTAAGGCGATAATGCGTTCCATCCAGGAATATGATTCTTTTCCCCTCGGAGCAATTTCCGGATTTTGCAAACCACGTATGACCAGATAGGCAATGTAAATTCCGGCCAGCAGCAGTCCCGGAAAAACACCGGCAATGAACATTTTACCAATCGAAACTTCCGCCAGGATGGCATAAATAATCATCACCAGACTCGGCGGAATCAAAAAACCCAAAGTTCCCGCTCCCGCCAGTGAACCCATCGAGAGGGATTCATTGTAACCGAGTTTTTTAAATTCAGAAAGTGTGATCCGTCCCACAGTCGCAGTTGTCGCAGCGCTTGAACCGCTCACTGCGGCAAACAAAGTACAGGCGACAATATTGATCAACAATAGTCCGCTCGGGAAGCGATAGAGCCAAGGTACGAGTGCTTTAAAAAGATTTTCCGAAATTCCTGAACGAAACAGTATTTCTCCCATTAAAATAAAAAGCGGTAATGCCACCAATTCCCACTTATTAACCGTAGCCCAAATCGAAGACGCCATATTTGAACCAGCCGGTAAAAAGGAAAACACCTCCATGCCGACCATACCAACAATGAATAAACTCAAACCAATCCAAATACCTGAACCAAGAGTCAGCACTAACATGCCGAACACCAACAGGCTCATGTTCAAAAGTGTGACATCCATGATTTTCTTTTTATTAAAAAATAGAAATTAATTCAGGAAGATTTAAGCTTTTGTGCAGACCGAAGCGTCGTTGCGAACAATTGCAGAAAAAAAGCCAATGCCCCAAGCAACATAATGCCTTGAGGAATCCAGAGCGGAGTGTTTGTCAGAGTTCCGGAGGTAGAAGAATAACGCCAGGTGGAAGCCACCATTCGGTAAAGATAATAGAGCAGGTAGCCCATGAATCCTGTGGCAACGGCTGTGGCAACGACCTCAATCCAACCGGCAATACGCTCCGGAAACTGGCTCAAGATCAATTCAATCCGAATGTGTCCACCTTCATGCAAAGTGAGACCTGCGCCCCAAAATACCAAAATGGCCAGCCCATACGCAGAATACTCATCTGCAATTAGAGTGGTTGCCTGAAAAAAATTCCAGAGAAAAATTTCAAGCAAAATCAACAGGACGGTTCCGCCGAGCAAAACTGCTGCGACGAAAGCCATCCCACGATTCAGCCGATCCACATAGTGAAGCAGGCTTTCCATTTAAAATTAAAGGTCGCGTCCGGTGATTTTTGCGTATTGGTCAAAAATCGCTTGAGCATCTGATCCAGCTTTGTTGACCCATGCAGAACGTAATTTACGTCCCATTTCGTCCAGATCAGTACGGAAAGCAGGATCAACATCCAGCACTTTCAATCCATTTGCTTTGAGTTTAGCAAGGCTTGTGCGTTCCATGTCTCCAGCCAAATTCCACATTTCATCTTCCATTTGAGTTGCAACTGCCTGCACAGCACGTTGAACTTTGGTCGGTAGATTGTTCCAGGCACCAATATTAACATTGACCATATTCACTGGACCAACAATGTTGATACGAGTGAAATAGTCCAGCATCTCCCAGGCTTTTGCATCAACACCGGAAGCAGATGAGGTATACATTGAATCCAAAAGTCCTGCTTTCATCGCGGGATAAACTTCACTGAAAGGCATTTTACGAGCGGCGATTCCAGCCAATTTTCCAAAGGCCAAACCTGTTCCGTCATACACACGCATTTTCAAACCTTTGAGGTCTGCAGCAGAACGGATAGCACGCTTTGTATAAATTCCGGAAAAGGGCCAGACGCTAGTGTAAAGTGTGAATTGATTGAATTTTTTCAATGTTTTTTTGTAGGTTGGTTTGGCCAACTGATACATCAAACGCTGTTCAAAGGTGTTGCTTGACAAAAATGGCTGTGCAGTCATTGCCAAAACAGGAGCATCGCCTTCTACAATTCCGGTTGGAATTTCGGAAATCACAAGCTGTCCTTCTGCAACAGCACGCAGCAATTCTGGACCTTTAAATCCTAAGGAGGATCCAGGGTGCAAACGGATTTCTAACTCTCCGCCTGTTGCTGCTTTTACCTGGTCTGCAAAACGTTGTGCTCCTTTCGAATGGAAATTTCCGGCAGGATAGTTGAGGTGCATGTCCCAAACTGTTTTAGCCATGGCAACCCCTGAAGCAATCAACATGACTGCTAATAATAACATTATTTTACGCATATTTTCTCCTTGCTATGCAAATATTTAAAATTGTAAGCATCCTTATTTATCAGCACACCTACATGAAAAAAGATTAATGCTAACAAGTAATAGCAATAACACAAGATTAAATCAAAATGCCAACAAACCATTTATTCTGCTATAAACATAACAATCTGGTAACAGAAACATCCTATTGTCTATTAGACAGAATAAATAATAACATTAT
>JABGPG010000030.1 GCA_018645085.1 Deltaproteobacteria bacterium
CCGGAATTGAAGTCAGTTGCCTCGGACTTGGCACAATGACATTTGGTGAACAGAATACTGAAGAGCAAGCATTTGCGCAAATGGATTGCGCTCTGGCGGCAGGAGTGAATCTGTTTGATACGGCGGAAATGTATCCGGTGCCTCCGCAGGAAAAAACTTTTACTAAATCCGAACAAATGATCGGCAAGTGGATGAAACAGCGGAAATGCCGCGGAGACATCGTTCTAGCAACAAAAATTGTTGGACCCACCGTGACATCACGTGCCATGGGTGGTTACATTCGGGACGGTAAAAATCATCTCAGCAGTGAAAATATCAACAAAGCTCTTGAAGGAAGTTTAAACCGCCTCGGAACAGATACAATTGATCTTTATCAAATTCACTGGCCAAACAGGAATGTTAATATTTTCGGTCAACGGGGATTCGTATCTACGCAGGATGAAGATCCAGAAAATGTGGAAATTTCGGAAACTCTGGAAACGCTGGAAAAACTTCGTAAAGCCGGTAAAATTAGAGCTTTCGGAATTTCGAACGAAACTCCGTGGGGCGTCATGCGTTATCTGAGTCTGGCGGAAAATAACGGTTGGGAAAGGGTTGTCAGTATTCAGAATCCTTATAATTTACTTAACCGCAGCTTTGAATCCGGACTGGCGGAAATCACATATCAGGAATCTGTCGGCCTGCTGGCCTATTCTCCACTGGCTTTCGGCATGCTGAGCGGAAAATATCTCGATGGTAATAAACCAGCCAAGGCGCGTTTAACTTTGTTTTCACGTTTTCAACGTTACCAGACAAAAAACGCGCTTAAGGCTACTCGTGAGTATGTGCGGCTTGCCCAAGAAAACGCTTTGGATCCAGCGCAAATGGCCTTAGCTTTCGTGCGGACACGACCGTTCACGACAAGTGTATTGCTTGGAGCCACCACAGTCAAACAATTGGAATCAAATCTGGCGAGCGCGGAGTTGGAACTTTCCGTAGAAGTGCTGGATGCAATTGACGAAATTCATAACCGTATACCCAATCCGTGCCCCTGAAAAAATTTTCCGGAACTGGATTAACGCCAGCGGTAGCCGAGGAGTATTCGCTGACCTTCTACACGTTGATCCGGAAGATCGTCGAAAATGATTTTTTCGCTTTTTTCACTGTACCATGAAAGCGACCAGCCGGATTCACCTTCAAGTCCCAAACCCCATCCACTTCCGCCGCTCCATTTAATTCCGGAATAAGAACTCTGCGATTCAATCCATGTCAGATAATATTGTCCTCCATGTATTCCAATAAATAAAGCTCCCATCCATGCCCGTAATTCTGCGCCTAGGATGCCCGCTTTGTAATATTCATATTTTGTGTTGTCCGGCAATTCCCCTTTTCCACCGAATTCTGTGCCGAAAAGTGAGAAAGAAAAAGAATCACCCAAAGCGAACTGATAGTCATACTGGACACCGCCTATTTTGGAAGTCTGATATTCTGTCTCAGTGTCATTATTAAGCGCTTTTAGTTGTCCAAAATCCAGAAACAACCCCAAGCCATCTCCGGCTCCAGCCTGCAGGACGGATGTCCAAAATGTCAACGCAACTGTCAACAGGAAAATGAAATTCAATTTCATTAGGGTCTCCTTTTTAATGGTGATGTTATCCTAAAAATGTTTGATACTGTTCATGTATTTCGCGGCCTCAAGGATTCCGTTTATCGTGAGCGGTTCCATTTTAAAAACCTTTTGAACATACGGTGCGACAGTGCGGTTCCAGTACTGTTTTGGAGTCGGGTTTATCCAGACAACATAGGGGAAATGCTCGTGAAGGGTTTTCAAATTTGCCAGACTTGGCGTTGACGATTCTTCGCGAAATTCAATTGAACCAAACGGTGACAGCAATTCATGCGGTGCCATATAAGCGTCACCGACGATGAAAACGCGGTAGTCCGGACTGTTCTCCATTACTCTCCGGAGAGTGACCGGTTTGCGCCGGGCTTCGTCTTCATAAACCTGATCGTAAACTGCATTATGAAAATAATAAGTTTTTAAGTCCTGCGGAAAACGGCGTTTGATTTTTGCAAAAAGTGTTTGAACTTTTTGGGCATGAACCCACATTGAATTTCCACCGTTGTCCAACAAAAGCAAAACCTGTGTACGGTCCTGTTGTTCACGTAAAAAATGTGGAATTACAATGCCAGCATTGCGTCCGGTTTCCTCAACGGTACGTTTCACATTCAGTTTCCTGTCCGGATGCATATCCTCAATGTTCCGGAGTGCCTGCAGTGCCGCGTCCATATTGTTATCAGTAATCGGTGCATCAAGATCGACCGGATAAAATGAGGGATCACCCAGAACCTTGCGTGCCGTGCCTGCATGAGCCGGTCCTCCTACCCGGATTCCGTTCAGTCCTTGTCCGGAATGTCCGTAAGGTGAAAAACCATGACTGCCGATCCAGTGACCGCCGCCGCTGTGAGCTGTTTTTTGCTGCTCCATCACACGCTTCATGCGTTCCATCAACTCTTCCAAAGAAATTTTTGAATAATCCACCATTTTATCACTGCTTTGCGCTGGCCCCTGAGGTGCGTTATTGACGCGATCGTTCAAATCCGGATTGTCCTCATCAAGGTGTTTTCGCGCATCTAATTCTTTTTGAATATTAGCCTGCAAATCCGATTGTAGTGTTTCATTCAAAAATTCGTCTATCAGCTTTTCATAATCAAACTCACCAGCGATTTTTCCGGTTTCGAGTTTTTGGCTGAGCCAATGTTCAAAGGCGGAAGAGTTACGGATCGCATCATCAATGCTGTTATAGTTGGTTGAATCGATTCCTAAAAAATGGTCCCAGAACGCAAGTGTGTAGGGCGCAATTTCCCTACGTGATTTACAAATCAGATGCTGTCCAATGTCAAAAAGTGAACCGAGATTGGTGATCAATCCAATTTCCATGGTACGGTACAGTTCCATCAGCACACGTACATCTGTATCAAAACCGTAGCGCCGTAGAGTCTGTGGGAAACTTGAAAACATGTTTAGTTAATGTTTGTTGTTCTGTGTCTG
>JABGPG010000029.1 GCA_018645085.1 Deltaproteobacteria bacterium
GCGGGGGGAAAGTAAAAAATATTTTGGATTCTACACCACTTTTAAAAATTTGCTGTCATTATGACGGCATGTCAATTCCCAAACGTGGACATGAAACAGATGCAGGCATTGACTTGACCGCCATGTCCGTTGAACAAAAAAGACCGGACATTTTCTTTTTTGACACCGGAATTTCAATACACTTGAGTGACGGTTATTATGTTGAAATAGTCCCGCGTTCAAGCATCATAAAAACTGATTTTTTCCTGGCAAACAGTGTAGGAATCATTGATCCGGACTACCGTGGACGCATCTTCTTGCCTTTCCGTTATGTTGGTGCGGCTGACGGCATGCAGGCCGCAGAAGAACTTTTACAGCAGCGAGTTGCGCAAATGCTGGTACGCAAACTTGAACCCTGCCGGATCGAAGTCGTTGACTCCCTGGAAAATACTGTTCGCGGAACAGGTGGTTTCGGCAGTACAGGTAACTGAGCCTCTGCTACTGCTTTAATCTTCTACCTCGCTGATCGGTTTTATTTCAACATCAAGCACTTCCCAACCACGCGGATTTTCCCGTAAGTTTAATGAAACCGTCACCAGCTTTCCTGTATCTTCGTCACCAACTCTTACACGTACCTGTGAAGGGTTTTCCGCATTTACCCGCAAATCCAAATGCATCTCCGGTTCCTCAATTTCAGGTGCCTGTTCCAGCAGTAGCTGCAAAGATGAGTGAGCACGAATCGCCTGCTCCGCAGTTTGATAAGCCGCTGTTTTTTCAATTCCGGAACGTTGAAACAAAATCGCTGCTGAAAAAAAACCAAATAAAATGATGTTACCAAGCAAAATACGTAAAATCGGCCGCATCGCTTTTTGGTCATCAAGTACTACAGTACCCCACCATTTGTCCGCTAGTCGTCTCGCATAAGCATCACGTACAAGTACCACACCTTCCACAGGAAAAAGCAAGAGCAGCAGATTCCTTTTTAAAAGTACAATCAGCGGCGGCCGCTGTGAAAAATCATCAACCTTCCGAATTGTCATTCCCAGCAGAAGTTTCCCAAGACTACGTCCGAAAACATCTTTAACAATTAACACAAAAACAATACTTCCATAAAAAGGCAACAGGTCGGCTAAGTCTCGTGACTGCATCACTAAATCCCAATGCTCTTTGCGGAAAATCTGCACAAGGGTATTTGCGAGCAGCAGAGCAAAAATAAAATCGAGCAGCAGGGCAAACAGACGTTTTCCTGTGGACGAAACCCGAGGGCGCATGTCTTTAGGTGTTTGCGGATTTTCTGTTTCAGTTTTTGTTGGAGAACTCATGCTTTCTCAGAAATTTGCTGCAGAAATTCACGAATCACCACAGCGACTTCTTGCGGATTATCCAGATGCAGGTGGTGATCTCCGGAAACTTTCCGGTGCTGTAAATTTTTTATGTACGGTATTCGTTTGAGCAACAGTTCTTTCCATTGATCCTGCTTGGCATTTTCTGCTTCAATCAGCAAAACAGGAGCAGTTATTTGCTCCAGGAAAGCACAGGCTTGTTCTTCAGTCAGGTAGTGTCGTGATTTTATTTTTAGCCGCGGATCACTGCGCCAGGTAAAACCTCCGTCTACAGGCTGCAAACCACGTGCGACCAAAGTCCTGACAGACGACTCCTCGATTCCGCCAACATGATGACGTACTTTGACTGCGGTTTCTACATCAGGATAAATCGGCAGTTTTTTATTCGGAAGCTGCTGCCATTGCTCAGCAGATTCACGTAATATTTCAGGCATTTTTTCAGCTTTCTGAGCCAACGAACCTAAACCTTCAATTAAGATTAAGGAGCTGATTTTTTCCGGAATTGTACCAGCAAGATAAGATGCAACTCCTGCTCCCATCGAGTGTCCGAGCAGGGAAAAACGCTGCCAACCCAAAACATGCAGCACTTCCAGCACATCCACGATTATGTCGCTGAAATGATAAGACGAACCTGAAGACCGGTGTTCCGATAATCCATGTCCCGGCAAATCGAGTGAGACCAGTCGAAACTCTTTTAAATATGGTGCCAAATGATCAAAAGTCGCCGCATTATCCAGCCAACCGTGAAACGCGAGCACAGGCATTCCTTCAGGATTCCCCCAGCATTTTGCAGATAAACGCAGGGTTGAAGTCTGGATTTCCAATTCTTCCGGAACTCCGGCAGGAGTCTGGTAAAAGTTATTGTTCATCTTTTTCATCTTAAATTATTATCCTGTAAAAATTCGTTTACCGTTTTTTGGAAAGCAGCGGGCTGTTCAACATGCAGCCAATGTCCGCAATTTTCAAGCATCGTAATTCTGCTTTCCGGAAAATATTTTCGGATCAGTGCATGATACTCAAACTTAAGATAAGCGGAATTTTCTCCACCTATAAATTGTACAGGGCCTTTAAAAACACTTTTCAGTTCCGGATAGTTTAACAGCTCCGGCATGCCTGCAGCAATCTGTTCCAAACCGATACGCCACTGAAATTGTCCATTTTGACGATTTAAATTCGTCATCAAAAAAGAAAGCAGGCGTTTTTCAGGAATTTTAAGTGCCAGCTTTTTTTCAATTTCACTACGTGACATTTCCGCCGCTAAGTGCAGTTCCTGCATGGCCTCTATCAGTTTCAGCTGTTTATGCAGATGATCATAACAGACCGGTGCGATATCCACCACAATCAACGCCGCAATTCTATCTGGAAACTGCAAGGCAAGCTGCATTGCGGTTTTTCCACCCATGCTGTGACCGAGGAGGATCACATTTTCTAATTCGTTTTCAGCAAAAAAACGGGCAACATCTTCTGCCATTTGCTGATAACTCATCGAATCCGCATGTGGTGAATCACCATGATTACGTGCATCGAGTGTCCAGACCTGAAAGTCATCCTCAAGAGAGCCCGCGAAACTGCGCCAATTTTTTCCGGAACCGAATAATCCGTGAAGCACAACAAAGTCTGGACCGTTTTCTCCAACTTTTCTGGAATACAGTGCTATTGTCTGCGTAGATGATTGAGCATTTTGCCTGTCTGACGAATTCATTT
>JABGPG010000145.1:0-2969 GCA_018645085.1 Deltaproteobacteria bacterium
TTGAAGATGCAGAAGAAACAGCCGCAGAAACTGAAAAAGTAATCGAGATAATAATTTCACGTTGTGATGACCTTAACGTCATTTGTCCCTAAGCGGAAGGACCTCTATAATTTAGTGAGCAATTGTCTTTTTACAGAATTATCTGCAGGCAAATTATAATGTCTGCATTTACTAAAGAATTTAATTGACTGATCTATAACTTCAGGCTAGAATTGGGGTTTAACTTTTTTCATACAAACCATCCACTAGATGGAAAATAACGACATGTCAGAAAATCAATTAGCAGCGAGTATTCGTAGCAACAAAGGAAAAACAGCCAATCAAAAATTGCGGCAATCAGGTAATATCCCAGCAGTGCTTTACGGCCCTCGTGGAAATATCATGCTGCAGATGGAAGAAGAATCAACTCGGCATCTTCTCGAAAAAATGTCCGGTTTGCATGAACTCGTACCAATCACAGTCACGGATTCTACCAGCGGAGATAGCTGGACAGCGCAGGTTGTGCTCAGGGAAGTTCAGAAGCACCCTTACAAGCATTTACTCACACACCTTGATTTTTGGGAACTTCCAGCAGCCAAGGAGCAGCTTGTCCGTATACCAATTGAGGTAACAGGCGAGTCACCAGGTGTTAAAGGTGGAGGTGTTCTGCAGATGGTAGTCAGGGAAATTCCTGTTTATTGTCTTCCTGCAGATATACCAGCATCCATTGAATTAGACACTTCTGAATTGGAAATAGGTGATTCAATTAGAATTCTGGATATTGAACTGCCTGCAAAAGTTTCTCATAGTACTGAGGAAAATTATGCAGTAATTTCAATTGTTGGACGTGCAAAAGAAGAAGAAGAAGAAATTGCTGAAGGAGAAGAAGGTGCTGAAGAAACAGCAGCAGATTCTGCAGATGAAGAGTCTTCAAAAGAAGAGTAAATCCGAGTAAGTACTGATACAGGAAAGGGCGGGCATGAAGCTAGTGGCCGGCTTGGGAAATCCGGGCAAAGAGTATGAAGGAACGCCTCACAATGTTGGTTTTCAGGCAGTAGATATACTACTGGAACAGTTGGGTCTCAGTGGATTTCAGCAGAAGTTTCAAAGCCAGTTGCTACGGACGTCTTTAAAAGGAGAAGCTTGCATTTTTCTCAAGCCTCAGACTTATATGAACAGAAGTGGTCATGCGGTTGCAGAATGCGCTAATTTTTTCAAGATTCCTGTTGAGGATATAGTCGTTATTTCAGATGATCTTGACCTGCCGCCAGGTAAAGCACGTTTTCGTGATGGAGGCGGGCATGGCGGACACAACGGTTTGCGTTCCATTATAGACTCATTAGCTAACAGGCAGTTCCGCAGAGTCAGGATAGGCATTGGCCGGCCTTCCGGAAAACGGGACGTTGTTGGACATGTTTTGGGTCGTTGGTCTAAAGCCGAAGAAAAATTAGCTTTGAGTGCGATTGATCTGGTGTTGAATGAGCTAATCAGCTTTTTGGAAACTTCAAAATTTGAGAACACTTCATTTACTGCTTCGTAACTGGTTTGAGTACATTCAGTAAAAATTAATTAAAACGAGTAAAGTTTCCGGAAGAGAATGGCATTAGAAGTTGGAATTGTTGGTTTGCCAAATATAGGGAAGTCCACCCTGTTTAGTGCGTTAACCAAGGTACAGGCAGAAGCGGCGAACTATCCGTTTTGTACGATTGATCCAAATATAGGAATAGTTCAACTGCGTGATCCAAGGATGAAGCGTTTGACTGAATTGGTAACTCCGGACAGTATTGTACCTGCGACCCTTCAGGTTGTTGATATCGCGGGGCTTGTCAAAGGTGCCAGTCAGGGTGAAGGCTTGGGTAACAAATTTTTAAGCCATATTCGACAGGTACATGCAGTGGCACATGTGGTACGTTGTTTTGAAGATCCAAATGTAGTGCATGTTGACGGAAAGATAGATCCTGTCGGTGACGTAGAGGTTATTCAGACTGAATTGATTTTGTCTGATCTGGAGCAGACGGAACGTAAAATAGAACGGCTTTCACGTCAGCTTAAAAGTGACCGTTCTTTGGCGTCACAATTGCCGGTTTTTGAACGTCTGCGGGATTATTTGGGTGAAGGTAAATTAGCACTCAGAATGGAAATCAGCGAAGATGATAAGTCTCTGGTAGCTGAATTAAATCTGCTGACTATGAAACCATATCTCTATATTGCAAATATTTCTGAAGACGCACTCAATAATCCAGAAATTCATCAACAAAAGTTGAATGAGTTAGCGGCAGAAGAAGGTGTGGAAGTTATTCCCATTTGCGCGCAGGTGGAAGCGGAACTGGCGGAAATGGAAGATGAGGAAGCTGATTTATTCATGGAAGAGCTCGGGATAGATAGTTCCGGACTTAACCGACTTACGCATTCCGGTTACAGGATGCTCGAACAAATTACTTATTTCACTGCAGGAAAACAGGAAGTACGTGCCTGGGAAATCCGAAAAGGTACTACTGCTCCGGGAGCTGCTGGAAAAATACATACTGATTTTGAGAAAGGCTTTATCCGTGCCGAAGTCTTTCATTTTGATGACATTGACCGCTTAGGTTCTGAGTCATCAGTCAAGGAAGCCGGAAAATGGCGACTTGAAGGCCGGGATTACGTGGTGCAGGATGGTGACATAATGCACTTTCGTTTTAATGTTTAGCATTTGTTTTTGAACAAATTGCTCTAAAGCAAAGGAATGTACTTTTGCTTTTTCCTTGTTCACTCAGGTGGACTTATTGACATTTCAATAATCCGAAAGGAAGTTAAATGACAGGATATGAACTAGTGTTCATCACAGCCCCGACTCTTAGTGAAGATGATCTGGCCGTTGTGTTGAAAAAATTTAAAAAAAGCCTCACTGAATTTGATGGAAAACTCATTCATGAATATGTTTGGGGACGTCGAAGATTAGCATACGAAATTGCTGGTAATGATTTCGGTGTATATCACGCTTGGTACTT
>JABGPG010000145.1:3069-20428 GCA_018645085.1 Deltaproteobacteria bacterium
TATAAGGAAATACCGTGAAGTTAATACTAACTGAAGATGTCCCTAATTTAGGGTCTTTGGGTGACACAATTGAGGTAAAAGCCGGCTACGGTCGAAATTACCTTGTTCCGCAGGGCATGGCACTTTTGGCAACAGGCAGAGCCTCTAAAGAATTACGTCACCGTCTGCAATATCTTGAAAAGCTCCGTGCAGGGAAAATTGCAATTGCCAATGAACAGGCAGAAAAGCTCAATGCTATTAAATACGAAATCGTGCGTAAAGCCGGTCTTGGAGGTAAATTATTTGGTTCGGTTACAAACCGTGATCTGGTAGAGTTGCTCAAAGAAAATGGCTTTGAACTGGAACGACGTGCGATTCTGCTGAACACACCGATTCGTAATGTAGGCACACATGAATTCTCAGTACGTGTGCATACTGAAGTTACTGTAACATTACAAATCAAGGTAATTGGTGACACTGTTGAAGCACCCGTTGTTGAAAAGCCAAAAGAAGATGCAGATGCAGATGCTCCAGTAATAGACTCTGAAGAACTCGAAAAACTCGAAGAACTCGAAGCAAACAAAGACCCCGAGGAAATCGAGTAGGGTCAATACTCCATACCTTAAGGCTAAAGGCTCAGGAAAACATTCCGGCCTTTTGCCTTTTTTTTTGGAGATGATTGTTCTATCCTGCTTCCTGTCTCCTAATCCTTGTTCCCCTTCTCCATATCTGGAGTTTTAATGCTGTCTTCCGAAAAAAAATTCCAAAATTCAAAGGTTTCCGGTCGGACATCAAGAACACGCCAGCAAACTGCTGATCTTGATGAATTGCTGCCTCATGATAAGATGGCAGAGCAGGCTGTGTTGGGAGCAATTATTATCCAGAATTCTGTACTTCTGCAGATCTTGGATATCCTCACTTCAGATGATTTTTTTTCTCCGGCGCATCAACTCATTTTTGCCGCCATGCAGGAAATGGCTTCGCAGGAACCTCCTGTTCCGATTGATGAACTGACCCTCCTGAGTCGTTTGGAATCAAGACAGCAACTCGAACAAACAGGCGGGGTTGATTATTTGAATGAGTTGTCACAGAAAACACCTGTTGCCGAAAATGCTGAGTTTTACGCACAAATTGTCAGAGAAAAAGGTCAACTCCGTGACATTATCCTTACGGCCCATGAAGTGGCAAAACGTGGTCAGGAAGGTTCTGCAGACAATATTTCTGATTTCATCGCGGATGCAACTGAACGCTTACAGTCCATCGATGCACGAACCCGTCTTAAAAGTTATACTCATCTCAAAGAAATTCTTGCTGCTAACTTTGAAGAGTTAGAGAAAATTTCAGAATCACCGGAAAATGTAACCGGAGTCCCAACCGGTTTTACTGAGTTGGATGAGTTGACACGTGGCTTACAAAAGGGTGATTTAATCATACTTGCTGCCAGACCTTCAATGGGTAAAACCGCGCTTGCGGTGAATATGGCACTTTATGCGTCAGGACATGCTAAAATTCCATCACTTATCTTTAGTCTTGAAATGCCTAAAGAGCACATCGCCATGCGCCTGATATGCAGTGAAGCAAAAGTAAATAACAGAAAATTGCTTGTAGGTGACCTTGAACAGGATGATTGGGACAAACTGATGGAAGGTACAACACGGATGATGGAAGCACCCTTGTTAGTAGATGACCGTTCCGGAATTAATCCTAATTACGTTAGACAGGTGATTCGTCAGGCCAAAAAGGAATATCCTGATTTAGGACTAGTGGTAATTGATTATGTGCAGTTGATGCAGAGTAATATGCGTAATCCATCACGTGAGCAGGAAATATCAGAAATATCACGATCATTGAAGGGTATTGCTAAAGAATTTTCGCTGCCGATGGTTGTTTTGTCTCAGTTGAACCGAGGACTCGAGAGGCGTACTGAAAAACGGCCGATGATGTCGGATTTGCGTGAATCAGGTGCACTTGAACAGGATGCTGATTTGATAATCTTTATTTACCGTGATGAGGTTTATAATCCTGATACTGAGGATAAAGGCATTGCTGAAATAAGTATTGCAAAACATCGAAACGGCGAAATAGGGATGAAACGACTAGCTTTTATTGGACAATATACGAAATTTGCGAATTTAGCTCTTGGTACAGGCAGTTAGAAATTAATTGGTTAAATCAGTAAAGTGCAGCTGAAATTAAACATTTATGCGGTTTTTCGTGTCATTCTGCAGTTGCATCCCGTTGATACTGTTTTCACCATCAAATTCTGTGGCGTAATTTAAATGAATATGTTTTATCTGCAGACACAAGTTCACCTGAAAAAAATTTGCTGATGCAAAACATCGAAGAATTGCAGGAATATCTTGATAGTTTAACCCATGAGTCAAATCTGATGGGTCAGACTGTTGTCGCTGCTCCAGGTTGCTTGCCGAATCCGTGTTTTCCGGATGTAATCGAAAAGGTTTTAAAGGTTGTAACTGAGGGTGAATGGGATGAACTAACTGACCGTGCCCGGAATTACTTGAAGTGGATTTCAGTAAAAGCGGAATCAATTGACGCACTTGCTCCACGAAAATTACAAACGACGACACGTGGTTTTGAGTTGTTGGCTATTGACAGAGATGGGAACAGTTTTGGTGAAATAGTAGAACGTTCACAAGAATTATCTATCCCTTCGGTACTTGTACGCTTTGCATCACTGATCGCTACTTTTCTTACTGTACGTCTGTTGAGTCAACACATGGAACGTGATCAGGAAATTATGCCTTCCTTGACATTTTCGCAAAACGTTGACTCTTTTTATCTGAATTATCCACGTACATTAAAGACACTGTTGGAGTTGTTTCCGGAGTATCAGGAGATGTTTTATTTTGAAATTAATGAAGAAGTCACTGAAGATTATTTAACAACTATCCGCGCACTGGCGGAAGATTTGGGGATTCGACTTGCTCTTGATGATACCAATAAAATGAATGTTAATGTCCATCATCAATTGCTCGATCTTGCAGACTGGATCAAGATTGACTTTCAAGCAACTGCGTACCTGGAAGAACAACTGTTGGCGGGTGAAGGCGAAAATATTCTTCTGCATTTTGAAGAATATGCTCACGGTGCACGATCACCGGTGATTGTGTTTGAAGGACTTCAGGAAACTTCGCCTTTAAAAGTGTTTTTTGAAGAACGTTGGAAACTGATTAATACAGTACTTTATTATCAAAGCAGGGAGCGGACTCCGGTTCCTCCATGGAACAAATATTTTGGTTTAATTCAGGATTATCATGAAGACAAATATGGTCTCTTTTTTAAAGGCTTGATCAATGAAAGCTAAGTTATTTTCAAGTCTTAATTTACGGACAGTTATGCTGTTATTTCTTCTAAGTACAGGAACGTTTTTTACTGCTGCTTGCAGTTCTACAGAATTAGCGACAGAATCAAGTACAGTACCTTCAAGTGTTTCCGGAACTGTCTTTGAAGCAGTGGTGGAATATGATGCAGGAGAAAACCCGTTAGGCATTACCTTTGGTGATTTCAATGGAGACAACAACACAGATATTATTGTGACAAGTCCCCGGCAACAGGATGGGATTTCAACTACTGCAGACGGCAGCATGACTCTCTTTCTTTATAATTCTTCGTCTACAACTAGTTTTCCTTATACTTCCAGTACAATTACTCCTGCTACTGCAGAATGGCGACAGGATGTGATTTCAGCAGATTTCACCGGAGATAACATAACTGACCTGGTGGTTACACAAACTGCTCAGGACCAAATTAAATTATTAAGCAACGACGGCAGCGCGGCTTTTACTGATAACGGCAGTTTAACTGTAGGTGATGTGCCACTCAAGCTGCTTTCCGGAGACTGGAACAGTGACAATCAAACAGATTTGGCTGTGGTAAATCGTGATAACAGCAGCATTTCTATTCTACAAAACAGCAGTGGAGTATTTGCTATTTCACAGACTTTATCTGTCAGTGAACATCCGATACAGATTGCCAGCGCAGATTGGGATGGAGACAATGATACTGATCTTGCGGTTTTGTCAAGGGACAGCACTTTGGTTCAAATCTGGTTAAACAGCGGCAGCGGAACTTTCAGTGCTCAATCTACGACATATACAGTTGGCACTTTACCGATCGACATGATTTCCGGAGACTGGAACTGTGATGGAAAACAAGACCTCGCGGTCAGCAATTACGGAGACAGTACTCTTTCGCTGATTTACGGAAATGGTACTGGTGATTTTGATTCACCACTTACTATCAGTTCCAGAAGTGGACCCAGGGCACTGGCTGCTGCGGATTTTGATAATGACAGTAAAATGGATTTTGTGGTAGGACACAATTTTCTTGTCAGTACTTCAGGAGTCTCTCTCTTGACAGGTGACTTTTCACTGACTCTCAGTGATAACACCTCTTCTACAGGTTATGCAAGCCCTGTTTCATTTGCCGCAAGTCTCGCAACAGACGGTGCCGCACCTGCGGATCTGGCAATTTCAGACGTAGATAATGATTCCAAACTGGACCTGTTGATTACACTACCGGTCAGTAAAAAAATAGCACTGCTTTCCGGAAAACAATATTCCGGTAATCTCTCCTGCCCCTGATTTTCATATTCAGTTTGACTGGTGATGCTAACAGAGCTACACTCTTAACGCTGTATCTCTGGAACTTGCTCAACTATATGATGCTCTTTTAAACTGATTTTGTTGTTCATTTTTCGGTAGAAGAAAATAAGACAGCAGAGGACAAATTACGAAGCACCTTGCTTCGATAATTATTTAATTGAAGCATTATAAAAACACACATTCACGAAAAGACAATATGCTGATTGTAGGAACATGGGGAGCCTTGTTGCTTTACATCATCAGTTGGATTTCAGGGCTTTTCCCTTCGCCTTTTGATGAGTCTTCCGGCTCAAGGCTTCAGGCATGGACTGAGCTTACAGGGATGCGTCTGGGCTGGATCATACATACTGTTGCGTTACTTGGATTATTATGGACTAAATCAGTCTGGCCGACAACTTTTGTAAGTGACATCCTGAGCGTCGCCGCATGGGCCAGTATGGTGGGAATACAGGCCTTTCCAGAACGTCTGCCAAGTTTGGTCAACACATCAATTGTCCGACTATTTGCGATTCTGCTGCTGGGATTATCGCTGATTATTTTTCAGAATCAAGTCTCAACAAGTGAAATTGTCTCAGCTCAAACCTGGCTTTATCAGCTTTTACTTGGGACACACATAATCATTCTTTTAGCAGGTTATGTTATGTTGGGAGTCGCCTGTGTGGCCAGTATCATCTTTCTATATCAGGAGCACCATCTCAAAACAAAACTGGTAACTTCGATGATGATCCGCTTTCCTGCGCTTGGTACACTGGATCGTCTCAGTTGGCAGGGAACACTTTGGGGTTTTTTAGCTTTGAGTATTGGTATCATGCTGGGAATATTAATTAATAAAGATGATCAGTCTTTACTGGCAAACTTGAGATTTGGAGCGTCAATCAGTGCCTGGTGCGTTTTTGCGATGCTTTTGCTGTTGCGTCAACTTCAGGCTCTTCGTTCCAGCTGGAAAGCAATTTGGCCGATTGTCGGATTTATTCTGGCAATGATGTCATTAATCGTGGAAATATTACGCTTGAATCTTCAAGAGTTAGCATAAATTCAGTTATCATCATCACAGCAAAGAACGTTAAGGCAGAAAACAGGAATCAGTTAATAATGAAACAAGCAGCTTGCGAAAAAATTCTTTTGGACAGTGAGAATAATTTGGAGAAGATTCAAAATGCTGTTAAAAAAAATTTAGGTGTTTCACTTCCTTTCTTAGCAGATATTGCTCACCATATTATAACTCCTCATAACAATTCAACCAGATCCCTGTTGTTGCTGCAAAGCGCAAGTCTCTTTAAGAAGCCTGATGACGATGTGATAGATATAGGCAGCACTTTAGAATTTTTACACACCGCATCTGCCTTGCACCGTCACATCAAAGAACCTGAAAATGCCAGACGTCACCAGCAGCATGTTCAAAAACTATGGGGTTCAGAGGCAAGTGTTTTGCTGGGTGATTATCTGCTTTCCATCTCATTTCAAATCTTAACACGCGTTGGTAATTTGGACGTGCTGGAATGTGTTTCTCTCGCCACACAAAATATTTCACGCGGACAAGTGCTTGAAATTTCGGAACCTACTCTTACTGCTACGCCAAAACATTGGCGGAATGTAACGCGTGACAAAATTGCAGGACTATTTGGGGCAGGTGCTAAAAGCGCGGCTTACTGGGCAAATGCTTCTCATGCAACAGCTTCGACCTTGTTTGCGTTTGGTGAAAATGTAGGCATGGCTGCTCAACTTAAAGCTGAACTGGATGTTATTGATGACGAAAAGCGATTTCAGCAGACATTGAAAGACCAGGAATTGTGGGCACCTCTCTGCTTTTTACTACACGAATGTTTAACGGAAAGTGAACTCAGTGAAATGTCTGAAAAGCTGCAGGGTGATTTTGAACTGGAGCAAATGACCAGCGAGCTCAGGGTGCTGTTCAATAAACATAAGCTGCATGAAAAACTGGAAGCTGAAGCAATGCGGGAGTTGGAAAAAGCAGCAGAATGTCTGAGTCAACTTGAGATGGATTCAGCTCCTCTTCAAACTTTAACTTCATATTCAATACTTTGATATGCCTGATTCACTGAAAATTAGAATTAATTCCGCAGTTGCGGAAATTGAATTAAACCGTCCTGATAAAGCAAATGCCATGGATGAGGAATTATGGTTTGCGCTCGGAGACTGTTTTCGTGAATTAGATGAAAATGAAGCTGTTCGGGTGTGCATTCTGAGCGGTGCCGGAAGTCATTTTACTGCAGGAATTGATCTTAAATTCTTACAGTCAGTGGGGCAGGAAGTTGAACGTTTTGACTGTGAAGGACGGAAACGTGAACATTTACGGCGCAAAATAATAAAAATGCAGGCTGCATTTACACAAATTGAAGAGTGCCGTAAGCCTGTATTAGCAGCAATTCACGGAGGATGCATAGGCGGAGGAGTTGATTTGGTAAGTGCCTGCGATATGCGTTACTCAACAAGTGACGCTGTCTTCCAGATAAAAGAAATTGATCTTGGACTAACTGCGGATGTCGGAACTTTGCAGCGCCTTCCTAAATTGATTCCTCAGGGCATTGTACGCGAATTAGCCTACACAGGACGCAAATTCTCCGGAGAGGAAGCACGTGAATTTGGTTTGGTCAACAGTTGTTATGCAGATCAGGAATCGATGATTTCTGCAGTCCGGAAGATTGCTGAGCAAATCGCGGACAAAGCGCCTTTAGCAATACGTGGAGTTAAGGAAATGCTTTTGCACTCGCGTGATAATTCAGTTGCAGACGGACTTAATTATGTAGCAACCTGGAATTCCGCCATGCTGCTTTCTGCTGATCTGGAGGAGTCTGTAATGGCGATGATGCAAAATCGTTCTGCGGAATATAAAGATTGATGATTGCGCATTTACTTCCGCCTGTTGCGTGCAATTATATAAATATCCGCAAATGCTGTTCCAAGCGTAAAGCTCACAAAATTTCGTAATTAGCTGTTAATAAAGTTTTAAATGATCCCTCGCCTCAATCATTCCGAAAGTATTCCAGAAATTGTGAAAAGTTTTCTGGCAGAGCTGCGTCAAAGTAGTTTCTCCGGAGACATTCAGCATGATTACGGAACACGCCTGATAAACTCAACTGACAACAGCATTTATCAGGTTCTTCCGCAGGCAGTTGTTTTTCCGAAAAACTCAAGTGACATTCAGGCGGTACTGGAGTTGACAGCCCAACAAAAATTTTGTCACAGCATAAAAATCACTGCTCGCGGTGGCGGTACTGGCACCAACGGACAGTCACTTACTGAAGGCATTGTGCTTGACTGTTCACGTTACATGAACCGTATTCTTGAAACGAATTATAAACAGGGTTGGGTACGTGTAGAACCGGGGGTGGTACTGGATCAGTTAAACGAACATCTCGCGCCTCAGGAGGTGTTTTTTGCACCCGATCTGTCACCGAGCAATAGAGCTACTTTGGGTGGAATGGTCAATACCGATGCCTGCGGAAAAGGTTCACGCATTTACGGACGTACCAGTGACCATGTTTTAGCATTGTCATGTGTGCTCTCGAACGGTGAAACTCTCGAGTCCGTGCCTCTTGATGAAGATAAACTAAGTGCATACAAACAAAAATCTGGAATCGCGGGTGAGGTGTTTAAAGTTGTTGATCAGATTGTTTTGGAAAAAGCAGATTTGATTGAAGAAGTATTTCCTAAAATGAGCCGTTTCATGACCGGTTACAATTTGGCAAAAGTTTACGGAAATTCGGAAAAAAACTTTAACTTAAACTATTTGCTTTCTGGATCAGAAGGCACATTAGCAGTTGTGAGTGAGCTTAAACTAAGGTTGACTGCTTTGCCTAAATACAAACGACTCTTAGTTGTAAAATACGAACATTTTGATGACGCACTTCGGGATGCACAAATTTTGGTTGAGAATGATCCTGCTGCAATTGAGACGATTGACGAAAAAATTCTCAGTCTGGCAAAAGAAGATGAAATATATTTAAAAATCAAAGATTTCATTGTAGACGAAAAGCAGAAGTCAGGAAAAAAAACACGTCCGACTCGTACCATCAGTCTGCTTGAATTTTGCGGAAATAATAAAACTAAACTGGAAAAGCAGGTTTCCGCATTATGCAAAATCATTGATGCCAGGAAAAACAAATCCGGAGAAGCAACTGGTTACTACAGGACTGCTGATCCACAGGAAATAAAAGATTTGTGGAGTTTAAGGAAAAAAGGCGTTGGACTTTTAGGCAATACCAAAGGTGAACGCAAACCCCTGCCTTTTGTGGAAGATACGGCTGTTCCTCCGGAAAATCTGGCGGACTACATTCGTGAGTTCCGTAAACTGCTTGAGTCATATGGTTTGCAGTACGCGATGTTCGGACATGTTGATGTCGGATGTTTGCACGTGCGTCCTGCGTTGGATTTGAAAAATCCGCAAGAGGAAGGCTGGATCCGGGAACTTTCAGATCAAGTGGTCGTGCTGGTAAAAAAATATGGTGGCGTGATGTGGAGTGAGCACGGCCGTGGTTACCGTAGTGAATACACAGCAGAATTTTTTGGTGAAGAACTGCATCATGATTTACGGCGTATCAAAGAAGCGTTTGATCCGGAAAATCGCCTCAATCCCGGAAAAATTGTCACCCCGCTTTCTCAGGCTACGGACAAAGTGGTGTCTTTGGAAGGACCTTTACGGGGACATCAAGACCGGCAGATTGCTCCGGAATTGCTGAAGGAATATGAAACTACGGTTAACTGTAACGGTAACGGTGCGTGCTTTGATTATTCAGCGAAGAATGTGATGTGTCCGTCTTCCCGGATTACACGTGACCGTATTCATTCTCCGAAAGGCAGGGCCGGCTTGATGCGGGAATGGCTCCGGATGCTTTCACTGAATCCGGAAAGAGAAACTTCAGTATCGAATAATTCAAGTGGGAATTTCAGTGGGTTTACGCAGACAAAATCTGCTGCTGATAATTTTTTCAATAGCGCTTACAGCAAAATAAAAAATACCCTGCGTAAAAATCAAGGTGAGTACGATTTTTCGCATGAAGTTTATGATTCAATGGCCGGATGCTTGGTTTGCAAAGCTTGTGTAACGCAATGTCCGGTACATGTAAATGTTCCGGAATTCCGCTCAAAATTTCTAAATCTTTATCATTCCAGATATTTACGTCCACTCAAAGATTATCTGGTTGGTTCAACTGAAACAATCGGCCGTTTATTTTCAAACATACCGCGTCCAGTAAACGCATTTTTAAATTCGCGGTTGAACCGTAATTTGCTGAAGCATAAAGTTGGTTTAAGAGATTTTCCGTTATACAGTCCTGAATCTGTTAGGCAGCGTCTGTTGCAGGTAAATGCAGCTGAATTCGATTTGGATAAGTTGAACTCGCTTTCTCAAGAAGAATTGGAGCGGAGTGTAATCTTAGTTCAGGACGCGTTCACTTCGTTTTATGAATCTCAGCTTGTGCTGGAATTTTATGAATTGCTGCGAAAATTGAATTATACTGTTTATGTAGCACCTTTTCATCCGAACGGTAAACCACTGCACGTAAAAGGATTTTTAGCTAAATTCCGTAAAGTTGCAGAAAAAAATGCAAAGTGGCTGTCACATATTGCACGTTGCGGAATTCCCATGGTCGGACTTGATCCCAGCGTGGTTTTGACTTATCGTGATGAATATTTGCATATTCTTGGAGAAAAAGAGTTGCCGTTTAAAGTCATGTTGCCGCAGGAATTTCTCAGCTTGAATTCAGCAAAACATATTAAATATGCGCTTGCTGAAACTGATAAATTACAGGATTATCAATTGTTGGGGCACTGTACTGAAAAAACCGATGCCCAACTTTCACAGGAGCAATGGAAGGAAGTGTTCAATAAATTTGGATTATCACTGAACCTGATACCTGCAGGCTGCTGTGGTATGGCTGGAACATATGGACATGAAACTGAGCATTACGCAGAATCACGCGGGATCTATGATTTAAGCTGGAGCGACAAAATTCCGCAGGATCCTTTTCTGCGTCAAAACATTTTAACCACCGGTTTTTCCTGCCGTAGTCAGGTTAAGCGTTTTGAAGGTTTTCGACCGTTGCATCCGCTGCAGGTTTTGTTAAGAGAAATAAAATCAGCTAGTTGAACATTACAATTCGGCAGTTGTCTGAACACAACTCTAGTAAAAAATGGAAGAAATAAATTTTGAAGATTTTCAGCAGGTTAAAATCCTGACTGGAACAATTCTTGAGGCGAGCCTTAATCCGAAGGCACGTAAGCCGGCTTATTTGTTACGCATAGATTTTGGTCAGCATGGGATAAAAACCAGTTCTGCGCAAATAACAGAAAATTATCAACCGGAAAATTTAACAGGTCTGCAAATTTCGGCAGTTGTAAATTTTCCCGTTAAACGCATCGCTGGAGTTAAATCTGAGGTGTTGATACTGGGAGCCTATTCTGAAGATAAAGGGGTAGTGTTGCTGACTCCAACGGAATCTGTAGAGGACGGTTCACTGGTCGGTTGAGTTGATTCCATCGTTACTGCTGAGTCGTTCTGAATTTTACTGATTAAAATGTCTTTGGCTTTCCAAAGCTCAATCAAGCACTTCCTGACTGCTAATGATCCTCCTTTGGCCCTAATTGTGTCCACTGACGGTACGGGGCCTTCTCCAAGTTTCAGGGCTTCTATACGTACCACTATCCGCGGAACTCTACCCTGCATCAAGTCAGTCAAGTTTGGAGAAGAATGGCCAGGATAAACCAGAGTAACGTTGAGTATTGCCGTCAGTTCGTCGCCTAAACTGCTTAATACAGTGTGTATTCCACCAGCACGCGGTTTCAGTAAATGTTTGAAAGATGACTTAGTTTTAGCGTGTTTTGCGTGTGTGAAACGTGTTCCTTCCGGATAGTTCAAAATTGTAACAGGATGTCCTCGTAATTTTTCACAGGACTGCTTTGCTGTATCCAAGTCTTTACCACGCAGTTCCGGGTGTTTAATTAAAGTCTCTTTTGAATAACGTTTCATTGTGGGATATTCCAGTGCCCAGAGCGCTTGTCCCAGGAACGGTACAAACACTAATTCCTGTTTTATGAAGAATCTCAAAAATGGAATTTGTCTGAAAAACATACCTTGCGCGACCGGAATATCCAACAGCGACAGATGATTGCTGATGACTAGATATGTTCCATCCAGACTTAAATCTTCCAAGCCTTCTATGTCCCACTCAATGTGGAAAAAACTTTTCAGCAGAAAATTATTTGTGATGATGAAACCGCCTGCAATCCAGTAAGATATTCGTCCCCAAAGATGCCGCCAGGCGTCAACAGGAATCACGAATTTTATGGGAGCGCACAGGCTGACCAGACTTCCGTGGAACGCAGTGTTAATGATGATCAATAAGATAAAAACCGGAATCCGGATTAAATTTACCATATGATAAATAAACTGTTTGCTAAATTATTTTAATGCGTACTTGCGAAAATTCAGTTAATTAAAAGCTGTAAAACACCGCTTGATAATGACAGAAAGTATTGAGTATTTCAAGTTGTTGAAATGAAATTAAAATAAGGAAAGCTAGTTGTTTTTGCTGACAAAGCGTTGGATATCACTGATTCCCATCGGCGGGAATAACCAGTAATCCGGAAGATAACCTGAAGGTGAAACCGGCTTTGCTTGATGATTGAGGTGCAGACGATGACTGAATGAAAGCATGATTCGTGAATGCTTCAACTGGAAAATTGGACCGGACGTGTTTTTGGGAAATGGACCGGTATTTGAGCCAATCAGAACACCTTGCGGAATCTGTTTCGTCAGCGCTGCTAGAAATTGACAGCCGTTTCCGCAATGCTGGTTGGTCAGCACAATCAGGCGTGTATTCCACTTTGGAGCATTTTTGTTACCGTTGAAAATGAACTTGGTCTCGACCCATTTTTCAGCAATTCCTTTTTCTCTTAAATGTTCTATAAGAGCCTCTAACTGCTGACGTTTTTGTTCAAGCTGCTCTTGACCTATCAGTAAACGTATTGAGGAATTATGTAGATTCCACTGTACCCTGTTCAGCAAACCTTTTAAGATTGGAAGAGTTTGACGTTCCTGAACAATCACGTTTTTCCAATGGTTGCGTGTAAACTGTTTCAACCATTTTTCTATAAATGCAAAGCTCCCGTTTTTGTTACCGCGTACGTCAATAATAAGTGTAGAGGTGTTTCTTAATTTCAGGGCCAGTTTTTGAAATTGTTTGACAGCTCTTTCTTCACTTCTGCCATCCCTGTACCAGCGTATATAAGGTGTCCGTCCACTTTTGTATTCAAAGACAGGTGTATCCGTTCGATTTAATTCTGCTTGCGGAATAAGCAGTGGTAGCAGGATATTTTGTTTTTCAGCTGAATCATTTTCAAATTTACAATTAAGCGGTTCAAGCTGATGATTCGCCTGTTGTCCCAACATAAAAAGCGCTTCAGACTGTCTCTCCGGTAAAATAGGAAAAAAGACTTCCTGCCGCGTTGTGCAGCCGATGTACCAGTGATTTACTATCTTTTCAGCATAATTCAAGGTTGGTAAAACTCTGAAACGTTCATTATCCTGAGCCAGACGTATAGCGGAATAAAACGCTACTTTAGGTTCAACACGCTGAACATAATGTCGTTTTTTTAAAAAAAGGTCAGTCCGCAAATTACCGTCTTCAGTGAACTCTAATGCTTTTATCAGTTGTTGTTGAAAATGGTGTGTCAGCGTTGGATTTTTGTTAGTTGCTAAATGATCCGCTAATTTATGAAAGGCGGATTTCCATTGCACTCCGGACTTTTCAAGGATTGGATAGCGCACATAGTTTTCACGCAGCAAGCGTTCTGCCTGTAAGATGTCTGCCCGCATTTGAGTTTTTGAAAGAAACAAGGGACCGTTTCCGGAAAAGTCGAGGGCCGGAATTGTCTCTGCACCCGGAGAAATTAAAACGAAGCTGAAGATAAAAATGGTGCTAATTAAAAATGTTTTCGCAAATAGCTGAAAGCCTGAAAAACGTAATTCCTCACGGTTTTTATCTAATAACTTAAATGCCTTAACGTATTTCATTTTGCTCAATTTTCAGGTAATCGCTAAATAATTTCATCCATTCAGTAAAATCCAGTGTTTCCGGTCGACGTAATCCAAAATTTTCACGTAGAGCATCACCGTGATTTTGATACCATTCCGGAAAATGCTGGCGGATTCCGTTCATCAGAGTTTTTCTACGCTGTTGAAACAACAATTGACTCCACTTGAGGAAACGTTTTTCATTTTCAGTGCTGAGTCCGGAATCACGTGGTAAAAGCCGGATTACCGCAGAATCAACTTTCGGTGCAGGTTTAAAAGATTCAGGGGGCACCTTTTTGATAATTGTACTTTCAAACCCTAATGCTCCAACGAGTGACAAAGGTCCATAAACTTTTCCGGATGCAGGTGTTGCACAAATTCTTTCTGCGACTTCCAATTGAACCATGAGTGTTAAAGATTGCCACGCATTACGCACAGGCAGCATTCTCAGGATCAGCGGAGTTGCAATATTGTATGGTAAATTTGCGACCACTTTTGCAGGTGCAGGAATTAATCCAGCCAATGCTTCCGGACTCAGTTCCATGGCATCCATTTCCAACAGAGTGAATTTTATTTCATTTTCGAAACGTTTCCTTAATTTAACACACAATTCCGGATCTATTTCTACAGCAGTAACGTCTGCGTTACGCTCCAGCAGAGCAGTAGTTAACATACCGAGACCTGGTCCAATTTCCAGAATAGAGTCACCATTCTTAACATCTGCAGACTGAACTATTGAATCAACCACTCCCTGCTGGATCAGAAAATTTTGACCCCACTTTTTTTTTGCCATTATTTCTTTATGTTAAATGAACTGAGATTAAAACAGAATAATATGCTGATTTAATGAAATTAGCTGAAATTTTGTTTTTTTCATTGAATTGCTTTATGATTATAAGCATAGCAGTATTTTAAAAGAGTGCTCTGATAAAAGCAAACATCTGTTTATTTTAGCAGATTACTTTTATAAAATAATGTTTGACTTGCTGATTAAATTGGCATATTCTCAAATAAAGTATTAAAAGTACAACATAATTTTAATCTCCGATTCGCTGAAGCCTAAGGTAGTATCCATGGTTTGGCGAACGATAGGGCTGATTGGGAAACTGGTCTGCCTCCCGGTTTTGGAAAGGAGAACCTCCATGATTGACCTGCACGGTCGCAATATCAATAAACTCCGTATTTCTCTGACAGAGGTCTGTAATATGGCCTGCACTTACTGTGTTAGCAGTTTGAGTGATCATCAGCGTTTGCCTGATGAATTAAAAGCGGAACAGATGTTGAGTTTAGTCCGGATGCTGAAAGAGCATGCCGGAATCGAAAAAGTACGTCTCACCGGTGGTGAACCTTTACTTTACCCAAACCTGATTCCGATTGTTTCCGGAATTCGCGAAATGGGAATCAAAAGTATCGGTATGACAACAAACGGTCAACTGCTCGCCAGAAAAGCAAAAGCTCTCGTTGATGCAGGACTCAAAAACGTTAATTTGAGCTTGGACTCTCTTGATCCTGTAAATTTCAAAAGGATGGGTCGTGTTGGAAAACTTCATAAAACTCTTGAAGGTATTGAGGCGTGTCTGAAATATGGACTGAGTGTCAAAGTCAACATGGTGGTAATCAAGGGTGAGAACGATGATGAAATCGTTAAAATGCTTGAATACGGCGTAGCACATGGAGTAGAAGTCCGTTATCTTGAACTGATGGGTATGGGACCTCTCCACAATAATGATGAAGACTTACTGGTGAGCATGGAGGAAATGCTGGAGCGAATTTCTACCAAGTATGATGTACAACCTGTTTCAGCAGAAGCCGACTCAACTTCACAGAGATACTGGGTTCCAGGCGGTTATTTTGGGATAATTCCGAATAACAGCGCTCCTTTCTGCTCTACCTGTTCACGTTTACGTTTAACTTCCAATGGACAATTAATCGGTTGTTTAAGCAATCCTGAAGCGATTTCTGTCCGTCATTTGTTGGAGCATGATGATCCCGCAGATGCTCTGCAAAAACTTGTGAAAAAATCGGTATCCTACAAGCAAGATGTAGCTTTCACCGGCTCGTCTCTCGTCATGTCACGGGTAGGTGGTTAGTCCACATGATTCTGAGTGGAGTAACACTTGCATTTTGTTCCTGCTTCCTGTAAAAAATCGGTAATACTTTGAGCAAAACTTCTGATGTGTAGCTAAGTTTTGCTCTACTCACCTTTTGAGGCTGTTCCTATGCGCACTTTGTTTATACAAATCACAGTTGTAATTCTTGCTATTAATGTGGTTTCCTTCTTTTATCTTCCGCAAGTTCTCTGGTCTTTGGTTATTTTTGGACCGCTTATTTTGCTTGGAATGCGTGATATCACGCAAAAGTCACACTCTATCCTGAGAAATTATCCGGTATTGGGACACATGCGTTTTCTGCTGGAAGAAATCCGTCCGGAAATGTACCAGTATTTTGTGGAATCTGATACAAGCGGACGTCCTTTCAGTCGAGAACAACGTACAATTGTCTATTCACGTGCAAAAAATACACGTGACACGATTCCTTTCGGTACAGTAGAAAATGTCTATGAAACCGGTTACGAATGGGTCAACCATTCACTCAGTCCTAAAAAAATGGGACATGCAGATGTGAGAGTTCAGATTGGAGGTCCAGACTGTAAACAGCCTTATTCCGCAAGTATTCTCAATATCTCCGCAATGAGTTTTGGCGCACTTAGTAAAAACGCAGTGATGGCGCTCAATCAAGGCGCTAAAATTGGCGGTTTTTCCCATAACACAGGAGAGGGAGGAGTAAGCCCGTATCATCTTCAAGGAGGTGATTTAGTCTGGCAGGTTGGAACCGGTTATTTCGGTTGCCGTGACAAAGAAGGAAAATTTTGTCCTGATACTTTTGCTGCTAATTCGGCGAAAGAACAAATTAAGATGATTGAAATAAAACTCTCTCAAGGCGCAAAACCTGGACATGGAGGAATTCTGCCTGCCGCTAAACTGACTGAGGAAATTGCTAAAATACGTGACGTGCCGATGGGACATGATGTGGATTCACCACCAGGCCACACTGCTTTTGCTAATCCTCTTGAACTGATGGATTACATCGCTCAGCTTCGTGAGCTATCCGGCGGAAAACCTGTTGGTTTTAAGTTATGTGTCGGCAAACGCAGGGAATTCATTGCGATTTGTAAAGCCATGCACGAAACCGGAATTGCGCCGGACTTTATCACTGTAGATGGTGGCGAAGGCGGAACAGGTGCGGCACCGATGGAATTTTCAAATCACATTGGAACTCCGCTGGTTGAGGGATTGATTTTCGTACATAACGTTTTGGTTGGTTACGATTTACGGAAAAAGGTAAAAGTTATCAGCAGTGGAAAAATGACATCCGGATTTGGGCTGGTAAAACGGTTGGCTTTAGGTGCAGATCTTTGTAACTCCGCAAGAGCGATGATGATGGCGCTCGGTTGTATTCAGGCACGTAAATGCAACTCGAATGTCTGTCCGGTTGGAGTGACTACACAAAATCCAAGCTTATTTGGTGCGCTTGTTCCGGAAGACAAAAGTAAACGTGTTAATAATTATCATCAAAATACTGTTGACAGCGCCTGTCAAATTATGGGTGCAATGGGATTAGAAAGTGCTGCAGAATTAAGACCATGGCACTTGATGCGTAGAATTGAAGCTTATGAAATCAGGAACTTTTCTGAAATATATGAATATATCGAAACTGGTTC
>JABGPG010000028.1 GCA_018645085.1 Deltaproteobacteria bacterium
TGGAAACTGTTAAGAAAAACTTAAACCCAAATCACAAGTACTTTTAAATGCGAGTGACTGAGGTCACAAAACGTGACCACGTAGTTGACAATATACAAAGATCTTCAGGCAAGCTTCAGGATATACAAATCCAGATGGCTACAGGTCGGCGTTTGAACAAAACGTCCGATGATCCTATCGGTGCGGCCAGATCACAGGATATTGTTACAACTATGTCTTCGCAGAAACAACTGCTCCAGAATGTTGAAGATAACATCGGCTGGCTGCAACGTTCGGAACTGGAAATTGGGGGCATCAATGAAATGCTGGGTCAGATCCGTACACTGGCGCTTTCCCAGTCCGGCAGCGATTCAAACGAAGAAACAAGACAGATGGTGGCCCGTGAGTTTTCTGCGGCCAGCAGAACATTGTTCGACATAGGAAATGCCCGTGAAGGTAAACTTTATTTGTTTTCCGGAATTAAAAGTCTTTCTCCGGCATTGAAAAAAAACGATATCTTTCAACCTGCTAAAGTAGAGAAAAAAGAGGTTACGCAAAAAGACACCCGTGAGTTACTGGATGTGAAACAATTTCGTGCACAATTTGAGGGATTTTCCACAAACAATTATCGAATCAAAGTCACCAAAGGTGGAGTCTGGGGACAGGCCAGGGTAAAAATTTCAGATGACGACGGTAGAACATGGAGTAAAGAGCAAACTTTACGTCCAGTAACACACGTTTTTAATCCGGATGGAAAACTCAATGATCAGGTTGTGCTTAAATTTTCGGATCAGGAGGGACGTCTGGGTAATGTTCTTCCGAGACAATTTGATTTTAATTCCGAGAAGTCAGCAGAATTTGAGATAGATTCACTGGGGATTTTATTCCCTGAAGGAATTGAGTTTGTCTATCAGCCGAATCCGGAAGTAAGGTATAATGGTTCTGTTCATAAAAAAGAAGCGCTGATTTCAAATGGACTTACTATTCCGGTTAATGTAACCGCTCAGGATCTGCTACTCGGAGAAGGCGAAAAAGGGGTGGATACGTTTTCTTTGCTTGCTGCAATGGAGCGTGCCCTTTTGGCTAATGATGGCACTGCGATTGCAAATCGTTTAGGTGAGCTTGAATTAGCACAAAATCAGATTCTGAAGCAGCAGGCAGACGTTGGAAACATCATTCGTGAGCTCTATGCAACTCAGGCAAAGTTGGAAAACCAGCAGTTTGAGAAGGAGAGACAGCTTTCGGATATTCAGGATCTAGATATTGCAGAAGCAACTGTGGACCTGAAAGTCGCGGAAGCCAACAATAAGCTTTCACTGAATACAGGTGCACGCTTGATCCAGCCGACACTGTCGGACTTTCTGCGTTAATTCAGCAAAGTCTTTGAAATATTTTTAGTTCCTTTATTCAGGAATCAATCGTTTAAAAGGTAGGTAACTATGCTCATACTGACACGGAAGTCGGGAGAAAGCATAACCATTGGGGATGATGTAAAGATCACAGTGGTCGAGGTCAAAGGTAAACAAGTGCGAATTGGAATTGAAGCACCGCGGAGTTATATTATCCACAGGGAAGAAGTATATATTTGCATTCAGGAAGAAAACAGACGTGCAGCTGAAGAGTCACCACTTTCTCTAGCCGGACTCAAAAATCTTTTAGGTAAACTCTAAATTAAATCAAATATATATGCTTATCCAAACCTCCCGTTTCGGCGAGATTGAAATAGAAGAAAATCAGATAATAAATTTTCCTTCAGGTTTAATAGGTTTTTCCGAAGACCGTCGTTTTGTAATCAGAGAAGATGAAGCAGCGTCACCTTTCCGTTGGCTGCAGGCTGTTGATAATCAGGTGCTTGCTTTCGTGATGATTGAACCGCATGTTTCTGTTTCAAATTATGAACTTGAATTGACTAAGGATAATTTGAGAAAACTGAAAGCAGAAAGTATCAAGGATTTATCAGTCTTTGTGCTTGTCACCATGTCCAAAAATATGGAGGATGTGACTGTAAATCTTCAGGGACCACTGCTTTTTAATCTTGAAAAACGTCTCGGCTTACAGTTTATAATACAAGACGGTAAATATTCCACACGTCATCCTTTATTTGGTGATAAAATAGCAGGGAACGCCTCAGCTACTTCAGCTCAGGAAAGCCCCGCTGAAGCACAGCAGGCAGTCTCAGACTAATTTAGATGAAATCAGTTCAGTTACTTATCAGCCTTTCAGCTGAAATCTGCGTCCACTCCAGTTTCCTTCCAGCAAACACTCTAGAATGAGTGCTTATCAAAGTCCCCTCACTGCTGATAATGTCCGACAAATATGTTCAGAGAACGGACTCGATATTTCAGACAGTCAATGGCAACTACTCGAAAAATGGGCCGCTTTACTGCTTGAGGTAAATCAAAATGTAAATTTGATTTCCCGTAAAGAAACGGAATTTTTGTGGGAAAAACAAATCCTGCCCTGTCTCGCGTTGTTGATTTTCCGGAAATTCAGTCCTGATGCGGACGTTTGTGATTTTGGTACAGGTGGAGGTTTACCCGGAATGCTGCTGGCGATTGTACGTCCTGATTTAAGGCTGACTCTGCTGGATTCACGACATAAAAAAATTGAGGTTGTGCAGCAAATGATCGACAACTTAAAACTTCCAAATGCCCAAACTGTCCTTGGACGAGGTGAAGAATTAGGTAAACAGCGTCCATGGCGTCAAAGATTTCCACTGTTGACAGCACGAGCAGTCGCACCTTTAATCGATTTGGTACATTGGACCGCAGACTTACGGAAAGCGGAATCTGTACTGCATATTTATAAAGGTGGAGAAATAAAGGATGAAGTCTTTGCCCTGTCAAAAAAAGTTTCCGGAGTCAGAGTCAACAAATCCCTCATGGTACTGAAGGGCTATCCAAAATTCGCAGAGAATCAAAAATATCTAATTTCTTTAGAATTTTCCTCAAAATAACTTTTGAATCAAGAGCTTTCCTAAAATATTATTATTATTGATGGTCCCGTAAATAGTTGTCAT
>JABGPG010000102.1 GCA_018645085.1 Deltaproteobacteria bacterium
TAGTAATGTATATGGCAATGAAATATCTCGCAAAGATTGCAGAACGTCTGATGCGAAACGGTCGTTCACAGGATGAACCAGTTGCCGTGATCACACAGGCCAGCTTGCCAGACCAGCATGTTTTAGAAACTACTCTTGGAACTTGCGCAGTAGATGTTGAAAAAAACCGACTAGAACCGCCGGCAATGATTGTAGTGGGTGAGGTGGTTTCATTAAGAGAATTTTTAAAATGGATGGATTAGTTTGAAATGAAGGTTGAACGCTGGGAAGGAAAAAAGAAAATCGGTCAAAATAGATCTGCTGAAGATCAGGCCAGTCTCAAAAGAAATTTGGAAAAATCGGCTGATCCTGCGTACCAGTTTCTCGCACAGCAAATGAAATAATCAGCTTAACTACAGAAAAACATGGTAAAAATAACAAAAGTTTATACACGTACAGGTGACTCCGGACAGACCGGACTCGTTGGAGGAAAGCGCCTTCCCAAAGATCATCCGCGGATTGAAGCCTACGGAACTGTGGATGAACTAAACAGTGTCATAGGGCTTGCGTTGAGTTTTCTTACTCAGAAGGAAGCCTCTAAAAGACGGGAAAAACTGGAACTGATTTTGGAAGCAATCCAGCAAAAACTTTTTGACACAGGTTCCGAATTAGCGACACTTCCGGGTGATGAATACGAAGGGCAAATCACTTTAAAGGCGGAAGACGCGGAATGGCTGGAGGAAATAATTGACGCAATGAACGAAGAACTTCAACCACTGAAAAGTTTTATCCTGCCAGGTGGAACTTCGCTCAATGCTTTTTTGCATCAGGCACGTACGGTTTGTCGGAGAGCCGAACGAGATATTCTCAAACTCAAGCAAATTGATTTGGTGAATCCGGAAATCATCAAATACATTAACCGTCTTTCCGATTTCCTTTTTGTTGCTGGACGTTGGGTCACAGAAACTCTTGGTGAAACAGAAACTTTGTGGCAGCCTGGGAAAAGCAGTCCGGATTGGAATTGGAAGTAGATGCAAAAGGAAAATGACGAGTTGTTGCGACCCATGCAACCGACAGACGCAGAAGCCGTCTTTAAAATTTATGCACAGGGAATTGCCGGCGGACAGGCAACTTTTGAAACGCAAATTCCGGCTTGGGAAAAATGGGATTCCGCACACATCCAAGAATGCCGTTGGGTTGCGGAAGCAGAGGATGTCATGTTCGGCTGGGCCGCGCTTTCCAAAGTATCGCAGCGAAATGTTTATGAAGGTGTAGCAGAAGTCAGCGTTTATATTTCAGAAACATTCCAAAAAAAAGGCATCGGGTCCCTCCTCCTCGAACGTCTCATTTCTTCCTCTGAAGAAGCCGGTTTCTGGACGCTTCAAGCCCAAATATTTCCGGAAAATATTTCCAGCATCAGTCTGCACAAAAAACACGGATTTCGTCAAAATGGTACACGCGAAAAAATTGCTTTAATGACTATCGGCACCATGGCAGGGTTGTGGCGGGATGTTGTTTTGCTGGAACGCCGAAGCAAACAGGTGGGAGACTAAATGTCAGTCTAACACTATCCAGTTGGTCAAAGTAAAATTAACCTGATAATATTTTACTTTAAGACACATAAGTAAAATATAAATATTTGTAATTTAGCTTGGAGCACCGAGTGAATATAAAAGATTATAAGGCAGGAACTTTACGTAAAGGCTATCAATACCAGTATTTTCTGCCAGGAAAAATTAATCATTCATTTTTCTGGTCGGATGAAACGATTAACGAACTATTAGAAAAAGCATCTCTAAAGCTTGGGGAATTAAACGCGTTTTCGATGTTTGTTCCCAATACAGATATGTTCATTCTCATGCATGTTTATAAAGAGGCAGTCTTCTCGAGCCGAATTGAAGGGACACAAACAAATTTAGAAGAAGCTCTCATTGAAGAAAAAGACATCAAGCCTGAAAAACATAACGATTGGCAGGAAGTCAATAACTATGTTATCGCAATTAATAGTGCTATTGAAATGTTAGCAGAACTTCCATTATCAAACCGACTGATCAAACACACGCATAAAATTCTATTGTCCAGTGCTAGAGGAGAACATAAAAATCCGGGAGAATTCAGACATTCTCAAAACTGGATTGGTGGAGCAAGCTTGGCCGATGCGGTTTTTGTTCCACCCGCTCACGAAGAATTAACGGAACTATTGGCTGACTTCGAATTGTTTCTGCACAATTCTGATATCAAAATTCCTCATCTGATTCGCATTGCTATTGCACATTATCAATTTGAAACCATTCCCCCTTTTTTGGACGGAAATGGCAGAATAGGCCGTTTGCTGATTACATTGTATTTGGTCAGCAGTGGAATTCTTGAAAAACCTCTGCTCTATCTTTCTGACTTTTTTGAACGAAACAAAACCCTTTATTATGACAACTTGACTCTTGTTCGCACTAACAATGATCTTGCCCAATGGATTAAGTTTTTTCTGACAGGTATCATTCAAACAGCTGAAATTGCAGTAATAACACTAAAATCAGTCATCGAACTGAAATCATCTATAGAAAGAGAAAAAATTCTAACACTGGGTAAACGCACAAAAATGGGGAATCTTTTTTTAAACTCCCTCTTTTCAAAGCCGGTAGTAACAATCAAAGATGTGCAGACAACGACCGGCCTTTCCACAAAAGCCGCAAATGATTTGGTTAAGGCATTTACAGGACTCAAAATACTCAGAGAAATTACTGGTCATCAGCGAAACCGTATTTTTATTTTCGATGAATATGTGAGGATGTTTTGAAAAAAATAATCTCTATAATAATTATAGTCGTAGAAAATGCGACACAAATAACTTTGTTAAAAACCCAAAATACTCCTGCTTTAAAATATTAAATGCACAGAATTGCGACTAAACCCGGAGATTTAGATTCCGAAAAAAAACTTGAATCCGTACTTCAAACTCCGGCAGATATATTATTCATCAGTACCGCCGACACCGAACTTTCCGGAC
>JABGPG010000180.1:0-14872 GCA_018645085.1 Deltaproteobacteria bacterium
CTCATGTCTAAAATCCGTAAACCTTTTAAAGGGCCTGTATTAGTTGTCATGGTTTTTTGTTTTGTTGTCGTGTCTGTGAATTATTCAAAATTAAATTTGACAATATGTGTAATTACACATTATAATATTGCACGTGATTTTCTGTAAATCTTCCAAACAAGAAATCTTGAGTAAAACCGAAAAAAGAAATCAAAAGATTCGTGAAAATCCGAATAATATAAAATATTCTGATTTTGTGAATTGGTTAGAAAGTAATGGTTTCATACTTGATCGAGTGAGTGGAAGTCATCATATTTTTGTTCATTCTCATATCGAAACACCGATAAATGTGCAAAAGAAAAAAGACGGCACTGCTAAAGGCTATCAAGTAAAACAAGCTATCAAAGTCATTGACGGAGAATAATTATGGAGTACACCATCAAAATTTTTCCCGATCCTGAAGGAGACGGAGATTACATTGCAGAAGTTGAAGAACTTTATGGTTGTTCTGCTTTCGGTGAAAGTCCAGAAATTGCTTTACAGGAAATCGAAACCGCCATGCAACTCTGGCTTGAAACTGCTAAAAAACATAGAAAACCGATTCCTTTACCAAAAGGTTCTAAAATAAAAGATCCGAAAAAACGCTTTAATGTTATTTTTCCGGAATCTCTTTTGAAAACAGTTGACGAATATCGAGGAAAACACGGACTGAAAAGATCTGAATTGTTAGCCTCTGCCGCAAAACAATTCATTGTTTCGTCACAATAAATTATGCTTTTATTTTTACAAATCACAAGCCTGTTTAAGAAGAAACACATCAATCAAGTTACTTTGCGAGAGGAAGCTGGCAGCATTGATTAAAACACAATTTAAGTGATTCTTGCACTAAAAACAAAAAATCCCACCAAAGATTGACAAAGCAAACTCGGGCGGGATTAATTAAATGGGCAAAACTTGCTTAAGATTAGTTTATATTCTTAAGTTTCGGATCAACTGGCTGACCAATCTCAATCATGCGAGATTTTTTTTCTTCAGGAATGATCCTTTCAAGACTAATAGTCAGCATACCATTAATCAGATCTGCTCCTTTGATGATAACATCATCAGAAAGAGTAAAACTTCGTGTGAACGCACGCTTGGCAATTCCACGATGTAAATACTCCCCGTCTTCCTGATCCTGCTTTGAACGCACAGTCAGAATACCTTCTTTGAGTTCTGCTTCCAAATCTTCTTTTGAAAATCCGGCAACAGCCATTTCGATGGTATAAATGTTTTCTTCGTCTTTGCGGATATTATAAGGTGGATATCCGGTTGCGGATTCCGATCTTTCAACATCTCCAAAAAAACGGTCAAACATTGAATCAAAGCCTACGGTAATTCCGAGAGCTCTTTCAAAATCTGATGGGGTGATTGATGAGTAACGTGCTAAATGTAACATAGTACCTCCTTCTAAAAGCAAGGTGTTTACAAATTAACCTCCAATCCATAGCACTGAACTTGGAGGTGGTTTACAGGGGTCACCATAATGGTCAACCCCAGACACGGTTTCTCAAACTTTAAGACAAAGAGAGAGAACCGAATTTCAAAAATTGCTTAATTCAGCTAAATATATTTTACTGCTGCTGCCTGTAAAACAATCAAAGGTTTATTCGTCTTTGGAAACAGTAGTTATCTTTTCAAAAAATATTTTTCCTGCGGAAACATTAGCAGTGACTTCCTGTCCTTCTTGTATTTCACCGGACAAAATTGCTCTTGCTAGTTCAGTTTCCAGTTCTTTTTGTATCGCCCGTTTTAGCGGACGTGCTCCATAAACCGGGTCATAACCAACTTCAGCCAGAAATTCAATGGCTTTTTCGGTCAAACGCAGCGAAATATTTCGTTCATGTAAACGTTTTTTCAAGCGTTCCAGTTGGATTTTTATAATACCGCTCATGTGTTCCTGCAACAGCGGATGAAAAACCACACTGTCATCAACACGGTTTAAAAACTCTGGACGAAAATGCTGACGCAGTTCCTGCATAACCATTTTCTTTTGTTCTGCCTGAACTGAGGAAGCGGCAATTTCAGCACTCTTTTGATTAATCAAATTTTGACTGCCGATATTTGAAGTCATGATGATCAGAGTATTTTTAAAATCCACGGTGCGTCCGTGTGAATCAGTCAACCTGCCGTCATCAAGAATTTGCAACAAAACATTGAAAACATCATAATGCGCTTTTTCAATTTCATCGAACAGCAAAACGCTGTAAGGGCGCCGTCGCACTGCCTCAGTGAGTTGTCCTCCTTCATCAAAACCAACATAACCTGGAGGAGCGCCAATCAATCTGGAAACTGAATGTTTTTCCATGTACTCACTCATGTCAATCCGGATCATATTTTGTTCATCATCAAACAAATATTCTGCCAAAGCCCGAGCCAGTTCTGTCTTTCCAACTCCGGTTGGACCCAAAAATATAAAACTTCCGAGTGGTCGGTTTGGATCATTAATTCCGGAACGTGCCCTGATAACTGCATCGGAGACAAGATTAATAGCTTCGTCCTGTCCCACCACACGCTGATGCAGATGTTCAGGAAGACGCAGCAGTTTTTCGCCTTCGCCTTCAATCAGTTTTTGTACCGGAATTCCGGTCCAGTGTGCTACTATTTCCGCAATGTCCTCGGCATCAACTTCTTCCTTAAGCAGTTGATTATTCTGATTTTCATCTACAGCTAGTGCGCTTTCCTGTTCTTTTTCCAGTTCCGGAAGTACTCCATATTCCAGACGTGCAGCTTCTTCCAGATTATAATCCTGACGTGCCCGTTCAATCTGCAGACGCACTTCTTCAATTTTCTGTTTTAATTCACTCAAACTCTGAATAGCTGACTTTTCCTGTTCCCACTGCAAAGTCAAAATATCAAAATTGTGCTGCAGTTCTGCTAATTCTTTAGAAAGTTTTTTAAGTCTATTTTTGGATGCAGAATCTTTTTCCTTTTTCAACGCTTCTTTTTCAATTTGAAGTTGCAGAATTCTCCGTGACATCTCATCCATTTCTGCAGGCATTGAATTAATTTCAACCCGTAATTTTGAGGCTGCTTCGTCCATCAAATCAATGGCTTTATCTGGAAGAAAGCGGTCGGATATATAACGTTGGGAAAGGGTGGCTGCGGCAATCAATGCACCGTCTTTGATACGTACACCATGATGAATTTCATAGCGCTCCTTTAATCCTCGTAAAATTGAAATTGTGTCTTCAACATTCGGCTGATCAACCATAACCTGTTGAAAACGTCTTTCTAAGGCAGGATCTTTCTCAATGTATTTGCGGTATTCATCCAGTGTCGTTGCACCAATACAGTGGAGTTCACCGCGTGCGAGCATAGGCTTCAGTAAATTTCCGGCATCCATAGAGCCTTCAGTTTTGCCTGCTCCTACTACTGTGTGTAATTCATCAATAAACAAGACTATGTGACCATCTGCATCAACAACTTCTTTGAGTACTGCTTTTAAACGTTCTTCAAATTCACCACGATATTTTGCACCGGCAATCAAGGCACCCATATCAAGTGAAACCAGCTTTTTATCTTTGAGACTGTCCGGCACATCATTACGCGCAATACGCTGGGCTAAACCTTCCGCAATCGCCGTTTTTCCGACACCTGGTTCACCGATCAAAACCGGATTATTTTTGGTTCGCCGTGAAAGGACTTGAATCACGCGACGGATTTCGTCATCCCGACCGATCACCGGATCCAGTTTTCCGTCACGTGCCAATTGACTCAGATCTGTGCCATATTTTTCCAGTGCTTCATACGTTTCTTCCGGATTTTGACTAGTTACCCGTTGACCTCCGCGGACAGCTTTTATAGTGTCCTTTAAACGATCACGGCTTACTCCCATCTCATGTAAAATTTTGCCGGCAGGCCCCTTTTTTCCTTCCGCACTTAAAGCCAGTAAAAGATGCTCAACACTGATGTATTCATCCTCCATTTTTTTGGCTTCGTCTTCTGCTCCAACCAGCGCCTGATTCATTTCTCCGCTGGTGCTTACTCTGCCCACTGAACTACCACTCAGCGTCGGTAAAGCTTGCAAAGCTTTTTCTATTGACTTAGTGAAGATTGACGAATCAAGTTCCAATTTTTCGAATATTCTTGGTACAAGACCCTTTTCCTGAAAGGCAAGCGCATGCAAAAGATGAAGAGTGGATAACTCTGAGTTTTTACGGCGTACCGCATCGCTATGCGCATTTTCCAAGGCGGAGAGAGATTTTTCAGTAAATTTTTGAGTATCCATAAAACCTTTGTGTTTGCAATTAAAACAACTTTAGCACTCACTATACTAGAGTGCTAACAATTTTGCAAGTGTAATTGTTTTCAGGATAATTTCTATTTATTTGCAGAAGAACATCAGGAAATATATTTTTTGTTGCTGGTTGACTTTTTAGCAAATAAGATCAAAACAGCAATAAAAATAAAAAAATCAGCGGAGTGGAATCCGGAGCAGAAATAGTGATTGAGAGGGCAAGGAAATTATTTTAAAATATTACTACTATTTTAAAATTCCTGCTTGAAATCTGTCAGGGAAGTCTGTATCTTTTGAGGTCACGCCCCGGAGCGAATATGGAACATATCCCAGGTCATGCTAGGCTCAGGATTTTAATTCATGAATTCGTTTACGGATTCAAGTGGCGGAGCCACTCTCCGGGGTCTATATTTAATAAGAGCAACAAGCGTGCCTTGGCACTTGTATAAATATTTCGAGTAATTCCTGCCTTTATTATTTTCTGCTGAACTGCTATATTTATAAGGTTTTAGCTCTTCTTCGTAGAAATTTCACAAAATTCTGAAACTATTTCTGCCATTTCTCTGCTGAACTGCTAGGAAAAAATTTATAAAGAGCAGCAATTATTAACTGAAAAGATGGCAAAGTTGTACTTTTATTATTCTGCAATGAATGCGGGAAAAACAACGACTCTCCTCCAGTCAGCCTATAATTACCGTGAGCGTGGAATGAACACGCTGGTTCTCAAGCCAACAATTGATGATCGTCATAATGCTACAGTTGTCCGTTCACGGATTGGACTGGAAGCGGATGCTGTCTGTTTTAAGTCAGAAGATGATTTGTTTGAGTTAACTGAAGAAAGGCACAAAAAAACACCCTTGAGCTGTCTCCTGCTGGATGAAGCACAATTTTTGACAAAAAGTCAGGTATTTGCATTGGGTGAGGTAGTGGACAAGTTGGGAATCCCAGTATTGGCCTATGGTTTGCGTACTGATTTTAAAGGTGAACTATTTGAAGGAAGTTTACATTTATTAGCATGGGCAGACGAATTATTAGAAATAAAGACGGTCTGTCACTGTGGTAAAAAAGCAAATATGGTTTTGCGTCTTGATGAAAATGGCTCACCGCTAAAGTCAGGCGAGCAAATTCAAATCGGTGGAAACGACAGCTACGTTTCTGTTTGCCGAAAACATTTTAAGTCTGCAGAGAGCACGAATCAGTCAGCATTATAACTGAGCATCTGCTACGTTGTTGTTGAGGACAGGCTAAAGTGAAGACACACTGAAAAAGTCCTGCTCAACAAACATTATAATCCATTTAACTAAAGAAAAAATTGAAAAATGTTGCGATAGCCGGTGCAACCGGTGCTGTGGGTGGGGAATTCCTGAAATTGATGGAAGCCCGTAATTTTCCGATTAGTAATTTGAAACTGCTTGCTTCTGAACGTTCAGTTGGAAAAACTCTTGAGTTCTGCGGTGAGAAAATCACGGTAGAAGAACTGACACCAAATTCATTTAAAGGAGTTGATTTAGCTTTTTTTTCTGCAGGAAAAGGTCGCAGCAAGGAATTTATACATCATGCAGTAGATGCAGGTACAGTGGTGATTGATAACAGCAGCGCTTTCAGAATGGATCCTGAAGTTCCTTTGGTTGTTCCTGAAATCAATCCTCACATGGCATTCAAGCACAAGGGAATAATAGCAAATCCAAACTGTTCAACAATTCAGATGGTAGTTGCGCTTAATCCACTGCACAAAGCTGCCACAATCAACAGGGTAATTGTTTCCACTTACCAGTCAACTTCCGGAGCAGGAGCAAAAGGTATGAGTGAATTGCTCAACCAGACACGTGCCTTTGCTAACAATGAACCTCTGGAAGTTTCCGCCTTTCCCGCGCAGATCGCATTCAATCTCTTTCCTCATGTTGATGTATTTCTAGAAAACGGTTATACAAGGGAGGAAATGAAAATGGTTCTTGAAACGCAAAAAATCATGGATGCACCTGAAATGAAAATTTCTGCAACCTGTGTGAGAGTTCCTGTTTTACGTGCACATTCAGAAGCAGTATGGATTGAGACTGAAGATAAGTTAACTGCACAGGAGGCACGTGAAATTCTCGAAAATTCACCTGGTATAATTGTAAAGGATGAACCGGTTGCCGGAGGTTATCCAATGCCGTGGGATGCGGATGAAACTACTGAGACATATGTAGGACGGATCCGGGAAGACTTATCTCATCCTAAAGGACTTACATTCTGGGTGGTTGCAGATCAGCTTTATAAAGGCGCAGCCCTTAACTCTCTGCAAATTGCGGAAGTTCTTGAAGCAGGTTAATTTATTAGGACTAACTGACTTAAAACCATTCTACTTCTACTGTAGATTTTAAACTGGCAGATGAAAGAAATTATATGCGGATATTCTTTCCATTCAAGTACCTGTTTATAATTCTTCTCTTGAGCATTTCCGCAGCTCAAGTTTCTGCTCTAAGTGAGAATCCAGCCATTGCCACTCTGCTCGACGTGGATGGTGCAGTAAAGGTTTTCAACGATAAATCACCAAAAGGCCGGTACGGCAGTCATGGAATGCTGTTGTTCGCCGGAAATAAAATCCTTACTTCTGCTAAATCCAAAACAACAGTAGAATATAGAGACGGATCAAGAGTTCGTTTGTTTCAAAACTCAACACTCGTTTTGAACTTATCTGAAGAACAAACAACGAACAAGCGTACTTTCAAATTTCAGCTGACACTTAAAAGTGGTTCGCTACGAGGACGTTTTGTGAAAGGGCTTCAACGTACAAAAATCCGTACACCTACTGCTATTATCGGTATCAAAGGTACTTCCGTACGCATCTCCGAAAATAATAATAAAACTACTGTTTCGTTGACTGAAGGTCAGGTAGAGGTCAGTAATCTGTCTTCCAGCACAATCTTGAATCCTGGTCAGTGGTTGACAGATTTTGATCGTAATACAGATTTAACTCAAAATGTGGCTCAAATCCCAAATTATCTCTCTCTTAAAACAGCAGAATATGAGTTGGATTTTCGGAACGGTAAATCGAAACAATTGGATTTCAGTGTTCAACTGCAGAACAGCATCAGCGGAAAATCCTTAACACGCAGCGGACAAGTGATCTTTGAAAGTGATTACAAAAACATTCGCCTGCCTAAACGTTTCTTGTTGAATGAGCGGGGATTTGCGCGTGTCTTAATTGGTCTTGATCCGCCGAGTTTAACCGATACGGAATTTAAAGGGCTTATCACCATACGTGCCTTCATGGATGGTGAAGGTTTTGATGATGTGACTGAAGGTCATTTAGTATTGAAAATTCTCAATTTAGGCAGGAACCGCACACTCCTCATTGATCCGGACAAAGGAGTGAGCAAAAAAGAAGACTGATATTTTCCTCACTGACGTAACATAATAAGGTGTTCCCACTTTCCGGATTCTCCAAAAGCTTGACGCAAATTTGCATCAAAAATTTCACGCTGAACTGAGGCACTTCCCACTACTTGCCAGCCTACACTGTCAGAGTATTTTTGTGTAAATTCCAAGCCACTGACACGTTCACCACTCTCCAACCAGTCACCTAAGTGCAGATAACAAACTCCTTCTTCTGCAGTCCAGCGTCTTAATTTGAGCATAAATTCACGAAAAACCTGTTTCCACTGTCTTGGTGTATAATTACGGTTCGTTATTTCTCCCGATGACATTTGATCTGTGGGAAAATCAAGCCACTTCATCCGGAGTTCATGCAGATCAAGATAATCATATGTGCCAGGAAAAGGTGGACTTGTGATTGTGCAGTCGATCGAATTTTCTTCAGGACCTTCCAGTGTTGAAATATTCTCGTTCCAGATTGTTGCAGGAGAAGTTTTAGGAATTTTTTTGGCCAGTTCAAGTTGATTTTTGAGCAATTCCTGAGTTTTACGCTCCATCCATTTCCCAACTGCACCTTTTGGAAAAGTTGGCGGTTTAGTGAAATCAGAAGTTTCTGATATTTTGTTGGAAAATTTAACAATCAAACTTGAAAATACTGCACGTAAAGTATCACGTTCATTTACGCTGCGTAAATTTTCAATACCATCAATCCAGTGTAATAGTTCAACAAACAGATACGGTGGGTGAAATTTATTTAGCCAGTTTATATGACGACGCTCTACACTCCGTTTTTCAAAACTTCTGGTTTTGACACGTTCACTGACCTCCTCAAATGCCTGCCAGACACGACCGGCATTTTTTTCTGAAATCCAGCGGCAACGCTCCTTCGCCACCATATTAGCGACCGGACTGAGATCATTCCCCAGTACTTGATGCTGCCATAATAAACCTTCCAGTAAAACAGTACCACCGCCCATAAAAGGATCAAAAACTTTACTTCCGGCTGGAAATTGCTTAAGTAATATTTTCGGTAAATCCGGATGAAAACGTCCTGGGTAAGGATGGAAGCCATGGGTGACATCGTATAAATTTCGACTGTTTTCCGGGATCCGCAGTGCGTCAAGCATCAGTTTTCCCTGTTCACCAAAAGATTCACTGCTCATAGCTTTTTGGGATGCAGATCTCCGCTGTTTTAAAAATTTATTGGTTTTAGGAGGCGGGCCAAAAGTATATTCATCTTCAGTTTTGTTCCAAACATTGCTCTGTTTTTTCCAGGGAAGTTGAGTAAACTTTTTTTCTGTTGATGTGTTTTCCTCAGAGAATTTAGCATCTATTCCAGCTTTGTACTTTGAATCACCCGAATCCGTATACTTAGAATCTCTTCCGCCTTTGTACTTAGAATCACCTGAATCCGAAAACTTAGCATCTCTACCGCCTTTGTACTTTGAATCACCTGAATCCGAAAACTTAGAATCTCTTCCGCCTTTGTAATTTGAAGATCCTGAATCCGAAAACTTAGCATCTCTTCCGCCTTTGTACTTCAAATCCTCTGCTTCCGTTTCTGGTGTTTTTGTTGATTTTCTTCTTACGCCAATTGGCGTTTTAGACAAATCAGCAGCAGGAATGAATTTTACGGAGTTTGGCTTAGCAGCATCTCTCTCGTTCTTTTTTTCAGCTTCTGTTTTCATTTTATTCTAGTTGTGTTTTTATAAAATCTGTCAATGGATTTATTATTTAGGTAGCCCTGCTGGTTACTAAAAACGTGGTGCCGACAATCAATAAACCACCGAGCATAGTTTGCAATGAAGGAACTTCCCCCAGCAGAAATAGCGCAAAGACGATGGCAAAGACCGGTTCCAAACCGGCGATAAGTAAACTTGCAACCTGAGCCTGAACATGGCGCAAACCGTTGATCAGCAAGGTGTGCCCTCCAACTGTACAAATCACACCAAGAATGAACAGTAATCCCCAGTCTCTTCCACTAATTATCCATGATTCAGACAAAGACCATGGAAGGAGCACCAACGCGGCAAAGCCGTTTTGCCAACAGGTTAGCAACAATGGTGAATGATTACGCACATGACCGCGATTCAGCAGAGTCAGAACAGCAAAACCAAATCCTGCTCCAAGTCCCCACAACAATCCTTTTATTACTGAGCCGGAAATAATCGCATTCGGATCCTCTGTTGAAGTGGCCATCATCACTAATCCGCAAATCACGATCAATGCCGCAATCACATTTTTGCGCCGCAATACTTCTTTGAAAAAAAGCGGTTCCAGCAGAGTAGTGAATAAAGGGTAACTCGCAAAAGAGAGTAATCCAATTGCTACTGTTGAAACTTGAATTGCCTCAAAAAACGCAATCCAGTGTACTCCAAGGATAGTTCCACTAACCATCAGCCAGAGCCATTCACGATAATCCCGGAAAAAGATTTTTTTACGCATAACGAACAATACAATCAGCAGTGTTCCAAAGGCAAATATAGTCCTTCCCTGTACAATCAATAATGGAGTAAGAGTTAAAAATTTGCCAAACAGGCCGGTCAAGCTAACAAAGGGCAGGGCGACCAAAACACTGATTACTCCGTGGCGGTGTGATGCGGAAGCGCTGATTAAATTTGACATCGATCAGAGGTTTAAGCTGCTTTTCTGGAACGTAAATGAACACGTAAAATAGTAATTGCCGCAGGTGTCATACCAATAATACGGCTGGCTTGCCCAAGTGTGTCAGGTTTTGTTTTAGCTAATATTTCAAGCACCTCACGTGAAAGTCCTGGAATTTTTGATAATTGAAGTTCTTCCGGAAGAGCAATTCTGTCGAGTTGGTTAATGTGTTTTAATTCCTGATCCTGTCTTGTCAAATAACCTGCATACTTTATCTCTATTTCAACCTGTTCACGCACCACAACAGCATACTCGTTCCAGTCTATTTCACCGCCAATGGTATCACAGTCACGTATACGTTCAATATTTAGTTTTGGACGTTTCAATAAATCTGCCAGCTTTGCCGCAGTTTTCAGCGGTGATTCACCAAGCTGCAGCAATTCTTGCTGAACTGCTGGAATAGGAGTAATCTTTTTTGCTTTTAGCAGTCCGGACAGTTTATTAATTTGCAGTTGTTTTTGCTGATACTGCTGATAGCATTTTTCCGGCAGTACTCCAAGTTCCCAGCCTTTTTTACTCAAGCGTGAATCGGCATTGTCTTCGCGTAAATGCAGCCTGTACTCTGCTCTTGAGGTGAACATCCGATATGGTTCTATTACGCCGCGTGTGATCAAATCATCTATCATCACACCAATATAGGCTTCATTTCTCTGCAAGATAAAGGGTTCCTTTTTGCGCACTTTTAAAACTGCGTTTATTCCTGCCATCAAACCTTGCGCAGCTGCTTCTTCATAACCTGTAGTACCGTTTATTTGTCCTGCAAGATATAAATTTTTAACTGCTTTTAATTCAAGTGTCGCTTTCAGTTGAGTTGGATCAAGCATATCGTATTCAATTGCATAACCAGGTTCAATGATTTCAACTTTTTCAAGCCCCTCAATGCTGCGTAAAAATTCAAGCTGAACATCGGTCGGCAAACTGGTAGACAGACCATTAGGATAAATCATCAAACTATCTTCAGCATAACCCATTGGTTCCATAAAAACCTGGTGCCGGTTTTTGTCTGCAAACTTAACAATCTTATCTTCAATTGAGGGACAGTAACGCGGACCGATCCCAGTTATTTCACCACCGTAAAGTGCAGACTTTCCCAGATTGTTTTTGATTATCTGATGCGTACGTTCATTTGTGTAGGCAATATGACACGGCACTTGCGGAAGCAGAATCTCTGAATCCCAGAAAGAGAATTTTTTCGGCTGTTCGTCTCCAGGTTGTAATCCAAGTTGACTCCAGTCGATACTACGTTTGTCAAGCCGCGCGGGAGTACCAGTTTTCATCCGTCCCAGTTTGAGAGACTGATTAGCCAGTGAAAGTGATAATTTTTTTGCAGCAGGTTCCTCCACTCTTCCGGCATCGACACGTTCTTTTCCGCGGTGAATCAGGCCATTGAGAAATGTTCCTGTGGTGATAATAACTGTTTGCGCAAAATGCTCTTCATTCTCAGTACGCAGACCGATCACTTGATTGCCTTGAAATAATAATTCCTCTGCCAGACCTTCAACAATTTTGAGTCCGGACTGACTCTCCAGAATCTGCCGCATGACTGTTTTATACGCCATAAAATCTGACTGACAGCGTGATCCGCGAGTAGCTGCACCACGTGAAGCATTGAGCACACGGAACTGGATTCCTGTTGCATCGGCGACCTTTCCCATTTCTCCGCCCAGAGCGTCAATTTCCTTAACCAGATGACCCTTGCCGATTCCACCAATTGCAGGATTACACGACATTTGTGCAATCGTATCACGTGACAGCGTAACGAGCACGGTTTCCGCACCCATCCTCGCTGCAGCCAATGCTGCTTCACAACCGGCATGTCCTCCGCCAATCACGAGGACATCATGTATTTTTGGGTCAGTTTTCATTTATGTTACAATTATTTTATTCTCTCACATCCCAGCTCTTTAACGGCCAGTACTAAGACAGGATTAATTTAGCTGAGTTTACAAGTGTGGCTGAATGATGCAGTGCTGTGGCATTGATAAGCCTACCTGCAGGATCTTTATGCAATCCAGAGACTCTGCTGCCTTAATTCCTATTTCAGCTGTCACAGGAAATTTTGAAAGTGAAGTTTTGAGTAAATCATGCCGCCAAGCTGTCATAGAAAAAACCGCATATAATTTCTATAATTATTGATTATAACAGCAAAGCGGGAAGTTTCATAACAGGATCTTTCAACCTTGTATTACAGAAACATTTTGATAATTCGGAAAGATTATTGATCCAGAGCGGTCTTGATTTTAGTAAAAATCTCATCAGGAGTGCCAAAACTGTCTATCGAAACGAGAACACCTTTTTCTTCATAATATTTAACTAAAGGCTCTGTTTGCTCACGGTAGATGTTAAGTCGGGACTGCACAATCACTTCATTATCATCCGCACGCTGAGTCAGTGGTTCACCGGTGAGATCATCTTTACCGGCAATTTGAGGAGGATTAAATTCAACATGGTAGCTTCTTCCACTCTTTACATGAAAACGACGACCGGCAATCCTACGGACCACAATGTCATCGTCCACCAGCAAACGCAGAACTATATCAATCTGTTGATTTTGGACGGCAAGCATAGCATCAAGTTTTTTTGCCTGCACCTTGTTTCGCGGAAACCCGTCAAGCATATAACCAGCGGCACAGTCATTTTGAAAGATACGTTCCTCGACAATTCCAACCACGATATCATCAGAAACCAGATTGCCGCCGTCCATCACAGCTTTTAACTCCAGACCAATTTTAGATCCGGAGTTGCAGGCTGCCCGGAGCATGTCTCCGGTGGAAAGCTGAACATAACCGTATTCACTTGTTATTTTTTGAGCCTGGGTGCCTTTCCCTGAACCAGGTGGTCCCAGTAAAATAATATGCATTAATTATTTTTAATAATCTTCAAAATTTCAGTTAATACTAATGTTGCTGCTAAAAAGCTCGTCTGTAATTATAAAACGGTATTAATCATATATTTAAACTGAGCTGTTTTTTCCCTGTATATAATTCTAGAGAGTTGTAGCAAAAAAACAAATACAATTCCATTTAGATGATCAAAGAGTTTCAAAAACACAATTCATTGTTATCTCAGGAACTGCTGATTCATTTGTAAGGAGGAGTAAAGTACTGACGACTTGCGCGACATCTTCCGGACGTGACATATTTTCCTGCGGAAACGAAGGAGCATTTTCAACTGTCATGTCGCTTTGTACGAAACCAGGACATATATTTGTGACTCTGATGCCGTCATCCCAACCTTTGAGTCGTGCTGTTTGTGAAGCAGCCATAGCCGCGTATTTGCTCATTGAATAGCCAACCCAGTCGCCCTTGACCCGTTTTCCGGACATGGAGATTATATCTATAACACGTCCGGAACCTGATATACGCAGATATGGGAATACTAGCCGTGTTAAGCGCAACGGTGCCTTGGCATTGACTTCCCACATATCATCCAGTAAATCTTCTGCATCGTCTTCCAAACCGTTGGTGTGCAGAATTCCGGCATTATTAACCAGCCCGTCAATCCCGCCAAATTTTTCTGCAGTTGCATCAACCCAGCTTTTTGCAGATTCGCGGTCACGTGCATCATAACTATGACAGAGCAGTTGTGATTCAGCTGCGGATGCAAGTGTTTGCGGAAGTTGTCCCGGATTACGTACACCCAAACTCAACAAGTAACCATCCCCCAAAAGTTTTTCCGCAATCGCTCTGCCGATACCTCTGTTTGCTCCGGAAATCATGATTACTCTTTTTGCTGGTTTTTCCATATTGTCTGCCCTTTAACGATAATGATTGAACACAAGTTGAAACGAATTTGGAGAGTCTCCGAATTCAGATTGTTTCTCTGCAGACAATGCAGATTGTTTACCAGAAGCCAGAATAAAACTTCCGGAAAGCAGCGAATCCTCCGTAATGCTCCATTCCAACTGAGAAGTGTTAATGAATGAACCGTCGTTAATGTTTGAAATGACTGAACTGCTCAAAGACCAAAGTGGTGACAGCTGGTAAACCAGTGAGGGCAGCAAATAATCCTGTCCCAGCAGCGACTGCGGATATTCCTGATAAATAACTGAAGCTGCATTAGTCAGGTATTCACTCGGCTTTGTTGTTCCCATGGGATTATGATGAAAGTCCAGCATTGTGAAAAGATTTTCATTCCATTGTAAATTCAGACCAAGAGTCCATGCTGTCCATTTGTCAGGCATTTCCGCAGATGTTTGCTGAGCAGATTTACGCTGAATAATCACTGCTCCGTCAAAGACAAAACCTAACTGTCCGTATTCAGTCTGCAAAGTTAAACCAAGCAATTTATTTTTTTGAAAACCTGCCAGAATGGGTGTTAAGTCTGTAGTTCCTAACAGAAAATGCGATCTAAGATATGCTCCATTTTTTGCGGAGTCTGCGTTTTTTCCAGTCAAAAATCCTGCTTCAATTTCTGCTGTTTCACCCAAACCACCAATAATCCGTAAAGCATCCACACCAGGTCGGAATTCCTGATCCAGCGCTTTGAAAGAAACGGGCGAGAAAACATCAGTTGGATTGACTGACATTCCACCGAAAGTCACTGCTTGACGGCCAAGAATATATTCCCAGTTTCCTGACTGACAACGCAGCA